>NZ_DASWNO010000266.1:0-2912 GCF_036399195.1 Brevundimonas sp.
GTGTAGCCGCTGCCGCCGTGCACCTGCATGGCCAGGCTGGCGACGTGGAAGCCCTTATCGGTGAGATAGGCCTTCAGCACCGGGGTGATCAGACCCATGTAGTCCCGGGCCTTCTGGGCCTCCGCCTCGTCGTTCGAGTGCTGCAGGTCAGCCTGGAGCGCGGTCCACAGAGTGAAGGCCTGGCCGCCCTCGACGAAAGCCTTGGCCTCCAGCAGCATGCGGCGCACGTCGGGGTGGACCATGATGGAGTCCGCTGGGCCGTCGGGGTTCTTCGCCCCCGTCAGCGAACGTCCCTGCAACCGGTCGTGGGCGAACTCGACGGCGGCCTGATAGGCGGCCGTGCCGATCGACAGACCCTGCAGGCCGGTGCCGAGGCGCGCCTCGTTCATCATCACGAACATGGCGGCCATGCCCTTGTTCTCGGTCCCGACCAGCCAGCCCCTGGCGTTGTCGTAGGCCATGACGCAGGTGGCGTTGCCGTGGATGCCCATCTTGTGCTCGAGCCCGGCGCAGCCGACGCCCGCATTCCGCTCGCCCAGCGAGCCGTCGTCGTTGACGAAGACCTTGGGCACGACGAACAGGCTGATGCCCTTGATCCCCGCCGGCGCGCCCTCGATCCGGGCCAGCACCAGATGGATGATGTTGTCGGTGAAGTCGTGCTCGCCCGACGAAATCCAGATCTTCTGGCCGGTGATGTTGTAGCTGCCGTCGCCGTTCGGGACCGCCTTGGTGCGGATCAGGCCCAGGTCCGTGCCGCACTGCGGCTCGGTCAGGTTCATGGTGCCGCCCCACTCGCCAGTCGCCATCTTCGGCAGGTAGCGGGCCTTCAGCTCGTCCGAGCCGTTGGCGTTCAGGCCCCAGTAGGCGCCGGCGGTCAGCCCGGGATACATCGAGAAGGCGGCGCTGGCGGCGGCGGTCATCTGGCCGAACGCCATGGCCACGACCGACGGCATGCCTTGGCCGCCGTGCTCGGGCAGGGCCGACAGGGCGGGCCAGCCGGCGGCGACCATGGCCTGATAGGCTTCCTTCCAGCCGGTCGGGCCGGTGACCTTGCCGTCGACCCATTTGCAGCCTTCCTGATCGCCGACGCGGTTCAGGGGGGCGATGACCTCCTCCGCGAATTTGGCGCCCTCCTCGAGGATCTGGCCGACGAGGTCTGACGACACGTCCGAGAAGCCGGGCTGGTTGGCGTAGCGGTCGATCTCCAGCACCTCGTTCAGGACGAAGGTCAGGTCGCGGACAGGCGCCTTGTAGGCCATGCTCAGGCTCTCGCTTTGAAGGGCTGGTGGTGGTTGTCGGGGTTCAGCCGCGCCTTCAGCAGGTCGGCGTATTCCTCGGCGCCGGGCAGCAGATCGGGCCGGAACTCGGCCAGTTTCCGCTCCATGACGGCGCAGGCTTCCTCGGCGGTCTCGATGGCGGCGTCGAGGTCCTCGCGCTGCTGCTTCAGCGCCGCGATCTGGGCCCGGTGGCGGCGCAGGGCGACCGACATCTGGTGGGCGTTGTGGTCGTCGTGGTCGTACAGATCCAGCATCTCCTGGATCTCGTGCAGCGAGAAGCCGATGCGGCGGCCCCGCAGGATCAGCTTCAGCCGGGCGCGGTCGCGGGCGTCGTAGACCCGCGTCTGGCCCTTGCGCGCGGGCGTCAGCAGCCCTTTGTCCTCATAGAAGCGCAGGGCCCGCGCCGTCGCGCCGAACTCGCGGCACAACTGGCGGATCGAATAGGTGCGATGATCGTCGGCGGTCGCCATGGCTCACGTCATAACTTGACGTGCACGTAAAGGGAAGCCTTCTGGCGACATGGCTCGCAAGCACGTCAATCTCGGCAAGGCGCCCGACAAACGCGATCTGCCGCGCAAGACCTGCGCCGTCTGCGGCCGGCCGTTCTCCTGGCGGCGCAAGTGGGCGCGCGACTGGGAGGCGGTGAAGGTGTGTTCGGACCGGTGCCGGGCGGCGGGGGCTGGGTCGTGATGGCCAGCCGCGGCTCAAAGGCGCGCTGAGCGCCGTCTCGGGGCCGGAGCCAGCGGGTCAGCGAGTCGACGCTGAGCGCCGCGATCGGTTCCTCGGCTTGACGAGGAACGCCCAGGCTCCGACGGCGCCCAGCCCCGCCATGGCGAGGCCGCTCAGCACCGTCATCGCGTCGTAGAGCCAGCCTCCGACCGAACTGGCGTGCAGGGGATAGAAGGCGTTGTAAGCGCGAATGCCGCGCGGCAGGGCGTTGGCGTCCGAGGTCGCGACCACCCGGCTGGTGGCGGGGTCGATGGTGGCCGTCGTGCGGCCGTTGGGGTGCCACTCGCCGGGCTGTTTCAAGCGGATCGTGGCGGGCTTCCCCGCTGCGGCGGGTCGAATGGCCATGCGCGGGGTCGCTTCGGGAAAGCGAGCCTGCGCGTCCGCCAGGGCGCGGGTCCAGTCGACGTCTCCGGACCCCACGACAGGCGTCGGCGGCTTGGGGGCGCCGCCCAGCAGGGCCTGGGTCGTGCCGTGGAAGACGATCGCCGCGCCAGTCAGGCTGAAGACGAACAGCGGAACCGCGAAGATCAGGCCGAGGTTGCGATGGCTGCCGATCAGTTCGCGCCGCGCGCCGGAGCGGGGCCACACGCGCCAGCCCGAGGCGCGCCAGGAGGGGATCCAGACGACCAGACCGGTCAGGATCATCAGCGTCAGCGCGAGCCCGGCCCCGCCGGCGACCAGCTTTCCGGTGTGGCCCGCCAGAAGTTCGTGGTGCAGGTCGAAGATCCAGGTCTCGGCCCTCGCCGCGCCGCGCCAGCGGTCCACCACGGCGCCGTCGGCGTCGGCGTAGCCGAAGCCCTCGTCGGCAAGGTAGAGCCGGTGCGCGCCGACTGCTCCGCCGGGCAGGACCACGGAGGTCAGTCCGGGCTCGGCCGCCTCCAGCCGGTCCAGCGCCGCGCCGAGTCG
>NZ_DASWNO010000267.1:0-2836 GCF_036399195.1 Brevundimonas sp.
GGCCCCGGACTCGCGCCGGCGTGGAACAGCATCACGTCCACCTGCGCGCCCCGATGCAGCAGCGCCATCGAACCGGGCGTCGCTCCGCCGCAGAGCGGTGTCGACGAGACCGCCCCGTCGGCCGTCGCCGGCACGATGCGCCGTAATTCGATCTGTGCGTCGGCGCGGGCCTTCAGCCGGCGGGCGAAGGTCTGGCTCCCGTCGAACCGGTCGCTGCCGGCGGCGATGCGGAGGGGCTGGGTGCGCCACGTCTCCCCCGATCCAAACCGCACCTCGGCAGCGGCGAAGGCGACCGACCCGGGCGTCGCGCCGTCGGCGGTGACGAACTCGCCCGCCAGCATCACATCCCCGGGCGCGGCCGCGACCGGGGCGGCGAATGGCAGGACCTCCGTCACGCTGGCGACGCCTTCCGCCGCGCGCGAAGGCATGTCGCCGGCAAGCCGCGCCGCGCGTTGGCCGACGGCGCCGACGCCGGTCTCGAGCGCCCGCACCGCCTCGACGGCGAAGCGGTTCTCCGTGGCGAGCAGCAACAACGCCGTGCACAGCACGCCGAGCGCGGCAGCGAGGCGCTTCAGTCCGGTGTGGGGCGGCAGGGCGGCGGCGGCGGTCATCATCCCAACCTTAGCGAGGGCGGAGGCCGAGGTGAACGCCTATCGCGCGGGAGGCGCGTCGGGCGCCTCGGAGGTCGCGCCGGCGGGGAGCCCGGCCCATTCGCCGCGCCAGCTGTAGGACAGCTTGGTGCAGTGGCGGTAGGCGCCGTCCGGCCAGCGGCCAACGGCGTGCACGGTCAGGGGGCGCGCCAGCCGAACCCGGCCCAGCACCATCCACGCCTCGTCCGAGCCGGGGCACAGGGCCCGCCCCAGCGCGCGGCCGCCGCCCTCGGGCGTTATCGAATAGACGGACGTCTCTGTCGCACCTTGTGGCAGGGCCCGACGCACCGCGTCCGGGCCGCCGCGGCGGATGTCGGCCGAGCCGCGCTGAGATGTCGAAATGATCCGGCGCACGCTGATGGCGCCGAACAGCCCCCGGTCCGCCTCGAGGGTGATGCCGCGGGTGAGCGCCTGAGTCAGCCGGTCCGAAGCGTCGAAGGCGAGATAGCGCGTCTCCGCCGCCGCCGGAGAGGCGACGGCGGAGACGGCGAGAAGAACAGTCAGGATGCGGCGCATGGCGAACTCATCCCGAATGGATGGGGCGGAATGACGGCGCGGAGCCACATTCCGCCCGGTCCCTAGTCCAGCGTGCGCTTGATCTCTTCGACGGTGAAGCACTCGATGTAGTCGCCGGCCTTGATGTCCTGGAAGCCCTGGAAATGCATGCCGCACTCCTGGCCCGACGGGACCTCGTTGACCTCGTCCTTGAAGCGCTTGAGCGTCGTGAGGGTGCCCAGCTCCAGCACCACCACGTCGTCGCGGATGATGCGGACCTTCGCGCCCTTGCGGACCACGCCCTCGGACACGCGGCAACCGGCGATCTTGCCGGTCTTGGAGATGTCGAACACCTGCAGCACCGCGGCGTTGCCGAGGAAGGTTTCCCGCTGCAACGGCGCCAGCATGCCGGACAGAACGCCCTTCATGTCGTCGAGCAGGTCGTAGATGATCGCATAGTAGCGGATCTCCACGCCTTCGCGCTCGGCGAGGTCGCGGGCCTGCTTTGAGGCGCGGACGTTGAAGCCGAGGATCGGGGCCCCTGCCGACTTGGCCAGTTGCACGTCGCTCTCGGTGATGCCGCCGGCGCCCGAATACACGGTGCGCGCGCGGACCTCCTCGTTGCCCATCTTCTCCAGCGAGCCGACGATGGCCTCGGCGGAGCCCTGGACGTCGGCCTTGATGAGGACCGGCAGTTCCGAGACCTTCTTGGACTGCAGCTTCGACATCATGTCGACCAGCGAGACCTGGTTGATGCCGCCGGTCAGCTTCTCGCGCTTCAGACGGGCGCGATATTCGGTCAGTTCGCGGGCGCGAGCCTCGCTCTCGACCACGGCGAAGGGCTCGCCCGGGCTGGGCGCCTCGTCGAGGCCCAGGATCTCGACCGGGACAGACGGACCGGCTTCGGTCAGTTGCTCGTTGCGCTCGTTCAGCAGGGCGCGAACCTTGCCCCAGGCCGAGCCGGCCACGACGATGTCGCCGCGCTTCAGCGTGCCGCGCTTGACCAGAACCGTGGCCACGGGACCGCGACCCTTGTCCAGCTTGGCCTCGATGACCACGCCTTCCGAGGAGCGTTCCGGGTCGGCCTTCAGGTCCATGACCTCGGCCTGAAGCAGGATGGCCTCGAGCAGGCCGTCCAGATTGGTGCGCGCCTTGGCGGAGACTTCGACGATCTGTGTGTCGCCGCCGAGGGCTTCGCCGATGATCTCGTACTGCAGCAGTTCGTTGACGACCTTCTGCGGATCGGCGTCCGGCTTGTCGACCTTGTTGACCGCCACGATGATCGGGGCGCCGGCCGCCTTGGCGTGCTGGATGCTCTCGATCGTCTGCGGCATGACGCCGTCGTCGGCGGCCACCACAAGGATGACGATGTCGGTGACGTTGGCGCCGCGGGTCCGCATGGCGCTGAACGCCGCGTGGCCCGGGGTGTCGAGGAAGGTCACGGCCTCGCCGGTCGCCAGCTTCACCTGATAGGCGCCGATGTGCTGGGTGATGCCGCCGGCCTCGCCCGCGGCCACGTCGGTGGTGCGGAGCGCATCCAGCAGCGAGGTCTTGCCGTGGTCGACGTGGCCCATGATGGCCACCACCGGCGCGCGGGGCGTGACCGCCTCGTCGTCGATGGCGTCGGACAGGAAGCCCGCCTCGACGTCGGATTCCGACACGCGGCGCACCGTCATGCCGAACTCGTCGGC
>NZ_DASWNO010000268.1:0-1793 GCF_036399195.1 Brevundimonas sp.
CCTCAAGGAAATGCGCAATCGGATCGGAAGCGTGAAGTCCACGCAGAAGATCACGAAGGCCCTGAACATGGTCGCCGCGGCCAAGCTGAAGCGCGCCCAGGATCAGGCCGAGAGCGCGCGCCCCTACGCCCGCAAGATGGCGGCGGTGATCGCCAATCTGGCCGCCGGCGTCTCGGGCGACGGCGCCCCGCGTCTGCTCGCGGGCACAGGCTCTGACCAGAAGCACCTCGTCGTCGTCGCCACCGGCGACAAGGGTCTGGCGGGCGGCTTCAACACCAACGTGATCCGGGCCGCGCGCGAGCGCATCCGCAGCCTGCTCGACAACGGCAAGGACGTCCGCATCATCGCCGTGGGCCGCAAGGTTCGCGACGGCCTGTCGCGCGTTTACGGCAGCCGCATCGTCCGCACCTTCGAGATGTCGGACCACAAGGTCATCGGCTTGCCCGCGGCCGAACCGATCGCGGCCCTGATCGCCGAGGAGTTCGAGGCCGGCAACGCCGACGTCGTCACCCTGATCTACAGCCGCTTCCAGTCGGTCATCTCGCAGGTGCCGACGCCCAAGCAACTGATCCCCGCGGTGGTCGACGGAGACGCGCCGCCGATCGACCTGAACGGCGCCGTCTACGACTATGAGCCGTCGGAGGAGGAAATCCTCGAGACCCTGCTGCCGCGCAATATCACGACCCAGATCCTCGCCGCGCTGTACGAAAACCAGGCCAGCTTCTTCGGGGCCCAGATGGGCGCCATGGACAACGCCACGCGCAACGCCGGCGACCTGATCAACGCCCTGACCCTGAGCTACAACCGCAAGCGCCAGGCCCAGATCACCACCGAACTGATCGAGATCATCGCCGGCGCCGAAGCGCTCTGATCCGACTCCCGCACAGACAAGACCTTCCGAACGGAACGAACCGATGACCGACACCGCCGCCCCCAAGAAGCCCGCCGCTCCCCGCAAGACCGCTGTCAAGACGGCCGCCCCTGATCACGCCCAGGGCGCCGCCCCGACCGGCAACGCCATCGTCACCAAGGGCACCGGCGTGGGCCGCATCGCCCAGGTCATCGGCGCGGTCGTCGACGTCGAGTTCGAGGGCCAGCTGCCCGCGATCCTGAACGCCCTGGAGACCCAGAACGTCGACCAGAAGACCGGCCTGCCCTTCACCCTGGTTCTGGAAGTCGCCCAGCACCTCGGCGAAAACATGGTCCGCACCATCGCCATGGACACCTCGGAGGGCCTGACTCGCGGCCAGCCGGTGACCGACACGGGCTCCTCAATCCTGGCGCCGGTCGGCCCGGGCACCTTGGGCCGCATCATGAACGTCGTCGGCGCGCCGATCGACGAGCAGGGCCCGATCAAGACCACCATGTACCGCCCGATCCACCGCGAGGCCCCGAGCTTCGAGGAGCAGTCGACCTCGTCGGAAATCCTCGTCACGGGGATCAAGGTCATCGACCTGATGTGCCCCTACACCAAGGGCGGCAAGATCGGCCTGTTCGGCGGCGCCGGCGTCGGCAAGACCGTGACGATGCAGGAGCTGATCAACAACATCGCCAAGGCGTACGGCGGCTATTCGGTTCTGGCCGGCGTGGGCGAGCGCACCCGCGAAGGCAACGACCTGTACCACGAGATGATCGAGTCCAACGTGAACGTGGACCCGGCCAAGAACGGCGGCTCGACCGAGGGCTCGAAATGCGCCCTCGTGTACGGCCAGATGAACGAGCCTCCCGGCGCCCGCGCCCGCGTAGCCCTGACCGGACTGGCCCAGGCCGAGTACTTCCGTGACGAGGAAGGC
>NZ_DASWNO010000269.1:0-4082 GCF_036399195.1 Brevundimonas sp.
ATCGTCACCACGCCGCAGGAGGTCGCCCTCGCCGACGCGCGCCGCGCCTTTCGGCTGTTCGACAAGGTCGGCGTGCCCACCCTCGGCCTCATCGAGAACATGACGGGTCCCGTCTTTGGTCATGGCGGAGGCGGGGCGGAAGCGGAACGCCTGTCCATCGCCTTCCTCGGCGACCTACCCCTGGACGCCGCCGTGCGTCAGGGCGGCGACGCCGGCCTGCCGACCGTCCTCGCCGATCCCCGGGGCGACGTCGCAACCCGCTTTTCGCGCTTCGCCGCCGCCGTGGCCGACGCGCTCGGCCTGGCCTAGGCCGCGCCGTGCCCTCGCTCGACCCGTTGGCCCTTTTCATCACGACGCTTTGGCTCAGCGCCATCATCGGCGTCCGCTACCTGCTCGTCGCCGGAGGGGTCTGGTGGATGCAGTGGGGCCGCCGGCGCGGCGTCGGGCGCCAGCTGAACCGCGATAGTCCGTCGAAGGCGCTGATGCTGCGCGAAACCCGACAGTCGCTGATCTCAACCCCCCTCTACGCCTTCCCGGCGGCCGTCGCGCTCGAAGCGTGGAAGGCGGGAGGCACGAAAGTCTATCTCGACCCCGCCGCCCTGCCGCTGTGGTGGCTGCCGGTCAGCCTCGTCCTTCTGCTGCTGATCCAGGACGCCCACTACTACTGGACGCACCGGCTGCTGCACGGGCGGCGGTTCTTCGCCTGGGCCCACGCCGGCCACCACCGCTCACGCGAACCCAGTCCCTTCGCCAGCTTCGCCTTCGATCCCGCCGAGGCGATGCTGACGGCCTGGCTGCTGCCGGCGCTGGTCTTCCTGATCCCGGTGAACCTGTGGGTGCTGGCGGCGCTGCTGCTGCTGATGACCGCGACGGCGGTGATGAACCACTGCGGCTGGGAGATGTGGCCGGACCGCTGGGTGCGCTCCGGGCCGGGCGCGCAGCTGATCACCGCCACGCACCACAGCCGGCACCACACCCATATGAAGACCAACTACGGCCTGTATTTCCGCTTCTGGGACCGGCTGTGCGGCACCGACGCGATGCCGGAGGCGTCTCAGTCGGCCGGTTCGACCACCACGGCGGTGCCATAGGCCAGCACCTCGGTGACGCCCTCCATGATCTCATTCGCCTCATAGCGCATGGCGATGACGGCGTTGGCGCCCATGGCCTGCGCGTGTTCGACCAGTTCCTGATAGGCCTCGGCCCGCGACGCCTCCGCCAGCTTGACATAGACCCCGACGCGGCCGCCCAGCATCGACTGCAGCCCGCCGACCATGTCGCTGATGGCGTTCCGCGACCGAACCGTGATGCCCCGCACCAGTCCCAGCGTCTTCACCACTCGATAACCGGGCGCCTCATTGGTGGTCACGATCAGCATGGTTCCGCTCCTTCAACGTCGTTCCAGAACGCGGAAGACGAAGGGATGATCGTCCCGGTCGCCCGCAGGGTGAGGTTCAGACGATACCTCCGTCCACGTTTTCTCGTCGAATGCTGGAAACACCGCGTCGCCCTCCGGTTCCGCCTCGACCTCGGTCAGATACAGCCGCCGCGCCCGAGGCAGGGCGCGTTCGAACAGGCAGGTGCCGCCGATGACGCAGATCTCGTCGACCCCGTCGTCCTCGGCCTGCTCGCGCGCGATCTCGACCGCCTCGTCCAGACTGGCGCACACCACCGCCCCCTGCGCCGCGAACGAGCCGTCGCGCGACAGCACCAGGTTCAACCGGCCCGGCAGGGGCTTCAGCGGCAGGCTCTCCCACGTCTTGCGGCCCATGATCACCGGCTTGCCCAGCGTCACCGCCTTGAACCGCTGCAGATCGCTGCGTAGCCGCCACGGCAGGTCCCCGTCCCGGCCGATGACGCCGTTGCGCGCCCGGGCGACGACCAGGGCGAGTTGGGCGACCATCAGCGCGGCTCCAGTCGCCACTGGATCACCGCGAACGCCAGGGCGAACCCCGTCACCAGGGAATAGATGACCAGAAAGTCCGGCGAGGGGGCCAGCCGATCGACCTCTCCTGCGGGGAAATGCGGGGCAAGCTTCAGGTAGTAGATGAGGAAGGTCGCCTGTTTGGCCTCATGGCTGAGCCACTGCCAGTACAGGCCCACGCACATCAACCCGGCTACGCCGGATGCGATGAGGGCGGCCCGACGCCGCTCCAGAAACCGTGTCATTCGCCGAGCCATTTCAGCCACTTCCGCTGCATTGCCTGCTCGATGTCGATCCCTGCGCCGTCGCAATAGATCAGCAGCATCCCCAGCACGTCCGCCGCCTCGTCGCCCAGCTTGTCCGCATCCGCCACGCCCCGCGCCCGCCCGCTCATCCGCAGGTGCTCGGCCGTCAGCTCGCCCAGTTCCTCCTGCACCTTCAGCAGGGCCCAGTCGCCGGAGCGGTCGATCCCGTGCTCGGCGGCGTAGATGTCGGAGATGCGCAGGACATCGGCCTGCAGGGTCTTCAGGTGCATGACCTCAGACCGCCACCGGCGCTTTGATGTGCGGCCACGGCTCGTAACCCTCGAGCACGAAGTCCTCCAGCCGGTAGGCGAACAGGTCGTCGCGGGGGGCGATTGTCATGACCGGGGCGGGCAGGGGCTCCCGCGTCAGTTGCAGTTCCGCCTGCTCGATGTGGTTCAGATACAGGTGGGCGTCGCCGAAGGTGTGGACGAACTCGCCCGGCTCCAGCCCGCACACCTGGGCTGCCATCATGGTCAGCAGGGCGTAGGACGCAATGTTGAAGGGCACGCCGAGGAAGACGTCCGCCGAGCGCTGGTACAGCTGGCAGCTCAGCTTGCCGTCGGCGACGAAGAACTGGAACAGGCAGTGGCACGGCGGCAGGGCCATGTCGTCCACGTCGGCCGGGTTCCAGGCCGAAACGATGTGGCGGCGGCTGTTGGGGTTGGTCTTCAGCCCCTCGACCAGTTTGGTGATCTGGTCGATCACCCGCCCGTCCGGCGCCGCCCACGACCGCCACTGCTTGCCGTAAACGGGACCCAGCTCGCCCTCGGCGTCGGCCCATTCGTTCCAGATGCTGACGCCGTTGTCCTTCAGCCAGCCGATGTTGGTCTCGCCGCGCAGGAACCACAGCAGTTCGACGATGATCGAGCGGAGGTGCAGCTTCTTGGTCGTCAGGACCGGAAAGCCCTTCGACAGGTCGAACCGCATCTGCCGCCCGAACACGCCCAGCGTTCCGGTCCCCGTCCGGTCGTCCCGCCGCGTGCCGTTGTCGAGGATGTCCCGCAGCAGGTTCAGATACTGCCACTCCGGATGATCGGCGGCGACGGCGCCCAGATCGCTCCGGGCGCGGGCGTGCAGGTCTGCGAGGGCTACGGCGGCGTTCATGAGCACACAGTGTCCCTGATTCGCAGTTGTTGGCAGACCGCTGATTCGGTTGCTCACAGGAACGTGGGCACCCGTCTCCTCCCCACACCGTGGGGAGGGGGACCACGAAGTGGTGGAGGGGCGCCGCCGCCCCCTCCGTCACGGCGCGAAGGCGCGCCGCGCCACCTCCCCATCGCTGCGCGACAGGGAGGAGACGGAAGCCTCAGCCCCGGAAACTGTCCTCTTCGAGGAAGGCTCGCTCATCCGGCGTCGTCTCCCGGCCCAGCGCGAAGTTGCGGTGCGGGAAGCGGCCGAAGCGGGCGATGATCGAGTGATGGTGCTCGGCCCAGCGGTCGCTCGGGTCGCGCTCCATTTTCTGGAACAAGGCGACCTGCCGCGCCTGCAGCGCCAGATCCTCGGCGTGCTGCAGCGGCAGATAGAAGAAGCGCCGCAGGTCGTTCTCCACCGCCTGGTCGAAGCCGCGCTCCAGCGCCCGCAGCGCGAAGCGCCGGGCCAGCGGATCGGTGGCGAAGGCGTGGCCCGTGCCTCGCCATACGTTGCGGGGAAACTGGTCCAGCAGGATCAGCAGCGCCAGCGCCCCCTCGGGCGTCTCGACCCAACCGTCCAGGTCGCGCCGGGCGGCCGCGAAGTGCGCCGCCTCGAACCGCTCGCGGAACAGGGCGTCGAAGGCGTCGTCCTTGGCGAACCACTTCGCGGGACCAGCCTCTTTCCAGAAGCCGACGACGTCGGATGGGGCTATCTGTGCGGTC
>NZ_DASWNO010000270.1:0-1540 GCF_036399195.1 Brevundimonas sp.
GTTCGATCGCAAGAAGGTCATGATGGCCTCGCTGGACACGCGTCGTCCGGCGGCCATGGAGCAGCTCGCCACGCTGGGCCAGCAGATCGAGGTCGCCACCCTGCCCATCGTGGCGGGCGAGTCGCCGGTCCAGATCACCCGCCGGGCGCTGCAGTCGGCGAAGCTTCAGGGCTATGACGTCCTGATCCTCGACACCGCCGGACGGATCACCCTGGACGAGGCCCTGATGGCCGAGGTGGCCGAGGTGGCCGCCATCGCGAAGCCGGTCGAGACCCTGCTGGTCGCCGACAGCCTGACCGGTCAGGACGCCGTCCGCACCGCCCGCGCCTTCCACGAACGCCTGCCGCTGACCGGTCTGGTCCTGACCCGCGCCGACGGCGACGGTCGCGGCGGGGCCATGCTGTCTATGCGCGCCGTCACCGGCCTGCCGATCAAATACATCGGCGCGGGCGAGAAGGTCGACGCGCTGGAGGTGTTCGACGCCCGCCGCGTGGCCGGCCGCATCCTGGGTCAGGGGGACATCGTCGCCCTGGTCGAAAAGGCGTCGCAGGAGCTGGACGCCTCCAAGGCCGAGGCCATGGCCCGCAAGCTGGCCAAGGGCCAGTTCGACCTGAACGACCTCGCCGCCCAGCTGCAGCAGATGAAGCGGATGGGCGGGCTGCAGGGCATCATGGGCATGCTGCCCGGGGTCGCGAAGATGAAGGCCCAGATGGCCGAGGGCGGCGTCGACGACCGGATGATCGCGCGTCAGGAAGCCATCATCTCGTCGATGACCAAGGCCGAGCGCAAGAAGCCCGACCTGCTCAACGCCAGCCGCAAGAAGCGCGTCGCCAAGGGCGCCGGGGTCGAGGTGCAGGACATCAACCGGCTGCTCAAACAGCACCGCCAGATGGCCGACATGGTCAAGTCCATGTCCAAGGGCGGCAAGGGCATGAAGCAGATGGCCGCCATGATGGGCGGTCTCGGCGGCGGTGGCCAGATTCCAGGCATGGGTGGGCCGGACATGGCCCGCCTCAAGGCGATGGGGGGCGGCCGCATGCCCGAGCCCAGCGCCGATGACATGAAAGCCCTTCAGGACCGCTTGGCGGGGCTGGGCGGCGGACAACTGCCAGGGGGGCTTCCGGGCCTGCCGGGCTTCCCTCCCAAGAAATAATCCGACTTAACGAAAGAGACCGAAAATGCTGAAGATTCGTCTGGCCCGCGGCGGCGCCAAGAAGCGCCCCTACTACTACATCGTCGTCGCCGACAGCCACTCGCCGCGCGACGGCAAGTTCATCGAGCGCGTCGGCACCTACAACCCGATGCTGCCGCGCGACGGCGAGCAGAAGCGCGTCACCTTGAAGGCCGACCGGATCTCGGAATGGCTGTCCAAGGGCGCCCAGCCAACCGACCGCGTGGCCCGCTTCCTGAGCCAGGACGAGGCCCTCGCCGACAAGGTGAAGTGGACCCAGTCCAACAACCCGAGCAAGGCGCAGCCGGGCAAGAAGGCCCAGGAACGCGCCGCCGAGCGCGCCCAGCGCGAAGCCGACCGCGCCGAGGC
>NZ_DASWNO010000271.1:0-15513 GCF_036399195.1 Brevundimonas sp.
CGCGGGCATTCGATCAGCAGCAGCGGCTCGATGTCCTGTTCGGCCACGCCGTGCAGGGCGAACAGGCCGCCGTACTGAAGCTCGACGTTGAACACCGTCATGGCGTCGGTCGAGGCCTTGATCGACAGGCGCAGCTCGACCTCGAACAGGCCGTCGGGGCGGCCCTGGGCGTTCATCTCGACGCCCATGTCGATCGCCGGCTTGCCGTCAATGCGCAGCGAGTCCGGGGCCTTGGGGTTCTCGAACGAGAGGTCCTTGACGTACTGGGCGACGATGCGGAAGCCGGGACCCTGCGGCCCTTGATCGGCGGCGGGGGCGCCGGTGGCGGGATCGGAGGGAGGGGCGACGTCGGTCATCGGCGGGGTCTGTCTTGAAAGGGTTGAGGCGCGCTCGATGGCGCCCGGAAGGCGCGGCGACTAGCACGGGCTCGGGGGGTGCGGCAACGACGCTCGCGGAAGCTCAGGGGCGGTTCAGGTTGCGCGGCCCCATATGAGCCCCTAATCGTCACACGTCGCGCCGCTCCGCGGCCGCCAGTCAGGAATCGCCAGTGCCGCCGGTCCAGATCCAGATCGTCATCTTCGCCGTGATCGCCGCCTTCGTCCTGTTCCAGCTCTATAATGTGCTGGGCAAGAAGGTCGGTCGCCAGCCCGAGGACGACGCCCGCGCCAAGGCCGCGGTTCCCGCCGCCGCCGCCGCCCGCGCCGAACCCGCGGCGCCGGGACGCCCCAATGTCCTCGACGCCGTCACCCTGGCCTCGATCGCCGGGCTGAAGGCGCGCGACCCGAACTTCGACCCCGTTCGCTTCCTCGAAGGCGCCCGTCAGGCGCACGAGACCATCGTGCGCGCCTATGCCTCTGGCGACCGCGAGACGCTGAAGCCCCTGCTGACCTCAGCGGTCATGGCCTCGTTCGAGGCGGGCATCGCCGCGCGCGAGACCCGGGGCGAGACCGAAACGACGGAGTTCCTGCACCCGGCGCGCGCCGATCTCGAGATGGCCACCGCCGAGGGCGACAGGGCCACGGCCAAGGTCCGCTTCCTCGCGGAGCTGCGCAACCGCATCCGCTCCGCCGATTCCGCCGCCGAGGAGCAGGTGGAAGAACGCCGCGTCGCCGAGCTGTGGACCTTCGAGCGCACCCTGGGCGCCAGCGATCCCAACTGGGTTCTGGCCCGCACCGAACCCGCCGCGGCGTGATCAGGGCGGACGCGTTGCGCCGTCCCGCCTTGGCAAAGGCGGGGAGCAGCGCCGCGCTCGGCCTGCTGCTGGCGCTCGCCGCCTGCGCCATCCCGGCCCCGCCGTCACCCCCGACCGGCCGTCCGGTCCCGGCGGAACGCCCCCCTGCCCCACCGCCGACCCGGCTCCCGGAATCGTCGCCCGCGCCCGGCGTCAGCCTCGCCGCCCTGCCGGGCTGGGGCGCCGAGGACCATCTGGCGGCGTTCGAGGCCTATACGGCCGGCTGCGGCGTGGCGCGCGAGGGGGCGGCGCGCACCCAGTGTGCGCGGGCGCAGATGCTGCGCCAGACCTCCCGCCCCGTCACCCCCTCGGCGGCGCGGGCCTTCTTCGAGACCGGCTTCACCGTCGTCGCGGCCGAGACGACGGACGGCGCCCCAGGCCTGCTGACGGCCTATTTCGCCCCCGAGTATCCGGCCCGCAGCCGGCCCGACCGGGAGTTCGACGCGCCGGTGCTGGCGCCGCCAGAGGGCTGGACCCGCGGACAGGTGCTTCCGTCCCGGGCGGATATCGAGGCGGCGCCGCCCGCTCGGGCCCTGGCGTGGATGCGGGCCGAGGACCTGTTCTTCATGCAGATCCAGGGGTCCGGCTATCTGACGCTCGAGGACGGACGCCGCGTGCGCGCCGCCTACGCCACCGACAACGGCCGCCCGTTCACCGGCATCGCCCGACCCATGGCCGAGCAGGGCCTGCTGCCGCAGAACGGCACGTCGGGCGACGCCATCCGCCGCTGGCTGGCGGACCACCGGGGACCGGAGGCGCGGGCGGTCATGGCGCTGAACCCCCGCTACATCTTCTTCCGGGCCGACCCTGACGACGGCGGGCATCCGGCGGGCGCCGCGGGCGTCCCCCTGCCCCCCCGCCGCGCCATCGCCGTCGATCCGGCCCACTGGCGCTACGGCGACGTCGTCTGGATCGCCGCCGACGGCGGAAACCTGCGCGGCGCCCGGGGGAGCTATCAGGGGCTGGTCATGGCGTTGGACACCGGCTCGGCCATCCGCGGACCGGTGCGGGCGGACCTCTACATGGGCCGGGGCGAGGCGGCGGGTAGCGAGGCGGGGGCGGTGCGGCATCCGCTCAGGATGTGGCGGCTGGTTCCGAGGAGGTAGGCGCGAAACCTCTCCCTCCCACTTTGGGGGAGGGTCCTTGCCGCGCGGAGCGGCAAGGGGGCGGGGGCGCTTCGGCAAGGCATCCGCCGGCGCTCGCCTCGCCGAGCCCCTCCCACCCGGCTTCGCCTGCGGCTCAGCCACCCTCCCTCAAGCGGGAGGGAGAGGCGGTAGTGCTAGCGCCGCCTGAAACTCCCCAGCACCCCACGCAGCAGCTCGCGCGTGATCGTGCTGCCGGCCGTCCGCAGCACCGACTTGGTCATAGCCTCCACCGGCGTCTCCCGCGTCGAGCGCCGGGCGGGCGCTCTCGCCCGCGGCGCTTCCCGGTCATAGCGCGCCTGTTCGCGCGCCTGCACCTTCTCGCGCGCCACGGCGGCCTTCTCGGCGTCCCGCGCGGCGACAGCGTCTGCCTTCACCCGGGCCTCTGCCAGCTTGGCGTCGGCGGCGGCCTGGTCCTGCTCGCCGCGGCGGGCGGCGAGGATTTCCTCGGCGGAA
Organism: Brevundimonas sp.; assembly: GCF_036399195.1. GTDB lineage: Bacteria > Pseudomonadota > Alphaproteobacteria > Caulobacterales > Caulobacteraceae > Brevundimonas. Next base: position 2,830 of record NZ_DASWNO010000271.1, read on the forward strand.
TCGCGGTCGACCACCGCTTCGTAGAGGCCGCGGACGGGGCTGGCGGCCATGACGGCGGCGCGTTCGGCGTCGGTCGCCGGGCCGAGGCGGCTGTCGGGCGGGCGGATCGACGTGCGGGCGACGACCGTGGGCGCGCCCTTGTCGTCAAGGGTCGAGACCAGCGCCTCGCCCACGCCCAGCGACTGGATCGCCTCGGCCGTGTCGAAGGCGGGGTTGGGTCGGAAGCTGTCGGACGCCGCCTTCAGCCCGCGCTGCTCGGCGGGCGTGTAGGCGCGCAGCGCATGCTGGATGCGGTTGCCCAGCTGGGCCAGCACGCTGTCGGGAATGTCGGCCGGGTTCTGGGTGACGAAATAGACGCCCACGCCCTTGGAGCGGATCAGCCGCACCACCTGATCGACCTTCTCGCGCAGGGCCGCAGGGGTGTCGTTGAACAGCAGATGGGCCTCGTCGAAGAAGAAGACGAGGCGCGGCCGGTCGGGGTCGCCGACCTCGGGCAGCTGTTCGAACAGCTCGGACAGCAGCCACAGCAGGAAGACGGCGTACAGGCGCGGGCTGCCCATCAGCCGGGTCGCGTCCAGCACATTGACCTGTCCGCGACCGTCGAGACCTGTCCGCATCATGTCCTCCAGCCGCAGGGCCGGTTCGCCGAAGAAGGCGTCTCCGCCCTGCTGTTCCAGCTGCAGGATGGCGCGCTGGATCGAGGCGATGGAAGCGGGGGCGACATTGCCGACCTCGCGCCCAATCCGCTCGGCGTTCTCGCCCAGATAGACCAGCATGGCGCGCAGGTCGTCGAGGTCGAGCAGCAGCAGGCCCTCCGTGTCCGCGACGTGGAACAGGACCGACAGCACGCCCTCCTGCACCTCGTTCAGATTCAGCATCCGCGCCAGCAGCAGCGGGCCGATCTCGCTCACGGTGGTGCGGATCGGGTGGCCCTTCTGGCCGTACAGGTCCCAGAACACCGTCGGCGCCGCCCTGGGCTGCAGCGTCAGCCCCATGGAGGCGGCGCGGGCCAGCAGCTTCTCATTGGGCGCGCCCGGTACGCAGATGCCGGACAGATCGCCTTTCACATCGGCGCAGAACACCGGCACCCCGGCGTCGGAGAACCCCTGGGCCATGATCTGCAGGGTCACGGTCTTGCCGGTGCCCGTCGCGCCCGCCACGACGCCGTGACGGTTGGCCCGGTGGAACAGCAGGTGCTGCGGTCCGGCGGCTCCCGCGTCATCAGACTGGCCGAGGAACAGACCGGGGGCGGCGTCAGGCATGGGAACTCCGGGAGGCGGGCGGCGCTCATGCTCTACCGGCAAGCGAAGCTGTTCAAGGCCGGATTGACGCCGCGGGCCGGGACCTTGACCATATGCCCATGAAAACCCCGATCGCCCTGCCGGCCTCGACCGTCTCGCGCAACGCCCTGGTGCTGATCGCCGTGGTCGCCGGCGGGGCCGCCGTCTTCTGGCTCAGGGACATCCTCACGCCGCTGGCCATGGCCCTGTTCCTGATGATCATGATCGACGGGGTGAAGCGGTCGATCGAGGCCCGGACGCCGGTGCCGTCGCGCTGGGCCGGCGTGGCCGCCTTGCTGGTGGTGGTGCTGGGCTTCCTCGCCTCCATCGCCGTCATCACCAACGGGGCCCTGAACTTTTTCAGCGAAGCCTCGGGCGTGACCACCCGGATCGGGCCCCGCATCGATCAGATCCTCGCCGACGGCTCCCGGTTGTTCGGCGCCGAGACGGCCCCCACCGCCAGCCAGCTGATCGCCCAACTGGACCTGCGGGCCTGGCTGGGGCGGTTCGCCGGTCAGGTTTCCGGCGTCCTGTCGGGGGCCTTCTTCGTGATGGTCTATCTCGGCTTTCTGCTGGCGGCCCAGAACGGCTTCCGGCGCAAGATCGTCGGCCTGTTCCCCGGCCGGGCGGCTCGGTCCGAGGCGCTGGAGGTGTTCGCGCGAGTGCGCGGGGGGGTCGAGGGCTATCTGTGGGTCCAGACCGTCACCGGCGCCATGATCTGCGCCGCCGCCTGGCTGCTGATGCGGGCCGTGGGTCTCCAGAACGCCGAGTTCTGGACCTTCGTCATCTTCATCGTCGGCTTCATCCCGGTGCTGGGCGGGGCCGTGGCGGGTCTGGCCCCGCCGCTGTTCGCCCTGGTTCAGTTCGAGAGCTACTGGCCGGCGCTGATCCTGTTGATCGGCCTCCAGGTGATCCTGTTCATCAGCGGCAACCTGATCCAGCCGCGCATGCAGGGGGACAACCAGAACATCGATCCGGTGGTGGTGCTGCTGTCGCTGGCGCTGTGGGGCCAGCTTTGGGGCGTGGTCGGCATGTTCCTGTCGACGCCGCTGGCGGTCATGGCCATGGCGGTGCTGGCCGAGTTCAAGGGCTCGCGCTGGATGGCCATCCTGTTGTCCGGCGACGGCGAACCCTACGCACAGGAGGACGACGAGCCTGAGGTCGAGCCCGCGTCAACACGCCGCAACCCGGCGGCCGCCGAGGGCGCCGCTCGCCCTTGATCGGCCACAACCGGCCCCTATCTCCTCCCTGTCGCCGCGGCTCCCTCCCCTCCCCCAAGGCCGCGGCGGAATCGATCGGCGCCAACCCTCCCCCTCCTGGGCGCCGATCCGAAGCAGGCCGCCGGGCGCAAGCCCGGCGGCCTTGTCGTTTCCGGCGTCTGTCGACCGGATCGCCGCTTTTGGGGGTTCCCGAGACCGGGCGGCTGGCCTAGTCAGGCGGCCGTCGGAGAGACCGCTTGCCCCTGCGGCGCAGCGGCCTAGTCTGACCCCTGCTTTCCGGCGGCCGCAGACGAGGCCGCGTCGACAAGAGACCTGCCCATGTCCGGCGAACACGCTGCCAAGCTTCCTCAGGCGATTACGCTGGAGGCGCTGGAGGCGGCGTTCGGAGCAGCGGCGGGAGGCTCGCCCGGCGACGCCGCCCGCTCCTATCTGGCGCAGGCCTTCGACGACTACGCCGCCGACGAGACGCCCGAGCTGGGAGGCGCCGATCTGGCCGCGCTGCTGGCGGCGGTCTGGACGTCCGCCGAAGGGCGCAAGGCCGGAGAGCCCGCGCGCATCACCCTGGGGCCGCTGACCGGCGCCGACGGCCATCCCACCGGCTACGACAGCCTCGCGCTCGTGCAGGACGACCGGCCCTTCCTCGTCGACAGCGTCATGGGCGAACTGGCCGAAGCCGGCGTCACGGTGCGGTCGATGTACCATCCGATCGTGGAGCGCGACGGGGCCCGCCTGTCGCTGATCGTCGTCGTCATGGACCCGCTGCCGCAGGAGCGGCGCGACGTGCTGGGCGAGGCGCTGGCCGCGACCATGAACGACGTGCGCGCGGCGGTGGCCGACCACGCCGCCATGAACGCCCTGATGGCCCGGTCGATCACCCACCTCGAGAGCTCGCCTCCGGGCGTCGATCCCGAGGTGCTGGCCGAGAACCTGGCCTTCCTGAACTGGCTTCAGGCGGACCACTTCGTCTTCCTCGGCGCGCGCGACTACGACTATCCGCGCAGCGCCGACGGCGGCTACGAGGCCGAGGCGCCGCTGTCGCAGTCGGGCGCCGGGCTGGGCGTGCTGGCCGACCCGAACCGCACAGTGCTGCGCCGCGCCAACGAGCCGGCGGTCCTGACCCGCTCGATGAAGCGCCAACTGGACCTGTCCGAACCGGTGACGGTGGCCAAGGCCAACGTCCGCTCCCGCGTCCACCGCCGGGCCTACATGGACTACATCGGGGTCAAGCGGTTCGGGCCGGACGGCCGCCCGTCGGGCGAGACCCGCTTCGTCGGCCTGTTCACGGCAGAGGCCTACGACCGCGCCGCCTCTCAGGTGCCGCTGGTGCGCCGCAAGGTCGCCAACGCGCTGGCCCGGGCGGACAAGACCGCCGGCAGCCACAGCGAGAAGCGGCTGAAGAACATCCTCGAAAACTATCCCCGCGACGAGCTCTTCCAGATCGGAGAGACCGAGCTGCTCGAGATCGCGCGCGGCATCCTGCACCTGCACGACCGGCCCCGGATCAAGATTTTCACCCGCCAGGACCCGTTCGACCGCTTCGTCTCGATCCTGGCCTTCATCCCCCGTGAGCGCTTCGACGCCTCGGTTCGGGAACGGATCGGGCGCATTCTCGCCAAGGCCTGGGGCGGGCGGCTGTCGGCCTGGTATCCCCAGCTGTCGGACCAGCCGCTGGTCCGCATCCACTACATCGTCGGAGTGACGGCCGGCGATCATCCGTGTCCGGATCAAGCCGAGCTTGAGGCCGAGGTGGCCGAGGCTGGGCGCAGCTGGGTCGACCGGTTCGAGTCGGCGCTGCGCGAGGCCGACGTCGACGACGTGGCCGTGGGGCCGCTGAGCGCCAAATGGGCCGAGGCCTTCGGCGCCGGCTACCGCGACCGATATGACGCCGGCGAGGCGGTGCGTGATCTGATGGCGGTCGACGGGCTGAACGCCTCGGGCGCGGTCGGGGCGGGACAGCCGGTGTCGGTGCGCGCCTTCCGCACGGCGGCGGACGGGCCCCTGAACTTCCGCTTCAAGCTGTACCGCCGGGGCGCCGCCGTGCCCCTGTCGGACGTGCTGCCCATTCTCAGCGACATGGGGCTGAAGACGCTGGAGGAGTGGGGCCACGCCCTGCACCCCGCCGGCGATCCCGACATCCATGTGCACGAGTTCCTGCTGGAGGACCCGCGCGGCTCAGACCTGAAGTTCGAGGACGTGAAGGGGCCGTTCGAGGCCGCGTTCACCGCCGTGTGGAACGGCCTGACCGAGAGCGACGGCTTCAACCGTCTGGTGCTGGAGCTGGGCGTCGACTGGCGCGAGGCCGCGCTGGTCCGGACGCTGGCCCGCTATCGTCAGCAGACCGGCCTCGACCCGTCGCAGGCGGTGCAGGAGGAGGCCCTGCGCGACTATCCCGCCGTGGCCCGCGCCATACTGGAACTGTTCGAGACGAAATTCGACCCGGCCAGGGGCGGGGACGCCGCCGGCCGGGAGCCGGCGGTGGCGGAGGTGTTCGCCCGCATCACCGACCTCCTGCAGGGGGTGAAGAGCCTCGACCACGACAAGGCGCTGCGCCGGCTGGCCCTGCTGGTGCAGGCCATCAAGCGCACCAACTACTACCAGGCCACCCTGGACGGGGCCCCCAAGCCGCACATTTCGATCAAGATCGCGTCGCGCGAATTGGCCGACCTGCCGCTGCCGAAACCGTTCCGCGAGATCTTCGTCTGGGCCCCGCACATCGAGGGCGTCCATCTGCGCTTCGGACCCGTGGCCCGTGGCGGCCTGCGCTGGTCCGACCGCCGCGACGACTTCCGAACCGAGGTGCTGGGTCTGGTCAAGGCGCAGCAGGTCAAGAACGCCGTCATCGTGCCGGTCGGCTCGAAAGGCGGCTTCTTTCCCAAACACCTGGCCGCCATCGTCCGGTCCGGCGGCGACCGTGACGCCCAGCAGGCCGAGGCGATCCGCGCCTACAAGACCTTCCTGTCAGGTTTGCTTGACGTCACCGACAACATCGCCAAGGACGGCGTGGTCGTGCATCCGGCCAAGGTGGTCCGCTTCGAGGGCGACGACCCGTATCTGGTCGTGGCCGCCGACAAGGGCACGGCGACCTTCTCCGACATCGCAAACGGGGTGTCGCGCGACTACGGCTTTTGGCTGGACGACGCGTTCGCGAGCGGCGGCTCGGTCGGCTACGACCACAAGGTCATGGGCATCACCGCCCGCGGCGCATGGGAGGCGGTCAAGCGCCACTTCCGCGAGATGGGCCCGCGGGACAAGGTGTGGGACATCCAGACCGAGGCCTTCACCGTGGTCGGCGTCGGCGACATGAGCGGCGACGTGTTCGGCAACGGCATGCTGCTGTCGAAGGCGATCAAGTTGGTCGCCGCCTTCGACCACCGCGACATCTTCATCGACCCCAACCCGGACCCGGCCAGTTCGTGGGCCGAGCGGGAGCGGATGTTCCGCCTGCCGCGCTCGTCGTGGCAGGACTACGACCTGTCGAAGATATCAAAGGGCGGCGGCGTGTTCTCGCGCGGCGCCAAGTCGATCGAGCTGTCGCCGGAGATCAAGTCCGCGCTCGACATCTCCGACGATGCCCTCGATCCGGCCGGCCTGATGAAGGCGATCCTCAAGGCGCCGGCGGACCTGCTCTATCTCGGCGGCATCGGCACCTATGTGAAGGCGCCGCACGAGACCGACGCCCAGGTCGGCGACAAGGCCAACGATGCGATCCGCATCGACGGGGGCGAGCTGCGGGTCAAGGTGGTGGGGGAGGGCGCCAACCTCGGCCTGACGCAGGCCGGGCGGATCGCCTTCGCGCGATCCGGAGGGCGGATCAACACCGACGCCATCGACAACTCGGCCGGCGTGGACAGCTCCGACCACGAGGTCAACATCAAGATCCTGACGGGGGCGGCCATCGCCTCCGGCGCCCTGAAGGCGGGGGACCGCGACGCCCTGCTGGCCTCGATGACCGACGAGGTCGGGCTGAAGGTGCTGGTCCACAACTACGACCAGACGCTGGCCGTCTCGCTGCAGGAGGCGGAGGGCCCGACGGCGCTCGACGCCCAGCAGCGGTTCATGCAGTGGCTGGGCTCGAAGGGGAAGCTGGACCGGAAGGTCGAGGGCCTGCCCGACGACGTGAAGCTGGCCGAGATGAAGACCGCCGGTCTTGCGTTGAGCCGGCCGGAGCTGGCGGTGCTGACGGCCTATTCCAAGCTGGAGCTGTTCGACGACATCGTCGGATCAAGCGCGCCGGACGACGCCTTCTTCGAGCAGACGCTGGTGCGGTACTTCCCCGAGCCGCTGGCGAAGTTCGAGGCCGACATGCAGCGCCACCGGCTGCGGCGCGAGATCGTCTCGACCATCCTGTCGAACGAGATCGTCAACATGGCCGGCCCCACCTTCCCCGAGCGGCTGCGCCAGTCGGCGCGGTGCGACACGGCGGCGCTGGTGCTCGCCTTCGAGGCGGCGCGGCAGATCTTCCGCCTCGACGCGGCCTGGGACGGGGTCTCGGCGCTGGACCTCAGGATCCCGGCCGCGGCCCAAACCGCCCTGTATCAGGAGATCGCCACCGTGCTGCGCCGCCAGACCTTCTGGCTGGCCCGCCGCGCGATGCGGCCGGGCGCGACGGTCGACGGTCTGATCCAGGCCTACCGCCCCGCCGCCGACGCCCTGCGCGCGGCCGGCGGCTCGGTGCTGTCGCGGTTCGAGAAGGGGCGGCTGGAAAGCCGGGTCCAGACGTTCGTCGATCTCGGCGCGTCGGCCGCCATGGCGCGCGACTTCGCCATGCTGCAGCCGCTGGTCGCCACCGCCGACGTCGCCGATCTGGCCAAGGAGGCGGGCTGGCCCGAGCCGGCGATGGCGACGCTGTACCACCAGGTCGGCGCCGCCTTCGACTTCGACCGGCTGCGCGCTGCGGCGGGCGCCGCTCCGTCGGCGGATCATTTCGACCGGCTGGCCGTCCGTCGCCTGATCGAGGATCTGATGGCCGAGCAGGCCGTGCTGACCCGCGCCGTCGCCAAGGCTTCGGCGGTGTCTGTCGGCTCCAGCGAGAAGGCCGCCGAAAAGGCTGTCGACGCCTGGATCGGCCCCCGCCTGCAGACGGTCGAGGGCGTCCGGGCGTCGGTCGACGAGATCGAGGCTTCGGGCGCGGGCTGGACCTTCGCCAAACTGACCATCGCCAACAGCGTCATCCGTGAGATAGCTTCGTCAGCGGGCTAGGCCGCCCGGGAGAGCTTTCGATGCCGCGCAAATTCCTGGTCGTGGTCGACGACAGCCCCGAGTTCGAGGCGGCCTTGCGCTACGCCGCTCGCCGGGCGCGTTCGACGGGCGGGCGCGTAGCCCTGCTGAGGGTCATTCCGCCGGCTGCCTCCGACGCCCACTGGGCCGGCGTGCGGGACGAGATCGAACGTCAGACGCGGCTCGAGGCCGAGACCCTGCTGAACAAATGGGCGGAGGAGGCGCTGACCCGCTCCGGCGCCGCGCCGCTGCTGCTGATCGAACGGGGCGAGCCGCAGAACGCCATCCGCAAGGTCGTCGGCGAGGACCCCGAGATCAAGATACTGGTGCTGGCGGCCGGCGGCGGCGTGCGCGGCCCGGGTCCGCTGGTGGCGGCGGTGGTCAAACAGGGCGCCGCCTTCACGGGCCGCAAGCTTCCGGTCACGATCGTGCCGGGCGAGCTGACCGAAAAGGACATCGAGGACCTGGCGTAGGGGCCAGGTTCGTCGGGCGGCGGCTGGTTCGGCGTCGGTTGGTTCGTCACAAAGAACACGAAGAACAACCACGAAGGACACGAAGGAACCTGCGCCCGGCCTTGCGCGCAGCGCCTTCCAAAACCGTCAAAGGATGAATGCCTGCGTCGCCGCCACCCGGTCCCTTCGTGTCCTTTGTGCCTCTTCCTTCGTGCACTTCGTGACGAACCTCCTCATTGTCCGGACCCTCCGCGGCCGAAAGGTTGGCACGTCTTGAACCCTCGCCCAGGAGGGCGCATCTGGCGGCTATGTTCATCCAGACCGAACCGACCCCCAATCCGAACGTGCTCAAGTTCCTGCCTGGACGCGAGGTGTCGGCGCAGCCGCGCGAGTACCGCACCGTCGACGAAGCCGTCGCCTCGCCGCTGGCCGAGGGGCTGTTCGCGCTGGAGGGCGTCGCCGGAGTCTTCTACGGATCCGACTATGTCTCGGTGACGCGACAGGCCGATGGTCCTGATTGGAGCCAGATGAAGGCGCCGATCCTGGCGGCCATCATGGACCAGTTCGTCTCGGGCCGGCCGCTGGTCCAGGACGAGGGCGCCGCGGCGGATACCGCCGAGGACACCGAAATCGTGTCCGAGATCAAGCAGTTGCTCGACAGCCGCATCCGTCCGGCTGTGGCCCAGGACGGCGGCGACATCCTGTTCGACGCCTTCGACGAAGAGACCGGCGTGCTGACGCTGCGCATGCGCGGCGCCTGCGCCGGCTGCCCGTCGTCGTCGGCCACGCTGAAGGCCGGGGTCGAGCAGATGATGAAACACTATGTGCCGGAAGTGACCCGGGTAGAGCAGGTGTTGTAGCCCCTCTCTCGCCGTCATCCTCGGGCTTGACCCGAGGATCAGAGGCGGCGCGAGCCTGTGCGCTGGAGGCGGCCCTGACACAGCGGCTTCCGAGGTCATCGACGGAGCACCGGACGGCCTGATCCTCGGGTCAAGCCCGAGGCGACGGCGGTGGGGGGTGGGGCTTTCGCCTCCTGAAACGAATTCGTTCTCGATTCCGGCGGGCGACGGCGCCATGTTCGCGCCGTGCCCCGGTTTGAAAGCGACATTGACGCGCGACGTCTCGGCGATGCCCTTGCGGCGCTCCGGCGCGAGCGGGGGTTGAGTCAGGCCGAGGCCGGGCGCAGCGCCGGCATGACCAGCCAGGGCTGGGGTCTGTACGAGGCCGGGCGCCGGCCGGGGCTGTTCCGTCCGGATGTTCAGCGCCGGCTGACGCTGGCGATCGGCGCGACGCCGGAAGCGCTGGCGCTGGTGGGCGGCGGCCCTCCCGAGGCTCCAGCAGACCCGGCCGCATCCGGCGTAAGTAGCGCAGGCCGGATCTTCGACGGCGCCTCGTCCGCGACACGCCGACTTCAGCTGTCCAACGACGACCTGGCCCCGTGGGCGGCCTCCGGGGTGGTGCTGGAGTATCAGCCGGGACGCTGGCCCCGGCGGGATCAGGGCTGCGTTATCGAGACGGCGGACGGCGAGGTCATGGTCCGGCTCTACGACCGAGCCGACGCCGACGTCATCGTCGTGCGGGGCGGCCCTGGGGGTCTCGCGGCGGAAGAGCGGCTCGCCCGCGCCGCCGCCCGATCGGTGTCCGCCGTTACGGCGCGACTGGAAGGCTGATGAAACTAAATCGTTGCGAGCCGCCGGTTTCCGTGAAACTGTCCCGTTGGGAGCAGGAGGCGCGAGCGCATGGCCAGAACGGGGGGACGAGACGATGTGGACGCCTACGTCGGCGCGCGGATCGGGCTGAGGCGCTCGGCGCTCGGGCTGTCGCAGACGGCGCTGGCGCAGCGGCTGGGGATCAGCTTCCAGCAGGTGCAGAAGTACGAGACGGGGCAGAACCGCATTTCGGCGTCGCGGCTGTACCGAACGGCCGTCGTGCTTGGAACCTCGGTCGAGGCCTTCTTCCCGCCGGTCGAAGCCGGGGCCGCGCCGGGAGAGGACGGGTGGGCCGCGCTGCGTTCGATCACCGCAACGGCGGACGGGCGAGCCGTGGCGACGGGGTTCCCGCGCATCGCCGACCGGGACCTGCGCAAGGCCGTGGCGCGGATCGTGCGCGCGCTCGGCGGCGAAGGCTGACGCACGCCCGCCCCGTTCGGCTGGAGCGCCCGGCGTGAGGGTGCTGGTGATCGACACGGCCCTGGGCCTCTGCACGGCTGGCGTGTTCATGGTCGACGGCGGCGCCGTCCGTGAGTTGGGCCTGCGGTCGGAGCCCATGAGCAAGGGTCATTCGGAGCGTCTGGCGGGGTTCGCGCGGGACGCCGTCGCCGGCTCCGGGCTGCGCTTCGCGGACCTCGACCGGATCGGCGTCATCGTCGGGCCGGGCTCGTTCACCGGCCTGAGGGTCGGGATGGCGTTCGCGCTGGGGCTGGGCGCGGCGCTGGATCGGCCGGTGGTCGGCCTGTCGAGCCTCGACGCCCTGGCCGCTTCAGTCGAGGCCGCGAGCGTGGCGGCGCTTATCGACGCCCGGCGGGGGCAGGTCTACGCACGATTTTTCGCCCATGGCGTTCCGGCAGGGGGGCCGGAAGCCCTGTCGCTTGAGGCCGGGGCGGAGCGCATCGCCGGCCTCGCGTCCGACGCGACGCTGGTCGGCTCGGGCGCGGCCCTGTTCGACGACCCGGCGAGGTCGGCGTCCGTCCTGTCGCTGGCCGGTCCGACGCCGGCGGCTCTCGCCCGCCTGACCGCGAAGGCCGATCCGGAGCTGGCTCCGGCGCGTCCCCTGTACCTGCGGGCGCCGGACGCCTTGCCGCCGACCCGCACGCCGGGACAGGCGCGGCCGGGCCGAGGCTGATGGCCGGCGTGGGCGCGGCGGCCGCCCGCCTCGCGGCCCTGCACGGCGAAGCGTTCGACGCGCCATGGGACGCGGCGGCGTTCGCAACCCTGCTGGACCAACCCGGCGTGTCGGCGGCGGAGGCGGTGGACGGCTTCATCCTGATCCGCACGGCGGCGGGCGAGGCGGAGATCCTGACGCTGGCGGTCCGACCGTCCGCCCGGCGGCGCGGCGTGGGCGCCGATCTGCTGGCCCAAGGCCTCGTCCTCGCCGTCGCCGGGGGCGCCGAGCGGATGTTCCTGGAGGTGGCCGAGGACAATGCCGCCGCCCGCGCCCTCTACGCCCGCGCCGGCTTCGCCGAGGCCGGGCGGCGGCGGGGCTATTACGCCCGGCCAGACGGTCCGGCGGCCGATGCGCTGGTGCTGGCGCTCGACCTCGGGAACGCGCTTCCCTAGCCGGGGCGGCGCGCCTATTCTGCGTCCATGGACCGGATAGAGAAGCTCTGCGCCGACCGCGGCATGCGCATGACCGAGCAGCGGCGCGTGATCGCGCGGGTGCTGTCCAGCGCCGAGGACCACCCCGATGTCGAGGAGCTGTACCGCCGCGCCTCGTCCATCGATCCCCATATCTCGATCGCCACCGTCTATCGCACCGTGCGCCTGTTCGAAGAGGCGGGCGTGGTCGAGAAGCACGACTTCGGCGACGGCCGCAGCCGCTATGAAGAGGCCGGCGACGACCACCACGACCACCTGATCGACACCCGCACCGGCGAGGTCATCGAATTCTTCGACGCCGAGATCGAGCGGCTCAAGACCGAGATCGCCGAACGGCTGGGCTTCGAACTGATCGGCCACAAGCTGGAGCTTTACGGCAAGCCGATCCCGGGCGCCGAGCCGTCCAAGCGCGAGGGCCTGATCTTCCACCGCAACGCCGCTCGCGTCGACGTGGACGCGCTCGACACCTGACCCGCGTGCGCCTCGGCTCAGGTAGCGGAAATCCGCGTTGCGGCCTAGACATGCGCCGATGACCGAGATCCTGACCGCGCCCCCGGTCGAGCCGCCGCGCAAGCGGCTGTTCATCAAGACCTACGGCTGCCAGATGAACGTCTACGACTCCGAGCGCATGGCCGATGTGCTGCGCCCGCTGGGTTATACGGCGACGGACACGGCGGAGGACGCCGACTTCGTCATCCTGAACACCTGCCACATCCGCGAAAAGGCGGCCGAGAAGGTCTATTCCGAGCTGGGGCGGCTGAAGGTGATGAAGGCCGAGCGCGCCGCCGCCGGCGCGGGCATGACCATCGCCGTGGCCGGCTGCGTCGCCCAGGCGGAAGGGCAGGAGATCATCCGCCGCCAGCCGGCCGTCGACCTGGTCGTCGGACCCCAGGCCTACCATCAGCTGCCCGAGCTGCTGACCCGCACGGCGCGGGCGCGGGGCGAGCGGATCGGGGCCGACTTCGCGCCGGTCGACAAGTTCGACGCCCTGCCGCGGGCGCGCGGCGTCGACGGCCCGACCGCCTTCCTGACGGTGCAGGAGGGCTGCGACAAGTTCTGCACCTTCTGCGTCGTCCCCTACACCCGCGGCGCGGAGTGGTCGCGGCCGGTGGCGGCGGTGCTGGCCGAGGCGCGGGAGTTGGCGGAGCAGGGGGTGCGCGAGCTGACCCTGCTGGGCCAGAACGTCAACGCCTACGACGGC
>NZ_DASWNO010000272.1:0-7176 GCF_036399195.1 Brevundimonas sp.
GGCGCCGGGCATGGCCCCGACCACCGCGGCGGCCATCAGGGTGGCGAGGAAGCCGGCGAACAGCGCCTTCCACACCAGTCCCAGCACCTCCTCGCGCCGCTCGGGCATCAGCACGCTGAGGCCGGTCACGGTGATGCCGACGGAGCCGATGTTGGCGAAGCCGCACAGCGCATAGGTCATCAGCATCCGCGTCCGCTCGCTCATCTCCCCGGCCGGGATCTTGCCCAGCTCGATGAAGGCGACGAACTCGGTCAGGGTCAGCTTGACCCCCAGCAGCCAGCCGGCCCGGCCCGCCTCGGACCACTCGACGCCGGTCAGCCACGCCACCGGCATGAACAACCAGCCCAGCACCCGCTCGACCGTGACCGTATCGCCGAACAGCCACAGCCCGCCCATCATCACGTTTACCAGAGCCACCAGAGCCACGAACACGATCAGCACGGCCGAGATGTTCAGCACCACCATCAGGCCGTCGGCCGTGCCCTTGACGATGGCGTCGATGGCGCTGTCGTATTTCAGGGCGGAGTCGTAGTCGGCGGCGTGGCCGCCCTGCCCCGGCGTCTCCGGGATGATGATCCGGGCCAGCAGCACGCCCGCCGGGGCCGAGACGATGGAGGCGACCAGCACATGGCCTGCGGCGTTGGTCAGCACGGGCCCGAGGATGGCGGCGTAGGCCACCATGGTGGACCCCGCGACGGTCGCCAGCCCGACCACCATCATCAGAAACAGTTCCGACCGGGTCAGCTTGTCCAGATAGGCGCGGACGACGATCGGGCTCTCGATCATGCCGAGAAAGATGTTGGCCGCCACCGCCAGGGCCGAGGCCCCGCCCAGACCCATGGTGCGCTGGAACAGCAGGCCGAAGCCGTGGGTGACCCATTTCAGCACCTTCCAGTGCCACAGCAAGGCCGACAGCGCCGAGATCACGAGGATCAGCGGCAGCACCTGGAAGGCGAAGGTGAACAGCGCCGGCTGGTTGGCCACCGGATAGGGCTGTTCGCCCCCGGCCAGATAGCCGAACACGAACTGGGTGCCCCGGTTGGTGGCCGTCGCCAGACCGTCCACCGCGCCCGTGATCGCCGCCAGCACATTCTCCGACCCGGGGATGCCGAACAGCGCCAGCACCAGCCCCGCCTGCACCGCAATCGCGCCCAGCGTCAGCCGCCAAGGAAAGGCGCGGCGGTTCTCAGACAGGGCCCAGCAGGCGCCGACGATCACTGTCAGCCCGAGCAGGCTCTGGAGATTCAGCAGGTTGAACATTGATGTCGTCCCCGGCCGATTCCCCGCCGACCCCGTCCCGTTGAACGCCACGCCGCCGCGTCTGGCAAGACGCGGCGTGGCCCTCGGCCCCCGGCGTAAACCATGCCTCGATTTGAACGCCGCACGGCCAAGGTTCCGCTTCGCCCGAGCCCAGACTTCGCCGGTATCCGGGCGCGCCATCACGTCACCGTGATCACCACGGCGACAGGGAGAATGACGATGCGCAAGGCTCTGATGCTGGCCGCCGCCAGCGCGATGGTTTTGTCAGGGTGCCAGGAGGCAATGCAGGACGAGGGCGCCTCCGACGCGGCAGCTCGCGATGTCGAGATTATCGCGCCCCTGCCGCGGGCGGTCGCGCCGGGGGGCTCAGAGGCGGCGGTCGCGCCGCCTCCCAAGTTGCAGGCCCGACCACAGCCCCACGAGGAGGCTGACACTCAGGCCTCGCGGATCGACCGTTCTGTGCGCTCGGCCGCGGCTGAGCCCCTGCGGTTCGAGACGACAACGCGGCCCGGATTTCAGGCGCTGCCTCCGCCCCGTCCGGAGCCGCTCGCTCCGGTCGCCAGCATCGCCTACGCCTTCAGCTATGTGATGTCGGCCCCTAAGGACCGCGGGGCCGAGCTGATGAGCCGGCACGAGTTCGCCTGTGTCTCCGCCGGCCCGGGCCTCTGTCAGGTGGTCTCCGCCAACGCCGACTGGACCTCCCGCCAGCCCGGCGGCCGGCTGGAGCTGCGGGGCCAGCCCGACTGGATCAACCGGTTCCGCTCGGGGCTGGCGCTGGACGCGCAGAACGCCGGCGGCCGGCTGGAAGAGGCCGTCACCGAGGGCGAGGACGTCACGCAGGGCATCGATGAAGCCGCCACAAGCTCAAAAACCACCGAGACCATCGCCGAACGCATCCGCGTCCTGCAGCGACAGCAGGGCGGGACACTGTCCCAGAAGCTCGACATCGAGCGGCAGCTGGCCGAGCTGCAACGCCAGCAGGACGCCCAGCAGCTCCGGCTGCGCGAACTGAACGCCCGGGTGCAATCGGCCCGCCTGACGATCGACTACCGTCAGGCCGGCGTCATGGCGGCCGACAGCCCCACCCGCCCGGTGGCCCAGGCGCTCCAGAACGCCTTCGGCATGTCCATGGGCATGCTCGCGGCGCTGATCACTGTCGGCTCGGTCATGATGCCGATCGCGATCATCGGCGGCGCGGTGTGGTGGGCGTCGGTGCGCCGTCGCCGGAAGCCGACCGAGGCCGCGACCTAGGCCTGCCCGCGCACCAGCCGGCTGTATTCGTCCATCAGGCTGAGGCTTATCTCGCCCGGCGTGAACCGGTCGTCGCCGATTTCACTCACGGGGGTGATCTCGGCGGCGGTGCCGCACAGGAAGCATTCGCTGAAGCCGGCCAGTTCCTCGGGCCGGATGTGGCGGACCTCAACCTCGAGCCCGCGGGCGGCCAGCATCTCCAACACCGTCTGGCGGGTGATGCCGTTCAAGATAGCCCCATCGGCGGGCGGGGTGATCAGCCGGCCGTCCTGGACGAAGAAGACGTTGGCGCCGGTGGCCTCGGCGACATAGCCGCGCCAGTCCAGCAGCATGGCGTCGGCGTAGCCGCGCGCCTCGGCGTAGTGCCGGTTGATGGTGCCGATCATGTAAAGCCCCGCCGCCTTGGCCTCGGTCGGCGCGGTCTCGGGCGAGGGACGCTTGTAGGGGGCCCAGCACAGGCGGATGCCCCTCGCCTTGGTCTCGGGATCGAAATAGCTGGGCCAGTCCCACACGGCGATGGCCACGCGGGTGCGGGTCTGCTGCGCTGAGACGCTGACCTGCTCCGAGCCGCGGAAGGCGATCGGGCGAACATAGGCGTCGGTCAGGCCGTTGCGGGCGCAGGTTTCGATCGAGGCTTCGCTGATCTGCTCGACCGTGAACGGAATCTGGAAGTCGAGCACCTCGGCCGACCGAAACAGGCGACGCGTATGGTCCGTCAGCTTGAAGATTTTGCCGTTATACATACGCTCGCCCTCGAACACCGAGGACGCGTAGTGCAAAGCGTGGGTGAGAACGTGCACATTGGCTTCTCGCCAGGGTACGAATTCGCCGTCAAACCAGATCCAGCCGTCGCGATCGTCGATAGGAACGAAGGCCATTGAATAACGTCTCCCGCGCAAGTCCCCGGGTTAGAGCCGCCGGAACCGCTCAGGTCAACGTCCCGACTGGCCGGCGAGTCGCATCCGCATGAGCGATGTGCGCTCACACGGCCGCTCGGGCCCAGTCGCGGGCGCCGGCGCGGGCCGTCACCTTCTGGTCGTCGATGACGACGACCGCATCCGGGAACTGCTCAAGGAGTTCCTGGCGCGCGAGGGCTATCGCGTCACCGGCGCGGCCCATGCCGCCGCGGCGAAGCGACTGATGGAGCTGATCGAGTTCGACCTGATCGTGCTCGACGTCATGATGCCGGGCGAGAGCGGGTTCGATCTGACCACCTGGGTCCGGTCCAAGGCCGAGACCTCGAAGACGCCGGTCCTGCTGCTGACCGCCCGCGGCGACCCGGACGACCGGATCGAGGGGCTTTCGCGCGGCGCGGACGACTACATGTCCAAGCCTTTCGATCCCCGCGAGCTCGCCCTGCGGGTGGACGCCATCCTGCGTCGCACCGGCGGCAAGCCGCTGACGCCCCGCGAGATCAAGCTGGGGCCGGCCGTGTTCGACATGGAGCGGCTGGAGCTGATGCGCGACGGCAAGATGCAGCGGCTGACCGAAGCCGAGGCCCAGTTGCTGAAGACCCTCGCCATCCACGCCCATTCGGCCGTCGAACGCATGAGCCTGTCGCCCGACACCGCCGACATCACGGGCCGGGCCGTCGATGTCCAGGTCACCCGTTTGCGCCGCAAGCTGGAAGCCGATCCGAAGAACCCGCGCTACCTCCAGACCGTGCGCGGCGTGGGCTATATGCTGGCCCCGGATTGATGGCCCGCACTCCTCCCCCCTTGGGGGAGGGGGACCGCGAAGCGGTGGAAGGGGCTCGCCCCAGCCGCCCTGCCCCGGTCCTGCCCCCTCCACCATCCTTCGGATGGTCCCCCTCCCCCTGTGGGGGAGGAATACGGTGAGGCTCCTCCCAGCCGCACTCTGGCCGCGGTTTCTGAAGCGGCGGCTGCCGACCTCGCTGTGGGGGCGCTCGCTCCTGATCATCGTGCTGCCGGTGCTGGTCATGCAGGTCGCGGTGACCTGGGCCTTCTTCGACATGCACTGGCAGACGGTGACCGCGCGGCTGTCGGACGGGCTTGCCGGCGACATCGCCTGGGCGGCGGAAAGCTGGCGCGACGACCCGACGCCTCAGAACATGGCCGTGATCTCCGACCGCGCGGAGCGGGCCATGTCCCTGTCCGTGCAGCTGCGTGAGGGCGATGTCCTGCCCGAGGAGACTCGACGGGGCCCGGTGGGCGTTGTCGACCGGGCGCTGGAGCGCGCCCTCGCCGCCCGGCTGGACCAGCCTTTCTGGTTCGATACGACCCGCTACCCCGCCTATGTCGACATTCGCGTGCAGCAGCCGCAGGGCGTGCTGCGGGTCATCGCCCCGCGCGAGCGCGCCGTGGCGACGCAGGCCCACATCTTCGTGCTGTGGCTGCTGATCGCCACCGTCCTGCTCATGGGCGTGGCGATCCTGTTCATCCGCAATCAGGTGCGCGCGATCGAGCGGCTGGCGGACGCGGCCGAGGCCTTCGGCAGGGGCGAGACGCAGGAGCGGTTCAAGCCGCACGGCGCCCGCGAGGTGCGCGCCGCCGCCTCGGCCTTCCTCGCCATGCGCGAACGGATCCAGCGCCACATCGACCAGCGCACGGCGCTGCTGGCGTCGGTCAGTCACGACCTTCGCACGCCGCTGACCCGCCTGCGGCTGGAGCTGGCCCTGGCCCCGCCGTTCAAGCGCGCCGACGCCATGCGGGGCGATCTGGACGAGATGGAGCACATGATCGACGAATATCTGGCCTTCGCCCGCGGCGAGGCCGGAGAGGCGGCCCAGCCCGTGCTTCTGTCCGACCTGCTGGGCGCCGCCGGCGATGATGCACGGCGGGCGGGCGCCGAAGTCGAGGTCGATGCGCCCGGTGACCTCACGGCCTCGCTGCGCCCCCTGGCGTTCAAGCGGGCCCTGACCAATCTGGCGGGGAACGCCGCCGCCCACGGCGAGCATGTCCGGCTCAGCGCCCGCGCCCTGCCCTCAGGCGGCGTCGAGATGACCGTCGAGGACGACGGACCCGGCATTCCCGACGAACTGCACGAGGAGGCCTTCCGCCCGTTCTCGCGGCTGGACGCCTCGCGCAACCAGAACCGCAAGGGCGTCGGACTGGGCTTGGCGATCGCGCGCGACGTGGCCCGGGGCCATGGCGGCGACATCACACTGGAGCGCAGCGACATGGGAGGCTTGAAGGCCCTGATCCGTCTGCCGGGCTGATCACAAGACGCGGCGGCCTCTGGCGAAGAGCGCCGCCGGAGCCCATGTTTCGTTCAGTCCACTCAGGTGCTCTTCCGATGAAAAAATTATTCCCGCCGGCGGCCGTCGCCGCCTTCCTCACCCTATCCGCCGGCGCCGCGTCGGCTGAGCCCGCCGCCGTCACCGTGACCTTCGGTCCGGAACTGCAGCAGAAGGCGGAGGCGCTGGGCGAGCGCGATCTTGCACAGCAGGCCGACCATCTGACCCGGGCCGTCACCCGCACCCTCGACCGCAGGGGCGCGCTCGACGGGGCCCGGATCGATCTGGTTCTGACGGATCTCAAACCCAACCGGCCCACGTTCGAGCAGATCGCACGTCGGCCCGGCCTCGACCCGATCCGCAGCATCTCCATCGGGGGCGCGGCCATTGAGGGCCGGATCACCACGGCGGACGGACAGGTCATTCCGGTCAGCTATAACTGGTATTCGACCAGTCTGGCGGATGTTCACGGTTCCTCGACCTGGAGCGACGCCGAGCGCGCCTACCGGCGGCTGGCGACCAATCTCGCGGAAGGCCGCTACGTCCGCCGCTAGAGCTCTCGGGCCCGCCTGACCGCCGCCTCGACCGCCGAAACCGCGGCGCGCGCGAGGTCGCCGGACTGGGCCATGGCGTCCAGCCCCGCGCGGGTCGTGCCGCCGGGCGAGGCGATGCGCGCGATCAGGGCGTCGATCGGTTCGCCTGTCTCGGCGCCCGCGCCCGCTGATCGCAATGCGCCCCGTGCGAGCCTGTGCGCGGCGTCCTTAGGCAGGCCCTGCGCCGCTCCGGCCTCCGCCAGCGCCTGGACGAATGCGTAAAAGAAGGCCGGCGCCGAGCCGGCGACGGCGGTGGCCGCGTCGATCTGATCCTCAGCCTCCAGCTCGACGATCTCGGCGAGCGGCCCGAATAGCGTCCGGGCGGCGGCTCGGGCGGCGGCGTCCACGGACCAGATCGCCGCAACGCCCCTCGCCTGCGCCACGGAGGTGGTGGGCATCACGCGCGCAACCGGCCGCCCCGCGGCGGCGGCGATGTCCGCGGCCCGCACGCCGGCCATGACCGACAAGACGAGCGCGCCTGCGGGCAGATGCGCGGCCGGTCCCGCCAAAGCTTCACGCCATGACGCCGGTTTGACCGCCAACACGAGGGCGCGGGCGTCGTACAGGTGCTCGAGCGGCGGGTTGACCCGCGCCCCGCGTTCGCGGGCCGTCTCGGCCGCCGGCTTTTCGGACCGCGTGAGGATGATCAGTTCAGACGGACGGACAGCACCCGTGACGAGCCAGCCCTCTAGCATCGCGGACCCCAGTCGGCCGCAACCGACTAGAACCACGGAGCCTGAGGGAGCGGAGGCCGCCATCGCCGTCAGGCGGTGCCGACGGTCTCGAACAGGCAGGAGTCGATCGCTTCCTTCGGCTTCTTGTTGCCGCGGATCATGAAGTCAAAGGCCGGGTAATAGCGATCCGCCGCCTCGACCG
>NZ_DASWNO010000273.1:0-1785 GCF_036399195.1 Brevundimonas sp.
CCGCGCGCCGAGCGACAGGGCCAACGCCCTGCCTTGCTTCCGCCGCGCGCCCCGCCTATCACGCCCGCCACCTCATATCGCACTGCAGCATACCGGACGCGCCATGAATATCGACGCCATTCCCGCCGGACCCAATCCGCCTTGGGACGTCAACGTCATCATCGAGATTCCTCAAGGGGGATTGCCGGTGAAGTACGAGATGGACAAGCATTCGGGCGCCCTGTTCGTCGACCGCTTCCTGCACACGGCGATGTACTACCCCGGCAACTACGGCTTCATCCCGCACACCCTGTCGGACGACGGCGATCCCTGCGACGTGATCGTGCTGAACCCGACGCCGGTGGTGCCGGGCTGCATCATCCGCTCGCGCCCGATCGGCGTGCTGAAGATGGAAGACGAGGCCGGCGGCGACGAGAAGATCCTCGCCGTGCCGGTCGACAAGCTGAACCCCTATTACACCGACATCGCCAGCTACCGGCAGCTCCCCGCCATTCTGGTCGAGCAGATCGAGCACTTCTTCACCCGCTACAAGGACCTGGAGAAGAACAAGTCGGTCACCGTGAAGGGCTGGGGCGACGCCGGCGAGGCCGCCGAACTGATCGCCGTCGGCATGCGCGCGCACCAGGCCAAGCTGGCGGCGGCGGCGCAGGCGGCGAACGCGGCGTAGAACGTTCTGTCTCCTCCCCACGCCGTGGGGAGGTGGCGCGGCGCGCCTTCGCGCCGTGACGGAGGGGGCGGCGCCGGCATCCGCCAGTCGTCCGCCCGATTGCCTCGACATCGAGTCACCCCCTCCGTCTCGTCGGCTCAGTCGCCGACGATCCACCTCCCATGAAATGGGGAGGAGACTGGTCCTGCGCGCCTTCTCCCGACCGATCAGAACCGCTATCTGAAGCCCATGGCCGCCGCCGAGACTCCCGCAGACATCTTCAAGCGCGCGCTCGCGCATGCGGCGCGGGCGCTGGCGGAGCAGTCGGATCTGGAGGTCGCCTTCGGATCTGACGGGCCGCGGCTGGCCAACGGGGTCCTGACCCTGCCGCATCCGCCGCGCCATCCCGGCGGGCCCGAGAACGCCGCCCTGCGCGGACAGGCCGACCGGCTGGCGCTGCGTCTGGCCAACCACGACGAAGGCCTGCACGGGCGGCTGCGCCCGCTCGACAGCAAGGCGGCCGAGGTGTTCGAGGCGGTCGAGCAGGCGCGGGTCGAGGCGGTCGGGTCGGTGTCGCTGGCCGGGGTGCGGGCCAATATGAACGCGGCCCTGCTTACGCGGCTGGAGAAGATGGGCGCGCTGCGGGTGACGGAGGCGGAGCGGGTGCCGGTGGCGGAGGCCGTGGCCCTGCTGGTGCGCGAGCGGCTGACGGGGCAGCGGGCGCCCGACGGCGCCGGCGCCCTGCTGGACCTCGTGCGGACAAGCCTCGAGGACAAGGCGGGTGACAAGCTGAACGCGCTGGCGGAGGTCGCGGGCGACCAGACCGCCTTCGCCGACCGGCTGAAGGACGTGCTGCGGGCGCTCGATCTCGATCCGGGCGACGGCCGCAGCGACGACGCCTCCGACGAGGCCGGCGAGGATGAGCCGGACCAGCGCGAGCCGGACGCCGCCGACGATCAGGACGAGGAAGACGACGCCGGCGGCGGCGAGGGCCAGTCGATGGACGGCTCGGCCGACGACCGCGAGCAGGGCGAGGACCGCGACAGCCGCCCGGACGGCAGCCCCGCCGATCCCGACGGCGAGGCCTCCGACGAAGGCCCGGACGTCAACGAAGGCGCGCTGCCGAACCGCCAGCAGAC
>NZ_DASWNO010000274.1:0-8378 GCF_036399195.1 Brevundimonas sp.
CCAGCGTCGCGCCCAGCCGCGCGGGCGAAGGTGAAACACGGATGCCGGCGGCTTCCATGGCGGCTATCTTGGACTCCGCGTCGCCCTTGCCGCCCGAGACCACGGCCCCGGCGTGGCCCATGGTCCGGCCCTTGGGCGCGGTGCGGCCGGCGATGAAGCCGACCATGGGCTTGGAGCGGCCCTTCTTCGCCTCGTCGATCAGGAACTGGGACGCGTCCTCCTCGGCCGCGCCGCCGATCTCGCCGATCATGACGATCGACTTCGTCTCGTCGTCGGCGAGGAACAGCTCCAGCACGTCGATGAATTCCGTGCCCTTGACCGGGTCGCCGCCGATGCCGACCGCCGTGGTCTGGCCGAGGCCCTCGTTGGAGGTCTGGAACACCGCCTCATAGGTCAGGGTGCCCGAACGCGAGACGATGCCGACGTTGCCCTTCTTGAAGATCGAGCCCGGCATGATGCCGATCTTGCACTCTTCCGGGGTCAGGACGCCCGGGCAGTTCGGGCCCAGCAGCCGCGACTTCGACCGGTCCAGGCGCGCCTTGACCCGCACCATGTCCAGCACCGGAATGCCCTCGGTGATGCAGGTGATGAAGGGGACCTCGGCCTCGATGGCCTCGATGATGGCGTCCGCGGCGCCCGCAGGCGGGACATAGATCACCGACGCGGTCGCGCCCGTGGCTTCCATGGCCTCGGCCACCGAGGCGAAGATCGGCAGGGTCTCGCCCTCCGACCCGGTCCAGTTCGTGCCGCCCTTCGCGGGGTGCACGCCGCCGACCATCTTGGTGCCGTAGTAGCGCAGCGCCTGTTCCGTGTGGAACGTCCCGGTCTTGCCGGTCAGGCCCTGGACGATGACCTTGGTGTTCTTGTCGACGAGGATGGACATGGCGAGGGATTTCCGGATGTCGGGAGAGGGGAGCGGCGATCAGTCGACGCGCGGGAGGAAGTAGGCGAGGCTCGATCCGTTGGCCTGACGGTCGATCGCCAGCATTCGCATCTGGCCGGTGCGGGCCATGGCAAGGAACTGCGGGTCGGACAGCTCGCGGGTCGGCGCGCGGCCCTCGGGCGTCTGCAGCCAGGCGTAGGCCTCAAGCCCGGCGAGACGGACCGGCGCGAAGCCGACCACCTCCCGCAGACGCCGGTCGAGCGCGCGATGGTCGGTCGGCCGCACATTGACGGCGCAGGCCTCCATGACGACCGAGTCGCGACCGACGCGGCGGGTGATCTTGCCGGTCATCAGAATGACGGCGTCGGTGGCGTTGCTGCGGATGAAGAGTTCGACGTCCGAGGCGTTGCGGATCGGCGGCGCGAGCGAGCTCGGCGCGGCGGAGAACCCCGCTTCGGAGGCGCGACTGCGCACCAGGGCGCGATCCCCGTGCGCGGCGATGCAAACCGTGTTCAGCAGGTCGATCACGTCGGTCGGCGTGGGCTCAACCGCGGTCTGGGCCGAACTCGCGCCGGCGCAGGCCGCCAGGGCGAGAGAGACGAGAAGGAGGCGTAGCCGCTTCACGTCACCCCACCGCCGCGACGATCTTCTGCGCCGCGTCGTCGAGGTCGTCCGCCGCCGTGATGGCGAGGCCGGACTCGTTCAGGATGCGCTTGCCCTCGGTCACGTTGGTGCCCTCGAGGCGCACGACCAGCGGCACCTTCAGGCCCACTTCCTTGACCGCCGCGACCACGCCCTCGGCGATGACGTCGCAGCGCATGATGCCGCCGAAGATGTTGACCAGGATGCCCTGCACGGCCGGGTCGGCGGTGATGATCTTGAAGGCCGCCGCGACCTTTTCCTTGGAGGCGCCGCCGCCGACGTCGCAGAAGTTGGCGGGCTCTTTCCCGTACAGCTTGATGATGTCCATCGTCGCCATGGCCAGGCCGGCGCCGTTGACCATGCAGCCGATGTTGCCGTCCAGCGCGACATAGGCGAGGTCCCATTCCGAGGCCTCGATCTCCTTGGCGTCTTCCTCGGTCTCATCGCGCAACGCCTTCATGTCCTCGTGGCGGAACAGGGCGTTGCCGTCGAAGCTGACCTTGGCGTCAAGCACGCGCAGGCGGCCGTCCTTCATGACGATCAGCGGATTGACCTCCAGCATCGACATGTCGGTCTCGACGAAGGCCTTGTAGAGGATCGGAAACAGCGTCTCGCCGTCCTTCGCCGCCTCGCCCGTCAGGCCGAAGGCGGTGTTGATCTCGGCCACGTTTGCGGGGGTGACGCCGGCTTCCGGGTCGATGTCGATGGTCTGGATCTTCTCGGGCGTGTCGTGCGCCACGGCCTCGATGTCCATGCCGCCCTCGGTCGAGACGACGAACGACACCCGGCCGGTCGAGCGGTCGACCAGCAGCGAGCAGTACAGCTCGCGCTCGATGTCGGCGCCGTCCTCGATGTACAGCCGGTTGACCTGTTTGCCGGCCGGGCCGGTCTGGGCGGTGACTAGGGTGTTCCCCAGCATCTCGCGGGCGTTCTTGACCACGTCCTCGATCGAGAAGGCCAGCCGCACGCCGCCCTTGGCGTCTGCCGGCAGTTCCTTGAACCTGCCCTTGCCGCGCCCGCCGGCGTGGATCTGCGACTTCACGACGTACAGCGGGCCTGGCAATTGCCTCGCCGCCGCCTCGGCCTGATCCGCCGAGGTGATGGCGACGCCCTCGGCGACCGGGGCGCCGAAGCCCTTCAGAACCTGCTTGGCCTGGTACTCGTGGATGTTCATGGGGGCCGCCTGGATGGGAGAGTTGGCGGCTTATAGGGGCTGCGCCTTCGCAGGCGCAACAGGTCAGGGACGAGGGATTAGGGATTAGGGATTAGGGATGAGGGATGAGGGTCAAGGTCGGGCCTCCGGCGAGATCTCTCCTCAGCCTTGGCGCTTCCTGTTCCCTAATCCCTAATCCCTAATCCCTGGAACCTAGTCCACCCAGTCCCGCTTCAACGTCCGCGAGGCCCCGATCAGCAGCACGGCCGCCAGCAGGTAGAAGCCCATGCCGGTGTAGATGGCCCAGCGCAGGCTTTCCTCGCCGAACCGCGGCGCCAGCAGGTCGCTCATCCAGCCGAAATAGTAGAAGCCGACGGCGATCCCCAGCAGGTTGTTGATCAGCAGGAACAGGGCCGAGGCGGTCGAGCGCATCGGCGCGGGAACCAGATGCTGGACCGAGGCGGTGATCGGCCCCAGCCAGGCCAGGTTCAGCCCCGTCGGAATCAGGAAGATCAGGAAGGCGACGATCAGCTGCTGCGCATTGGTCCCTCCGCCGGGGAAGACCAGCCCGATCAGCCACGGCGAGTTCATCGCCAGAATGAACATCGGCGCCGAGATCAGGAAGGCGATGGCCGGCGTCAGCGGATAGGCCCCCTTGCCGCGCTTCGACAGTTTGTCGGCGATGGCGCCGCCCAGCCAGATGCCGAGCGTGCCGCCGATCAGGGCGATGCCGGCGTAATACCAGCTGGTCTGCGACAGGCTCAGGCCGAAGCTGCGCATGAAGAAGAGCGGCAGCCAGCCCGCCACGCCGTAGCCGCACACCGAAGACGAGGCCGCCCCCAGCGCCAGCAGCCAGAAGCTCGGCTTGGGAATGACCGCCGAGGCGGTGCGGCGCGCGATTGTCAGCGATATGCCGATGACCATGGCCAGCAAGCCGCCAAAGGCGAGCACCAGCGCATTGCCGAGTTCAAGCCCGGCGAAATGGTTCAAGGCCGCCAGGATCAGGCAGCCGGCGCCGAGGCCCAGCATGATGAGGGCGGCGATGGCCCCCGCCTTGCCCGATCCGACCACCGGCGCGGCGGCGATGGCCGCCAGCTCGGCCTCGGTCTTGATCGTGTCGGTCCCGCCCCGTGTGGGATTGCGGACCGTGAAGAGCAGCAGGGGAGCCAGCAGGACGCCTGCCAGACCCACGACGATGAAGGCGGTGCGCCAGCCGTAAGTCGCCGCCAGCAGGCCCCCGACCAGGGTTCCGGCGGCGGTGCCCAGTGGGATGCCGAAGGCGAACGCCGCCAGCGCCCGGGCCCTCTGGTGCGGCGGGAAGTAGTCGGCCACCAGCGAATAGGCCGGCGCCACGCCGCCGGCTTCGCCCACGCCGACGCCCATGCGGAACAGAAACAACTGGGTGAAAGAGGACGCGACCCCGCACAGGGCGGTGAACCCGCTCCAGACGGCCAAGGCGCCCGTCATGATCCACACCCGGCTGTAGCGGTCCGCCAGCCACGCCAGCGGGATGGCCAGCGTCGAATAGACCGAGGCGAAGGCGATGCCGCCCAGCAAGCCGAACTGGCTGTCGGACAGGCCGAACTCGGCCTTCAGCGGCGCGGCCAGAATGCCGATGATCTGTCGGTCGAGGAAGTTCAGCATGTAGACGAGGATCAGGATCGCCAGAACGTAGAAGCGATAACCGGGGCGGGCCGGTGCGGCGTCCGTCGTGCTCATGGCGTTTCCCTCGACTGGTCTTCTTGCGGTGACGGTAGCTGCGCCGTGCGGCGGCGCCAAAGAAAAAGGGCGGCGGCTCAGGAGAACCGCCGCCCGTGATCAGATGATCAGGCTCAGGAGATCAGAACTTCACGCCGACGGTGAAGGTGTAGGTGCGCGGCGCGCCGTAGAATGCGATGATCGAGTTGCCCGTGGCGGCGCCGGGGAAGCTGTAGCCGCCCGTCTTGTACCGCTCGTCAGTCAGGTTCTTGCCGTGCAGGGCGACGGTCCAGCGGTCGCTGGCCGAGGTCCAGACCGCGCTGGCGTCGTACATCCAGTAGGATTCCTGATCCAGCAGGGGAGCCGGGGTCTCGAACTGCTGGTAGGCGCCGCGGTAGGCGGCCGACGGCGTGAAGGCCAGCTCCGAACCGTCCGAGAAGTCGTGACGGTAGGTGGCGCTGATCGAGCCGGTCCACTCCGGCGTGTTCTGGAAGTTCCGCTGGCTGGCGACGTCCACGAAGCAGCCGACCAGGGTCGGGCAGGTGGTGTTGCCCGAAGCCGTCGGAATGTAGGCGAGGAACTCGTCGAACTGCGCGTCGATGTAGCTCAGCATTCCGTTGATGACGAGATTGGTGGTGACGCGGAACGAGCCCTCGAACTCCCAGCCGCGGATCGACGAGGAGCCGACGTTGTCGACCACTGACGCCACCGTGGCTCCGGCCGGATACTGGGTCGTGATCTGCTGGTCCTGATAGGACGAGTCGAACACCGCCGTGGCGAAGGTGAAGCTGTCGAACAGGCGGCCCTTCAGGCCGACTTCGAACGTCTCGACCGTCTCCGGGTCGTAGCCGTCGACCGTGGCGGGATACAGAACGGCGTCCCCGCGCATGTCGAAGCCGCCCGACTTGAACCCGCGGCCCCACGAGGCGTAGGCGGTCAGGTCCGGCGTGAACTCGTACGAGACGCTGGCCCGGGGGGTGAACTCCTCGAACTCGCGCGTGTCGGTGTAGTTGGTGCGGATGCCCAGGGGGACGGCGGCCGCGTTGCCGAAGAACGGGCTGCGGATGCCCAGATACTGCCGGCGGAAGACCGTGCCGGTCTTCTCGTCGTGGGTGAAGCGCCCCCCGACCGAGACCGACAGCTGCTCCGTCAGGTCGTAGCTGAAGTCGCCGAAGACGGACCAGCTCTTGGTGTCGACGCTGCCCGAGGTCAGGGTGGTCAGGTTGAAGGCGCCGACGACGGTGTCGAACGCGCCCGAGGCCGTGGCGTCGAGATAGTAGACGCCGGCGACGCCCGACCAGCGGTCGCCTTCGAACAGGGCCTGGAATTCCTGGCTGAACTGGTCGTCGTCGTATTGGGCGGGGATGTCGAGGATCGGTCCCGGTTGGTTGTCGAAGTCGATGTTGCCGCGGGTCTGGCCGTCGCGATAGGCGGTGATCGACTTCAGGGTCAGCCAGTCGTTGGCCTCCCATTCGCCGGTGAACGAGAGGCCGCGGGCGACCACCTCGTTCTTGTCGCCGGCGCCGGCGAAGGTGTCGTATTCATTGGCCGGGATCGGAGCGAACTCGCGGTGCCCGTGTCGGGCGTTCGAGCTGTCCTTCACATAGTCGCCGGCGAGACGGAAGAAGAGGCTGTCGCTCGGCGTCCATTCGAAGCTGGCGCGGCCGGCGAGCACGTCCTTGTTGTAGTGCTCGGTTCCGGTGTTGCGGTTGGTCCCGAAGCCGTCGCGCAGATAACGCGCGACCGAGGCCGAGACGCCGAAATTCTCTGTCAGGGGGCCGGAGATGCTGGCCACCGCGTCGAACTGGTCATAGCTGCCGTACGAGCCGCGCAGCGAGATCAGCGGGTCGTCGCCGATCCGGCGCGTGACGTATTTGATCGCGCCGCCGATGGTGTTGCGGCCGTACAGCGTGCCCTGCGGGCCGCGCAGGATCTCGATCCGCTCGACGTCGAAAATGTCCAGGACGGCGGCCTGCGGGCGGGCGACGTAGACGTCGTCGATGTACAGGCCCACGCCCGGGTCGAAGCCCCACAGCGGATCCTGTTGGCCGACGCCGCGGATGAAGGAGATCAGGGTCGAGTTGGAGCCGCGCGCCGAGTTCAGCGTCAGGCCGGGCGTCGACCGCGCCAGTTCGGTGATGTCGGCCGAGCCGCGGTTCTCCAGCGTCTCCGCGCTCACGGCGGTGACGGCGATCGGCACGTCCTGCAGGTTTTCCGTGCGGCGGCGCGCGGTGACGACGACGTCGTCGATGGCCGTGGCTTCCTGCTGCGGCGAGGCGTCCTGCGCCACGGCGAAGGTCGAAAGCGCGCTCCAGGCGGCTCCTGCCAGCAAGGCGGTTTTCACATAGCGGTTCATCATAGCCCCAATCCTCTGTTCCAGCCCTGACGCTTTTATTTATTCAGCGTTCAATGATTTTCGCGGACCGTAACCGTTTCGCATCGTCTGTCAAACGTGAAGCTTCCGCTGCGTTACAGCACCGCTAACCTGTGGCGCCGTTGCACAGGCGGCCCCTCCGGGCCTAGCTTGGCCGCATGAGCAAGCTCGACGTCCCGGCGGTGAAACGCGGCCGCCCGCGCAAGGCCGAGGTCGCCGGCGGCGCCGACACGCGCGATCTGATTCTCGACGCCGCCGAGGACCTGTTCTCCAAACACGGCTTTTACGGCGTCACCATCCGCGAGGTGGCGCGCGAGGCGGGCGTGGATACGGCGCTGGTGCACTACTATTTCGGGGCCAAGCGCGGCCTGTTCGACGCGGTCTTCCTGCGCCGGGCCGAGGTCTGGAACAACGAGCGGGTCGAGGCCATCAACCGCTACGCCCGCGAGGCCGGCGACGCCATGACGCTGGAGGGCCTGTTCGAGGCCTTCCTGCGCCCGCCGTTCGAATGGTCGTTGAAGGGCGGGCCGGGCTGGAAACACTACGCCGCCCTGGTGGCCCAGACCAACGCCAACCCCACCTTCGGCGGCGAGATCATGGCCCGCTATTACGATCCCGCCATCCGCCGCCTGATCGAGCTGATCAAGCGCATCCTGCCCGGCGCGCGCGAGGTCGACCTGTACTGGGCCTATCACAACCTGTCGGGCGCCCTGACCCTGACGCTGGGCGAGACCGGGCGGCTGGACCGGCTGTCCGGCGGCCTGTGCCGCTCGGGCGATCTCGAGACGGCCTCGGACTATATGGTGCGGTTCGCGGCGGCAGGCTTCCGCGCCGTCTGCCAGCCTAGCCCAGGAACATCTCCCACATCAGCCGGCCAGGGGTGAAGGCGAAGGCGCCGGCGATGACCAGCCCGCCGACGAAGGCGCCCGCCATCCCCCGCGCATGCCCCTTCACCCGCCCGCGCCGGATCGCGACCACGGCCATCGGCACGGCGATGAAGGTCCAGCCGCTCAGCAGGTGGATCCACGAAAAGGCCCCCGGATTGATCTGGCGGATGAAGAAGGAACTGGCCGCCACCGTCAGCATGGCGATGACCCAGCTCCAGCCCAGCACGCGATGCACCCCCGTGCCCTTGACCCCGACCAGCTGCACCGTCCCGATCAACAGCGCCGCCAGCGCCGCCGGCACATGGATCCGCACCGCCAGCGGCTGCCGCGCCAGCAGCCCCCACTCCGGCGCATGCCCGAACCGCGCCATGGCGGCGAAGACGGCGGCGGCCCCGATGGCGAGCCCGGCCAGCAGGATCAGGCGGCGGGCGGGAAAGGTGGGGGTGGGCAGGGGCTGGGCGGTCATGCGAGGGCTCCGGAGTTGACCGGTCCGTGCTGAGCCCTCCGCCGCGTCCTGTCCTGCGCCGATGCGCGAACGACCGCGCGCCGTTCGCGAGTGAACGCGCCCGCCAATCCCGTCCTTCCGGGGCCGCGCAGCGGAACCCGGAATCCAGAAGACCGGGCTCGACGTCAGAGTGATCCAGGACTGCGCCCGGACCTCTGGGTTCCGGGTTCTGGTCCCGGCTGCGCCGGTCCCAGCCCCGGAAGGACGGGACGAGGAGGCGCCCGCCCCTACCGCAA
>NZ_DASWNO010000275.1:0-9197 GCF_036399195.1 Brevundimonas sp.
GAGCGCTGCCCCCCACGCCAGCAGTAGACCAGCGGCCGAAAGCCGCCGGGCCGGTCGCCGAGCGGACCTTCCAGATGGGCCGCGATGTTGCGAGCGACCATGGCCGCGCCGGTGCGCCGCGCGAGAAACTTGGAGCCCTGCACATATTCCGTGCCGACAGCGGCCCGCTGCTCGTCGTCGAGGACAGGCAGGTTGATCGCGCCGGGAATAGCGTCGAGGGCGAACTCGGCCGGGCTGCGCACGTCTATGATCGCGTCGTAGCCGTCGCGAGCCACCGGCGTCAGATCGACGGTGCGCCGGATCATGCGACGACGCGCACCCGGGGCGGCCCCTCCGCCACGCGGCCGACGACAGCGGCGTCGGCGAAACCGTCCTCGCGGGCCAGGTCGAGCACCGCCTCGGCGCGGTCCGCCGCGACCGAGATCAGCAACCCGCCCGAGGTCTGCGGATCAGTCAGCAGGTCGCGGCGCCAGTCGGGCAAGTTCGTCGGCAGATCAACGCCGGAACCATAACTTGCCCAGTTTCGCCCGGAGGCTCCCGTCCGCACCCCTTCGGTGACCAGTCCCTCGACGCCGGCCAGCAGCGGCGGCGCGGACGTCAGCTCGACGGTGAGGCCCGATCCTCGCGCCACCTCCAGCGCATGTCCGAGCAGGCCGAAGCCGGTGACGTCCGTGACGGCGTGGATGCCCGCCAGGTCAGCCAGCTTGGCGCCCAAGGTGTTCAGCTTCGTGGTCGAGCCGATCAGGGCGGCGTACCCGGCCTCATCCAGCCGTGCGGCCTTGAACGCCGCGCTGAGGACGCCAACGCCCAAAGGCTTGGTCAGGATCAGCAGGTCGCCGGCCTGCGCGCCGCGGTTGGTGAGCACCCGCTCCGGGTGAACGAGCCCCAGGGCCACCAGACCATAGATCGGCTCGACGCTGTCGATCGAATGGCCGCCGGCGATCGGGATGCCCGCCGCCGCGCACACCGCCGCGCCGCCCTGAAGCACGCGGCCGATGGTCTCGGCCGACAGCAGGTTCACGGGCATGCCGACCAGGGCCAGCGCGAAGATCGGGGTCGCGCCCATGGCGTAGACATCTGAGAGGGCGTTGGTCGCGGCGATGCGGCCAAAGTCGAACGGGTCGTCCACCATCGGCATGAAGAAGTCGGTGGTCGCGACCAGCGCCTGCTGGTTGTTCAGACGCCAGACCGCCGCATCGTCCGACGTCTCGTTCCCGACCATTAAATTGGCGAAGGCCGCGCCCGCGGGCACGTCGCGAAGGATGGCCTGCAGAGCGGCCGGCGCCAGCTTGCAGCCGCAACCACCCCCGTGGGCCAGCGAGGTCAGGCGAGGCTCGGCTTCGGTCATCCACCGGCTTTGGGCCAAGGTCGCCCTGAACTCAACAGGTGCGAGCGGCGTTCAGGCGGCGAGAAGGAGACTGGAATGCCGATACCGAAGATCGCCGCTGCGCTGGGCGGCCTGTTGCTGAGCCGGGGCGGGCGCCGCATGGCGGGCCGTCATGCGGGCAAGCTGGCGCTTGCGACCCTCGCCTTCCAGCTGTGGGAGAACCGGCACTCCGCCAAGGCCCCGGCTGCGGCCGAGCCGCATCCGCGCCGCCGCTGGAGCGGCCGCCGGGTCTGAATCCGCTGGACCGACGCCGCGTCAACTCCGCTAACTGCCCCGGGCAAGCGGAGCCGGCGCCATGATGATCGTCCACCACCTCAACGATTCCCGCTCCCAGCGGGTGCTGTGGCTGCTGGAAGAGCTGGGCGTCGACTATGAGGTCCGGCGCTATCAGCGCGACCCGAAGACCATGCTGGCGCCCCCCGAACTGCGGGCGATCCACCCGCTCGGCAAGTCGCCGGTGCTCGACGACGGCGAGACCCGGACCGCCGAGACCGGCGCCATTATAGAATACCTGCTGGAGCGCTGCCCCGCGGTCGGGTTGCGGCCCCCTGCCGGCACGGACGCCGCTCGCCGCTTCACCTACTGGCTGCACTACGCCGAGGGATCGGCGATGACCCCGCTGCTGCTTAAGCTGATCTTCTCGGCCATTCCGAAGCGCGCGCCGCTGCTGGCGCGGCCGGTGGCGAAGGGCATCAGCAAGGCCATGAACGCCAACATGATCGATCCACAGCTGGCGGCGCACACGGCGTTCTGGGAGGCCGAGTTGAGCAGGTCCGCCTGGTTCGCGGGCGACGATTTCTCCGCGGCCGACATCATGATGAGCTTTCCGGTCGAGGCGGCGGGCTCGCGCGTCGGCTACGGGCCCGACAAGCCGCGCCTGAAGGCGTTCCTGCAGGCGATCCACGGCCGGCCGGCGTGGAAGCGCGCGATCGAGCGGGGCGGTCCCTACAGCTACGCCTGAGGGATGGCGCCGGCGCCACAGGCGGCGGTGAAGCGATTTCCTCACCCGGCGTAGCCGCAACCCCCGCCGGTGCGGCACGTTAACGGTCCATGCGCCCGAGAACCGTCCAAGTCATCGCCGCCCTGATCGCAGCGGTCGCCTTCATCATGGCCTTCATGGCCGCCGGCGTTCTGCTGGTGTCCGGCCTGTTCATGATGGTCGGCCTGCTGGCCGTCGCCTGGCTGGCGTGGAGCCTGATCCGCAGGGTGAAACTGTGGGGCAGCCTGCAGCAGATGCGCGAGCGCCGGCGCCGTCGGCCGGCCTGACGGATTCGCCGAACCCGGGTTTGCCCTTGAACCCGAGGGCGGAAGGCCCTAACCTATTTGGCCGGTCGCGAGCGCCCAGCGACCATGGCTTCACCAAACCTTCAGTCGGGCGATAGCTCAGAAATTCACGACATATGGAAAAAGTGCCGATGACGGCCGAGGGCTACCGTGTCCTCGACGATCAGCTGAAGCAATTGAAGTCCGTGGAGCGGCCGAGCGTGATCTCGGCCATCTCGGAAGCGCGCGAGCATGGCGACCTGTCTGAAAACGCCGAGTATCACGCGGCCAAGGAGCGTCAGGGCTGGATCGAGGGCCAGATCGCCGAGATCGAGGACAAGATCAGCCGCGCCCAAGTCATCGACGTCTCCAAGCTGGACGGCGACCAGGTCAAGTTCGGCGCCACCGTCACCGTCGTGGACGAGGACACCGAGGAAGAGGCGCGCTACCAGATCGTCGGCGAGCACGAGGCCGATGTGAAGGCGGGCAAGATCTCCGTCTCTTCCCCCATCGCCCGCGCCATGATCTCCAAGGAGGTCGGCGACGTGGTCGAGGTCAACACCCCCGGCGGGGTCAAGGCCTACGAAATCCTCAAGGTCGACTGGAAATAGTCCGGTGACCACGCCCGCCGGAACGAGCCGCCCTCTGGTGTCCCACGTTTCGGTCGGCGTCACGGACCTGCATCGGGCCGGGGTCTTCTACGACGCCGTACTGGCGGTGGTCGGCGCGCGCCGGGTCCTGGAGCACGGCGGGGGCATCGGCTACGGCCGGACCTTCCCCGAGTTCTGGGCTAATGTGCCGCGCGACGGCCGAGGCGTGGTCGCGGGCGCCGGATCCCACGTCTGTTTCAACGCCTCGGGTCCCGAGGCCGTCGTCTCCTTCCACGAGGCGGGTCTCTCGGCCGGCGGGTTCAGCGACGGCCTGCCTGGACCGCGACCCGAATACGCTCCCGGCTACTACGCCGCCTTCCTGCGTGACCCCGACGGCAACAAGGTCGAGGCCATGTGCTGGATCGTCCCCGCCGAAACGGCGTGACCGCGCCGCTGTCCATCTGGGTCGTCTCAGACGGCCGGATCGGGATGGAGAACCAGGCCCTGGGTCTGGCCGAGGCGGTGCAGCGGCAAAGACCGGCGGACATCACCGTCAAACGCATCCGCTGGCGCCCCCTGTTCGACAAGCTGCCGTCGGCGCTCAAGACCGGCGGCATGCTAGACCCGTCCTCAGACCGGGTCGCCCCCGCTTCCGGGGAGGCGTGGCCGGATATCTGGATCGCAACCGGCCGGGCCACCCTGCCCCTCTCGGCCGCCGTGCGGCGACGCTCGCAAGGCCAGACGCTGGTGGTGCAGACGCAGGACCCGCGCTGGAAGCTGAACGCCTACGATCTGGTGGTCGCCCCAGCCCATGACGGCGTCGCGGCCCCGAACGTGCTGTCGATCACCGGCTCGCCCCACCGGGTGACGCCGGCGCGGCTGGCGGAAGGCGCCGCGGCGTTCGAGGCGGCGCTGTCGCCCTTGCCCCGCCCGCGCGTGGCTGTGCTGATCGGCGGGCGGTCGGCGGCTTTTGATCTCACGGAGGACCACGCCGTCGCCCTGGCGGACCAGATTGGGAACGCCGTGCGGAAGGCCGGGGGATCGCTGATGCTGACCTTCTCGCGGCGCACCCCGGAGACGGCGCGGGCGGCGATGACGGCGCGGCTGGCGTCCCTGCCCGGCCAGATCTGGAACGGCGCGGGAGCGAACCCCTATTTCGCCTTCCTGCACTTCGCGGACCACGTGCTCGTCACCGAGGACAGCGCCAACATGGCCGCCGAAGCCGCCTCGACGGGCAAGCCGGTTCACATCCTGCCGATGATCCCGCTAAAGCCGCCCGGCAAGTTCGCGCGCCTGCACGCCGACCTGAAGCAGCGCGGCGCGGCGCGGCCCTTCGACGGGTCGCTGGAACCTTGGGACTACGAGCCGTTGGCCGAAACGGACCGCGCGGCGGGGGCCGTGCTGGAGAAGCTCGGGCGCTAGTCGCCGCCTCCTCCGCCGTCGCCGCCGCCACCATCCGACCCGCCGTCGCCATGATCGGCGCGAGGGGAACTGTCGCCCGTCGATGCGCCGCCGTCGCCATCCCGGCGCTTTCCCGACGATTGGTCGAGCGCGACGCCGAGGCCCGCGCCGATCGCGACGCCGAGGCTGATCCCCAGCGCCAGATTGTCCGTGGCGATGCCGAGCGCCGTGCCGATCGACACCCCCAGGGCGACGCCGATGCCGATGAAACTCGTGCCTGGCTCCACGTCGCCCTCCTCGTGCCTGTGAACAGGCGCGACCTTGGCATCGCGCCGGACGGAATCAACGCCTAAATAGACGCCATGAGCAGCACCCCCCGCACCGTCCGCGTCGCCATCATCGGATCCGGCCCCGCCGGCTGGACCGCCGCCATCTACGCCGCGCGCGCCATGTTGAGCCCCGTGGTCATCTCGGGCCTGCAGCCGGGCGGCCAGCTGACCATCACGACCGACGTCGAGAACTATCCCGGCTTCGCCGACGTCATCCAGGGCCCCTGGCTGATGGAGCAGATGCGGGCCCAGGCCGAGCACGTCGGGACGGAGGTCATCGAGGACATCGTCGTCAAGGCCGACCTGTCACGGCGGCCGTTCCGGCTGACGCTGGACTCCGGGACGGAGCTGCTGGCCGAGACGGTCATCATCTCGACCGGGGCGCAGGCCAAATGGCTGGGGATCGAGAGCGAGGCGAAATATCAGGGCTTTGGCGTTTCGGCCTGCGCCACCTGCGACGGCTTCTTCTATCGGGGCAAGCAAGTGATCGTAGTGGGCGGCGGCAACACGGCCGTCGAAGAGGCGCTCTTCCTGACCAATTTCGCGTCGAAGGTCACGGTCGTGCACCGCCGCGACGAGTTCCGCGCCGAGCGGATCCTGCAGGACCGGTTGTTCGCCAATCCCAAGGTCGAGGTGATCTGGAACCACGCCATCGACGAAATCCTAGGTCAGACCGACGCCGCGGGCGGGGTCAACGTCACTGGGGCGCGGTTGAAGAACGCTCAGACCGGCGAACTTCGCCAGGTTCCCGCCGACGGCGTCTTCATCGCCATCGGCCACGCCCCGTCCTCCGAGCTGTTCGCGGGGCAGCTGGAGACCAAGACGGGCGGCTATCTGGTGGTGAAGCCCGGCACGGCGGCGACGGCGATCGAGGGCGTCTGGGCGGCCGGCGACGTGACCGACGACATCTACCGGCAGGCGGTGACGGCGGCGGGCATGGGCTGCATGGCGGCGCTGGAGGCGGTCCGCTTCCTGGCCGAGCAGGACCACAAGGCCGAGGGTCACCCCATCAGCCACGCCGAAGCGGAAAAGATCGGCGTCTGGTAGCCCGCGAAGCCGTCAGCCGAACAGCCGAAGCTCAGGCGGGGCGTATTCGACCGGGCGCCCCGTCCGGCGGCGGAGGGCGTAGTCAACGGCGGTCTGCACCGCGCGCTCGTCGGTCGGCTTGGACAGCACGCCGATCGTTCCAGCCACGCCTTCGCGCAGCATGCCCGGATTGGCCGTCATGAACAGAACGGTGACGCCGAGTTGCTGACCCAGCTCCCGGCCGAGCTCGATTCCGGTCGGGCCGTCGGACAGATGGATGTCCACGAGCGCCAGATCGATGTCCGTTTCGTCGACCACCTGCCGAGCCGTACGCGCGTCGCCCGCCATGCCGACGACCTCGTGGCCGAGATCTTCCAGCACGAACCGCAGCTCCATGGCCACGAGCGCCTCGTCTTCGATGATCAAGATACGCGCAGTCATGGTCTCACAAGCGTTCCGGTGGTCCAGTGTTGGACACAAGCGTCTCCGCCATGGCCAACGCCGGTCGGCTTAGGGAGTTGCCGCCCAACGGGGTTATGCGACGTTTTGTGCGGCCCTGCGGCGCGAAAGCGCCGTCGCGGGCAGATCAGCCGTAACCCGCAGCCCTTCCGGGGCCCAGACCCGCGTCAACCGGCCGCCCAGCTGGCCCTCGACCGAGACCGTCGCGAGGGTCGAGCCGAACCCTGCCCGGTCCGGCTCGCCGTGGATCGTCGGCCCGCCGCGTTCCTCCCAGGTCAAGATGAACCGGTCGCCTTCGTTGCGGGTCGTCAGCGCCACCTCGCCGTCGGTGTGCGACAGGGCTCCGTACTTGGCGGCGTTCGTCGCCAGTTCGTGGAACAGGAGGGCGACCGAGGTGGCGGCCTGGTCGTCGAAGGCCGCGTCGTCGCCCGACAGGATCACCCGCTGCCGCCCGTCCAGCGTCGCATAGGGCTTGAACAGGTCGGACAGAAAGGCGTGCAGGGTCATCGAGCCGACTGTCGGGCGCGAGGTGTCGGTATGCGGCCGCACGAATTCGTGCGCCCGCGCCAGGGCGTTGATCCGCGTCCTGACCGCGGCGGCGAAATCCTTGGCCTCGGGATACTGGCGCGCAGACAGCCCGATCAGCGCCGACACCACAGCGAAGATGTTCTTGATCCGGTGGCTGAGCTCCTGGCTCAGCACATCCTTCGAGTCGGCCGCCCGTTTCAGATCCTCGATGTCGGTGCAGGTGCCGAACCAGCGGGTGATTTCTCCCGCCTCGCTGCGGATCGCCAGCGCCCGGCCCAACGTCCAGCGATACACGCCGTCCGCCCGGCGCAGGCGGTATTCGATCTCATACGGCTCACCCGTCTCGAGCGACCGCTTCCAGCATATCCGCGCTCGCTCCTGATCCTCCGGGTGGAACATGCCGGCCCAGCCCTCCCCGTCGGTCGAGCCGGACGGGACGCCGGTGAACTCGTACCAGCGGGCGTTGTAGTAGTCGTGGAACCCGTCCGGCTGCGTCGCCCAGACCATCTGGGGCATGGCGTCGGCCAAGGCGCGGAACCGCGCTTCGCTGTCGGTCAGGGCTTCGGACGCCGCCGTGAGGCGCGACTGCGCCTGACGTCCCGCCTTCAGCGCGCGGCGCAGTTCGAGCAGGCTCATCACCTGACGCGACAGCACCTCCAATGTCTCGGCCTGCACCGCGCTCAGCCCTTCCGGACGGGGTCTGGTGTCCAGAACGCACAGCGTCCCCAACGGCAGACCCTCCGGGCTCTTCAGCAGGACGCCCGCGTAAAATCTCAGTCCGTCGGCCGCGGTCACCAGCGGATTGCCTTCGAAGCGTGGATCGCTCGCGGCGTCCGCGACCACCAGCCGGTCCCGTTCCAGCAGCGCATGGCGGCAGAAGGACGTTTCCAGCGGCGTCTCACGGACCCCGAGCCCGACTTCTGACTTGAACCACTGGCGGTCGGCGTCGATCAGATTGATGACCGCGATCGGCGCGTCGCAGATGCGCGCCACCAGCGCGGTCACGTCGTCGAAAGCCGGCTCTCTTTCGGAGTCGAGGATGTCGTATGAACGTAGCGCCGCAAGGCGGTCTGTCTCGTTCCAGGGGGTCGCGGTCATCCGGCTTCCGTGAGGCGGGTTCCACGCCGGAACACCACAGCTTCACCTAATGCAGGGAACTCGGCCGCGTTGCAAAACACCGCGTTTTTTCCAGAGCTTCATGAGCCCGGGCGACCGACTTCCTCGACGGCCATCGGGATGGCTCCTGGGGTCTCGCGCGGCGGGGCGGGATCGGCCGGCGGGGCCTCGAACGCGGCCATCCGCGCATTGATGGCGGCGATATCGTCCGGCGACGCCTGGCGCCGTCCGCCGAGCGAGGCGACGCCGACCACGCGGGTCTGACCGTCGATCTCGACCGTCCGCATCGCGCCCTCCCCCGCCGCGGCCGCCTCGGCCAGCGCCTTCTCGGCCTCGGCCGCGGAAACAAGCTGGAGCCGCGGCCTTGCGAACCGCGCCTCGTCGATGCGCGGCTCGCGACCGGCGTAGCGCTGGCTGAAGGCCGCCGGCTCGCCGTAGATCCCCTTCCAGCGATAGAAGATGTGCGCCCCGATCTGGGTCAGCTTGTTCAGCGTCGGCGCCCACCACGGCCGGACGTAGTCGGCGTGATAGTGCGTAGCCGTTCCCACCGCGGTGGCGACGTGCCCGGCCAGAGCCCGCTCAGCGACGCGCCTCGCCCGCTCCCAGGCCCAGGTCACCGGACCCTGAGCCAGAGCCCCGTCGCAGGTGAAACTGAACTGACAGCCCGTGGTCCGCTCGGCGCCCTCGAACACCACGCCACAGACCGTGTTGGCGTAGTTGGGGTCGCGGACGCGGTTCAGCACGACCTGCGCCACCGCCTCCTGCCCCTCGGTCGGTTCCAGCGCCGCTTCGTAATAGACCGCCTGCGTCAGGCATCGAAGGGCGCGGCGGCGGTCTTCGGCCGTCGCGGGAGCGAACTTGAACGGCTGCGCCCGACGCAGGAAACCGGAAACCGGCATGGCGGCGTTCAACTTCATCGCCTCCAGACCCGTCGCGCCGAACTCCAGCCTCGGCCGCCCCGCCAGCGTCAGGCTCTCCCAGCCCGGCGTCAGGCCGTACAGCGCCGGCTGCGGGTCCGATGGGTCGTGGCGGGCGGCGAGGGCCAACTGCGCCGGATCCATCCGACGGGTGATCGCGGCCAGCCCGCCGGGACCGAGG
>NZ_DASWNO010000276.1:0-3738 GCF_036399195.1 Brevundimonas sp.
GGGATCAGGATCAGGGGGTTCACGTTGGGTCCTGACAAAGGCTGGGGCTGCGACGCTCGGGCGAGCTTCCGCCGGTTGCGAAGGCCGCGCTAGCGTGTAAGAGACGCCCACGCAAGAATTCGCCCGTCCTCGCTGTGGTCGGGCCTCAGAAACGGGATGAGACGACGCGCATGAGCGGCGATCTGAAGTGGAACAAGATCCTGGGCGCCGGACTGGCGACCGCCTTCGTCATCCTCGCGGTGCGCGAAGGGACAAGCTTCATCTATCACACTGAAGCCCCGGAAAAGATGGGGTATTTCGTCGATGCGCCGGAAGAAGCCGCGGCCGGCGCCGCCGAAGCCGTGCTGCCGCCGGACTGGGGCACGGTCCTGCCGACCGCCGATCTGGCCGCCGGCGAAGCGGCCTTCGCGCGCTGCCAGGCCTGCCACACCGTCAACGCGGGCGGCGCCAACGGCATCGGGCCGAACCTGTTCGGAGTCGTCGGGCGGGCGGTCGCCAGCCACGCGGGCTTCGCCTATTCCGACGCCATGACGGGCCACCGGGCCGAAGCCCCCACCTGGTCGCTGGACGCGCTGGACGAGTTCATCACCGCTCCGGCCCGCGACGTTCCGGGCACCAAGATGTCGTTCGCCGGCATCCGCGACACCAACACCCGCGTGAACCTGATCGCCTGGCTGCGGACGCAGGGCTCGACCGGCGTGGCGATCCCAGCGCCGGACCCCTCGCGTCAGCCGGGCGCCGCGCCCGCCGCCGCCGCCGAGGGCGCCCCGGTCGCCCCCGGCGCCGCCGAGGCGGCCCAGCAGTCGGGCGGCCAAGCCGGCGGCGCGCCGGTCAGCGGCGCCTCCCCGGCGGCGCAGTCGACCACCCAGACCTCGGCTCAGGCCTCGCCCGACGAGACCAGCTCGCAGAACTCCCTGCCGCGCTGATCGGCTTGGCTCCGTCTCCTGCCCATGGTCGATGGAGGAGACAAAGGGGCGCGACGGTCCAACTACAACTTCGTCCTTCCGGGGCCGCGCAGCGGAACCCGGAACCCAGACGTCCGGGCTCGGACCTTCGACGCCTCCGACCAGCGCGCCAGGTCTCCTGGATTCCGGGTTCAGTCGCGGCTCCGCCGCTCCAGCCCCGGAAGGACGAACAGGGTTGCCTGCGTCAGGCTTTCAGAGCCGGCGGAAGACGGGTGCGGTGAAGCCGGAGGCTTTGTAGCGCGCCTCGGCGTCCGCGAGCGCCTCAATCACCACCGCGCCATGGGCGCCCGAGGCGTGCAATAGACGGTCCTCGTCCAGCACGAAGGCGGAGTGGCCCCGCCACGGACCCTCTTCAGCGTTCAGCCAGATGGCGAGATCGCCGCGACGGACCGCCGACCGTTCGACGGGCTGGCCCAGTTCCGCCTGCTGGTCCGCATATCGCGGCCCGGCGCGGCCGCAGGCGTAGAGCGCCTGCTGCACCAATCCGCTGCAGTCGGTGCCCGTCGGCGTGCGGCCGCCGAGCCGGTGCGGGGTCCCGAGCAGGGCCTGCGCCACCGCGACGGGATCGTCGAGGAAGTCTCCTATCATCGACGTACCCGCCCGATCGGTCCCGGCCACGAGGGCGTTGAGCGGCAGAACGGCGGTGGGCTCGGTCACGGTCCGGTTCGGCAGGGGGGCGCCCTCTGCGAGGTGGGCGGCGTCAACCCAGCCGACGACGCCGTCGCGGCGGGCTTGACCCCACATGCGGCCGCCTTCGGCCAGCAGGACGTCGAACGCCTCTCCGAAGATCAACTGGTCCAGCGGAGCGGTCCCCCGGCCAGGGCCTGCCTCGATGTCGGCGACCGCCACCGCGCAGTGCATCGGGCGGGCCGCGCGATAGGCCGTCGCCCGCACAACGCCCTCCAGCGCCTGCTCGGCCATATCGGGCCGGGCGAGCGTGGTGCGGGGGTCGAGGGTGGCGGCGGCTGCAGTCAAGCGAGGGCTCGTCCGGGGTGAGCCTTGGTCCTACCCCGAGAAGCCGAAAAGCCCGTTAACGAACAGAGGCGTTATTGTGGCCGAACCGCCGCGTCAGCAGCTCGAAACAGGCCCGCAACGCCTGCGCCTCGCCCCCCTCGGGCCATCCGGGGCGGGCCTTCGGATTCCAGGCGAAGATGTCCATGTGGGCCCACGATCCAGTCGTCGGCGCGAACCTCTGAAGGAACAGGGCGGCCGTCACCGAGCCGGCCTGCGCCCATGCCGCGGAGTCGTTTCTCAGGTCGGCGATCTCGGCCTCGACCGCGCCGCGGTAGCCTGGCCACAGCGGCATCCGCCATAGCGGGTCGCGCACCGCCTGACCGGCCGCCAGCAGGTCTGCGGCCAGCGCGTCGTCGTCGGTATAGAGCGGCGGCAGCTCCGGCCCCAGCGCGACCCGCGCCGCGCCCGTCAGGGTGGCGAAGTCCAGCGTCAGGTCCGGCGAATGCTCGCCCGCGCGGGTCAGGATATCGGCGAGGATCAGTCGCCCCTCGGCGTCGGTGTTGCCGATCTCGATGGTCAGGCCCCTGCGGCTGGACAGCACGTCGCCGGGCCGGAAGGCGTCGCCCGAGATGGCGTTCTCGACGGCGGCGACCAGCACCACCAGCCGCACCGGCAGATTCGCCTGCATGACCAGCCGCCCAAGCGCCAGGGCGTGGGCCGCGCCGCCCATGTCCTTCTTCATGTTGCGCATGCCGACGGCGGGCTTGATGTCGAGGCCGCCCGAGTCGAACACCACCCCCTTGCCGACCAGCGCGACAAGCGGCAGGTCGGCGCGGTCGAGATTCCAGCCTACCTCGATCACCCGGGGCGCGCGATGCGGAGCGGCGGCGCGTCCGACCGCATGAACCGCGGGATAGTTGTCCTCCAGCAGGACGTCGCCGGTGGTCACGGCGATGCTCGCCCCGGCCGCCTCAGCGATCTCCCGCGCGATGGTCTCGATCTGCAGCGGGCCCATGTCGGCGGCGGGCGTGTCGATCATCTCACGCGCTAGGGCGCAGGCCGAGGCGATCCGCAGCGTCGACGCCACATCCAGGCCGTCGGGCGCGACGAGCCTGACCGGCGCGCGCTCGGGTCGCGCCTTGTAGCGGTCGAAGGCGTAGCTCCCCAGCAAGAAGGCCAGCGCCGCCGTTCCCGCGTGCTCGAGCTCGGCCTCCAGCCGGTACAGGCCGGGGGGCAGGCGCGCCGGCAAGGATCGCGCGGTCATCGGATCAAAGGTCTCGCCCGCGCCGACCAGCACCGCCGCCACCCCGCCGTCCGCGTTGGGCGCAACCAGAAGCTGGCCCGGCTTGCCCTTGAAGCCGTTGGCCCCCGCCCACGGCCGCAGCCCAGGCTCGATCTCGCCGGCGGGGCCGACGAAGCGCACCGGCACGGCGCCGGCGGCGTCTGTCGTGAGCAGATCGGGATGAAGGGCGGACATGGACGGCCTTTCCGGCCCCGGATGGGCCGATCTTAACCAAGGATTGACGCGAAGGGCCGATTCTGGACCCCGAACCCTCCGGAGCGCCTGTCCATGTCGCGCACGACCGCCCTTATCGCAACCGCCCTGCTGCTCGGAGCCTCGGGCGCTCCCGCGATGGCCACTGTTCAGACCGCCCCGCCGCAGACCGCTGCGGTTGCGCCGCGCACGCGCCAACCGGCCACGGCCGACGTGCGCGCCGCCTACGACCGCGCGGATCCTCTCGCGCGCCAGATATTCTGGACCGAGCAGGCCGAAATAAATCCG
The DNA here is from genome assembly GCF_036399195.1 of Brevundimonas sp. Lineage (GTDB taxonomy): Bacteria > Pseudomonadota > Alphaproteobacteria > Caulobacterales > Caulobacteraceae > Brevundimonas. Next base: position 3,703 of record NZ_DASWNO010000276.1, read on the forward strand.
ATGGACCCCATCGCGGGGGTCAAGGCTGCGGTCGCG
>NZ_DASWNO010000277.1:0-24456 GCF_036399195.1 Brevundimonas sp.
GGCCCGCCGGTGCTATGGCTCCGTGATGCGCCAGTCCTTCGATGAAACCACCGATCCGTCCTTCGGGGCGAAGCACCTGCCGCTTGTCCGGGCCAAGATGGCGGAGCAGGGGCTCGACGGGTTGCTCGTCCCGCACGAGGACGAGCACCAGAACGAATATCTGCCCGAGGCCAACGACCGCCTGGCTTGGCTGAGCGGCTTCACCGGATCGGCCGGCGCCGGCGTGGTGCTCAGGGACCGGGCCGCGGTGTTCGCCGACGGTCGCTACACCGTGCAGGTGAGAGCCCAGGTCGACGCCGGGCAATTCGAAATCCTCGACCTCGTCGAAGGCGGCGTTCCGGCGTACCTGGAGCGCGTTCCCAACGGCTCGATCATCGGCTACGACCCCCGCCTGCACAGCCCCGACGCCCTCGCGACGCTGAAGCGGGCGGCTGAGAAGGCGGGGGCGGTGCTGAAGCCGGTCTCGCCGAACCCGCTCGACCTCGCCTGGGGCGATCACCGGCCCGCGCAGCCGGCCGCACCGGTCGTGCCGCACGAGGATCGCTACACCGGCGAAACCAGCGCCTCAAAACGGGCCCGGATCGGAAAGGCCGTCAAGGCCGCCGGCGCGGATGCGGCGGTGCTGACCGCGCCCGCCTCGCTGGCGTGGCTGTTCAACATCCGCGGCGGCGACGTGATCCGCACGCCCCTGCCGCTGGGGCAGGCGGTGGTGAGGGCCGATGGATCGGCGCAGTTGTTCCTCGATCCGCGCAAGGTCACCAATGAACTGCCGGGCTGGCTCGGCGACGCCGTGACGGTCGAGGCGGCGGAGGCCCTGGAGGGCGCGCTCGACGCGCTGTCGGGGCAAAAGGTGCTGGTCGATCCGGGCCAGTCCTCGGCCTGGTATTTCGACCGGCTGGAGACCGCCGGCGCCACGGTGGTGCGCGGCATGGATCCCTGCACCCTGCCGCGGGCGGCCAAGAATTCGGTCGAGATCGAGGGGGCGCGGCAGGCGCACATCCGCGACGGCGCCGCCCTGACCCGCTTCCTGCACTGGGTCGACACGACAGCACAGGAGACCCTGCCGGACGAGCGCGTGGTGGCCGAGGCGCTGGAGGGCTTCCGCGAGGCGACCGGCGCGCTGAAGGACCTGTCGTTCGACACCATCGCGGGCGCCGGTCCGAACGGCGCGCTGCCGCACTACAAGCCCGTCGCGCGCACGATCCGGCGGATGGAGAAGGGCTCGCTGTTGCTGGTCGACGGCGGCGGCCAGTATCTGGACGGCACCACCGACGTGACCCGCACCATGGCCGTCGGCGAGCCCGACGCCGACCAGCGGCGGATGTTCACCCTCGTGCTCAAGGGCCACATCGCCATGGCCATGGTGCGCTTCCCCGCGGGGACGACCGGCCACCAGCTGGACGCCCTCGCGCGCCTGCCGATGTGGATGCAGGGCTTCGACTACGACCACGGCACCGGTCACGGCGTGGGCAGCTACCTAGGCGTCCACGAGGGCCCGCAGCGCATCGCCAAGGCGGTGAACACGCAGCCGTTGCTGACCGGCATGATCCTGTCCAACGAGCCGGGCTACTATCGCGAAGGCGCCTGGGGCATCCGTATCGAGACGCTGCAGGTGGTGACGCCGCCGGAACCGATCCCCGGCGGGGAGCGCCCGATGCACGGCTTCGAGCAACTGACGCTGGCGCCGCTGGACCGCAAGCTGATCGACGCCACACTGCTGACGGAAGGCGAGCGGGCCTATGTCAACACCTATCACGCCGAGGTGCTGGCCAAGGTGGGGCCGCTGCTGGAGGGCGCGGTGCTGGGCTGGCTGACGGCCGCCTGCGCGCCGTTGCAGTAGGGCCGGACGGCTCCCATCTCGGCTGGACCGGCGACCTTCGTCGTTCCAGCCATTCACAGGAGAGCGCCCGATGAAGACGCGCACGCTGGGTCCGTCAGGGCCCGAGGTCTCAGCCATCGGTCTGGGCTGCATGGGCATGGCCGCCTTCTACGGCCAGCCGTCCGACGAGGCGCAGGCGACCGAGGTCATCCACCGCGCGCTCGATCTGGGTATCACCTTCTTCGACACGGCCGAGATGTACGGCCCGCACACCAACGAGATTCAGGTCGGCAAGGCGCTGGCGGACCGCCGCGACCGGGCCTTCGTCGCCACCAAATTCGGCATCGGTTACAACGCCGAACGGACGGCCCTGACCGTCGACGGCTCTCCCGCCAATGTCCGCCGCGCCATCGAGGGCAGCCTGAAGCGGCTGGGGATGGACCACGTCGACCTCTACTACCTACACCGCGTCGACCCGAACACGCCCATCGAGGAGACGGTCGGGGCGATGGCCGAGCTGGTGACGGAGGGCAAGGTGCGCTTCCTGGGCCTGTCCGAAGCCGCTCCGGAGACACTGCGGCGCGGCCACGCGGTCCATCCGATCACGGCGCTGCAGACCGAATACTCGCTCTGGAGCCGCGAGCCCGAGGAGGAGCTGCTGGCGACCTGCGAGGAGCTGGGTATCGGCTTCGTGCCCTACAGCCCGCTGGGGCGGGGCTTCCTGTCCGGCGAGATCGGGTCAATCGACGATTTGGCTGCGGATGATTTCCGCCGCTCCAACCCGCGGTTCATGGGCGAGAATTTCCAGAAAAACATCGACCTCGTCCATGCGGTGGCCGGGATCGCGGCGGACAAGGGCGTGACGGCGGCGCAGCTGGCGCTGGCTTGGGTGCTGGCTCAGGGCCCGCATCTGGCGCCGATCCCGGGCACGCGGCGCGTGCGGACGCTGGAGGAGAACGCGGCGGCGGCGGACGTCGACCTGACGGCGGAAGAGCTTGCCCGGATTGAAGCGGTCTTCCCGAGGGGGGCGGCCTCGGGCCACCGCTACGCCGAAGCGGCGCGGGCGGCGCTGAACCGGTGATCAGTGATCCTTCCTCCTTCGCGGGGGAAGGATCACGAGATGAGCGCCAGCCACTCGTCCTCGGTGAGCACCTGCACCCCGTGCTTCTGCGCGTCGGCGAGCTTCGACCCGGCGCCCGGTCCGGCGACCAGATAGTCGGTCTTCTTCGACACCGAGCCGGACACCTTGGCGCCGAGGCTTTCCGCGCGCGCCTTGGCCTCATCCCGGGTGAAGCGTTCGAGGGCTCCCGTGAAAACCACGGTCTTGCCGGCGACGGCCGTGTCGGACTTCGGCTTCTCGGCGTCCTCGATCCGGGTCATCTCGGCGACCAGGGCGTCGACCATGGCGCGGTTGTGGGGTTCGCGGAAGAACAGCGCGAGCGCCCGGGCCGCGACCGGCCCGACCCCGGGCACGCCGGCGATCCGGCCGAGGGCGTCCGAAGGGCCTTCGTTGCGCGCGACCTCCGACAGTGCGACGAGGCTCGCCCAGTTTTCGGCGATCAAGGCGATGCCGCGTCGCGCGGGGGCAGCCAGGCCTGGGAAGGCGAGGGCGATCTTCTGGTCCATAGGCGCCTCGGGCCAAGGATCAGCGGCGGGCGGTGACGCGGCCGCCAGAGCCGCGATCACGCGGGGCGAGACAGCATGGGTCTCGCTCAGCCGGGTCCAGTCGTCGCTCGGCAGCCCGGAGGCGGCCGCGACGCAGGCGGCCTCGAAGGCGGGCCATGTCTCGAAGGCGCGGGCGAGGACGATGGAGGTCTGCTCGCCGATGTCCCGCACCCCGAGGCCGTAGATGAAGCGGTCCAGCGCGATGGTCCGACGGGCGTCGATGCCGGCGACCAGATTGCGCACGCTGGTCTCGCCGTAGCCTTCCTCGGCCCGCAGGGCGTCGAGCTTCTCCGTGTCGCGCGCCAGCCGGAAGATGTCCGCGGGCTGGCTGATCCAGCCGCGTTCGTGGAAGGCGATCAGTTGCTTTTCACCAAGACCTTCAATGTCGAAGGCGCGGCGGCTGACAAAATGCTTCAGGTGCTCGATGCGCTGGAACGGGCAGGCCATCTCGCCGGTGCAGCGGCGCACGACCGATTCGACGCCCGAGGCGTTGGTCTCCTTGACCAGCGCGGTGTTCAAGGGGCAGGCGCACGTCTCGGGGAAGGCGTAGGGTTCCGGCCGCGCGGGACGTTCTGCGTCCAGCACCCGGAGGATCTGCGGAATCACGTCGCCCGCGCGCTGGATCGCCACGGCGTCGCCGATCCGCACGTCCAGCCGGGCGATTTCGTCGGCGTTGTGAAGGGTGGCGTTGCGGACGACCACGCCGCCGACCGTCACTGGCCGCAGGCGCGCGACGGGCGTGTGTGAGCCCGTGCGGCCCACCTGGATGTCGATCCCCTCCAGCACGGTCTGCGCCTGTTCGGCCGGAAATTTGTGGGCGATGGCCCAGCGCGGGGTGCGGGACACGAAGCCGAGCCGGGCCTGCCAGTCCAGCCGGTCGACCTTGTAAACGACGCCGTCGATGTCGTAGCCGAGCCCCGCCCGGTCCGCCTGCAATGCATCGTAGATCGCGAGCAGCCCGCTCTCGTCTTCCACGCGCACTGAGCGGTCGTTGACGGAGAAGCCCCACCGTTTCAGCGCGTCGAGCGCCTCGGCCTGGGTCTCGGCGAACGGGGCGGAGGTCTCGCCCCATGCGTAGGCGAAGAAGCGCAGCGGCCGTTTCGCGGTGATCGCGGCGTCCTTCTGGCGCAGCGATCCGGCGGCGAAATTGCGTGGGTTGGCGTAGGTGCGCGTGCCGGCCGCCTCGGCGGCTTCGTTGAAGGCGGCGAAGCCTTCGTTGGAGGCATAGACCTCGCCCCGCACCTCGACCCGGCCGGGCCAGCCGGAACCCGACAGGCGCTCCGGAATGTCGGCGATGGTCCGCAGGTTGGCGGTCACGTCCTCGCCGGTCCGGCCATCGCCGCGCGTGGCCCCCTGAACCAGCACACCATTTTCGTAGCGCAGGTTGGCCGACAGCCCGTCGATCTTGGGCTCGGCCACGAACGCCAGCGGCTCGTCCGCGGAGAGCTTCAGGAAGCGGCGGATGCGGCCGACGAAGTCCGCGACCTCAGCCGAAGCGAAAGCGTTGTCCAGCGACAGCATCGGCGCGCCGTGGCGTGCGGGCGCGAACTGGTTCGAACCGGAAGCGCCGACGACCTGCGACGGCGAAGAGGCCGAGGTCAGATCGGGGTAGGCGTCCTCGATCTCCAGCGCCCGGCGCTTCAGGGCGTCGTACTCGGCGTCGGAAATCTCGGGCGCGTCCTGCGCGTGATAGAGGGCGTCGTGACGGGCCAGCTCGGCGGTCAGGCGGTCGAGCTCTTCGCGGGCCTGCGCTTCGTTCAACTGATCCACGGGAATGTCGGACATGAAACGCTCGCAATGGGAATCTCGCTGCGGTTCTAGCATCGGCGGACACGAGCCGCACCGACCGCTATGACAGGGAGTTAATCTGACACCGCGCCCGGCGGCGGCTAGCGTCCGGTCACGCTCACAGGAGACTTCATGCGCCATCCACGCCTTGTCGCCGTTTCGCCGATCGCGGCGGCGCTGCTGCTGTCCGCCTGCATGTCGGCCGCGCCGGTCAGCGAGCCGGCCACGCCCGCGGCCGCGGCTCCGTCCGTGATGCATGCGCAGCTGCTGGAGGACGTCAGCATCCTCTCGTCGGAGGAGATGCAGGGGCGCGACACCGGCGCGCCGGGCGGCGTGATGGCGCGCGAGTATATCGTCGCGCGACTGGAGGCGCTGCGCGTCGTCGCGCCGCCGATGGGGCGTCTACAGCCGTGGGAGATGCAGGGCCGCACTCGCGCGGGGCCCAAGACCTTCAACGGCGTCAACGTCATCGGGCTGATCCCGGGCACGCGGGTCTCGGACCGCTACATCGTCGTCACGGCCCACTACGACCACGTCGGGGTCAACGCCGAGGGGCAGGTGTTCAACGGCGCGGACGACAACGCCTCGGGCGTGGCGACCATGCTGGCGCTGGCCGCAGACCTGAAGCGCCAGGCGCCGCAGCACAGCGTGCTGATCGTCGCCCTGGACGGCGAGGAGCGCGGGCTTCTCGGCGCCAAGCATTTCGTCGAGGCCCCGCCGGTGCCGCTGACATCGATCGCCATGAACCTCAACTTCGACATGACGGCGCGGGCGGAGACCGACGGCAAGCTGTGGGTCACCGGCACCTACCAGCACCCGAACTTCCGGCCGATCCTGGAGCCGCTTCCGGCCAACGGCGCGGTCTCCCTGGCTTTCGGCAAGGACACGCCGCAAGACACGGGCGAGGACAATTGGGTCGAGGCTTCGGACCACGGCGCCTTTTACCGGGCGCAGATCCCGTTTCTGTATCTCGGGGTGAACTACCACCCCGATTATCACCGCCCATCGGACGACTTCGAACGGATCACGCCGTCCGTCTTCATCAGCGCCACCGAGCTGTCGATCGCCTCGTTCAGGGCGCTGGACGCGGCGCTGGATCGCTAGCGGACGGGCTGCGGTTCAGGCCGCGGCGCCGTTGCGGATATCCAGCTTCAGCCCCATCGCCTCCGCCAGCGCCTTGGCGCGGCGGCGGGTCTGTTCGCCCAGCAGCACGTCGGCGTAGCCTTCGGCGGCGGTCAGGACGAGGGCGCCGTCGCGCACGGCGGCGCGGGCGTTGACCAGCAGCTGTGGCGCGCGGCCGGACAGGTCGCAGGCCAGGCGAATGGCCAGTCCCAGCGTCCGCGCCCCCTGCCGCTGCTCTTCGGAGAGAAGGCGGGCGACCGTCACGGGCTCGGGCGTGGCGACTGGGCCGCCATACCGCGCGTTCACCGCGACCGCCAGGTAGGCGCGCTCGGCGTGGCTCTGGCCGGGGACCGGCGCCCGCAGGACCTGGTCGAAGGCCAATTCGACGCGGTGGTCGGGGTGCAGCCGGGCTCCGAGGTCGGCCAGGCGACAGGCGGCGTCGGCGAGCACGTCGTCCCGCGCCTTGTCGAAGACCGTCGGCATAGCCTCGAGCAAAGGCGCGATCCAACCCTTGAGGGCGCCGGGCAGGGTGGGCGAGATGCCCTGACGAGCGCCCAAGGCCGACGATCCGGCGAGCAGCGGGTCGGCGGCGGCGATGTCCGGTTCAAGCGCTTCAAAAAGCAGGCCCTCCCGGACCCCCCAGGCCGAAACCACGATCCGCTTCAGGCCCAGCCGTTCGATCAGTCCCTCCAGCACCAGCGCCGCGTGCGGCAGGGTTTCCGACCGCTTCTTCGAAACGCCGGGCCACTTCTCCAGGGCCGTGCGGGACGCTCGGGCGATCAGGTGCGCCGTGGCCAGCGCCTCGGCGGCTTCCATGGCGTACTGATGAACGATGCGCAGCGGATAGCCGGTCATCTCCATATGAACCTGAGCGAGCGTCCGCCAAGCGCCGCCGACGGCGTAGAGGGTGTCGGTCTTGAACTCGGACGCGGCTTCCAGCCGCTTGGCGATCACCTCCCGCATCTGATCCGGCTCACGCCCCTTCTCCGAGGCGAGGGCGAAGGGGCCGAGCGGCAGGGTCACGCCGCGTCCAACCTCGCCGTCCTTGATCCTGACCAGTTCCAGGCTGGAGCCGCCGAGGTCCGCGGCCACGCCCTCGGCGTCAGGGATCCCGGCGAGGACACCGAGGGCCGCATAGCGCGCTTCCTCCTCGCCGGAGAGCACACGGATCTGCAGGCCTGTTTCCGCCGCCACGGTCTCGCAAAAGGATTGCCCGTCCGAGGCTTCCCGGATGGCGGCGGTGGCGGCGACGAACACCAGCGCGGGACGCACCCCTTCGGTCACCGCGGCGAAGCGCTTCAGCGCCGTCAGCGCCTGCGCCGCCCCCTCGGCCGAAAGCGCGCCGGTCCTGGACAGGTCGCGTCCCAGCCCGGCGAGCACCTTTTCGTTGAACACCGTCCAGATCGCGCGGCCTTCCAGACGGTACAGCACCAGACGCACCGAGTTCGAGCCGATGTCGATGGCGGCGACATCCCTGGGCGCGCCGATGGCCGACAGCAGGGCCTCGGGCATCAGCGCTTCTTCCGCGAGGGTTCGTAGCTGATCTGGCCGGGCAGGGTCTTCACCTTGCGGCCGCGACCCGAGAGGCTGGGGTTGGTCATGAAATATTTGTGGGCCGAGAACGGCCGCTCGGGGTCTGCGGGCTGGACCCGCTGATAGGCGCCGTCGGCGGACAACACCCAGCTCTGGGCGTCGTCCTTCAGGTTGGCGACCATGATCTGGTCGAGCACCTGATCGTGGACGGTGGCGTTCAGCACCGGCGTCATCAGCTCGACGCGGCGGTCGAGATTGCGGTTCATCCAGTCGGCGGAGGAGATGAACACCCGGGCCTTGTCATGCGGCAGGTCGCGGCCGTTGGCGAAGGCGACGATGCGGCTGTGCTCAAGGAACCGTCCCACGATCGACTTGACCCGGATGTTCTCGCTCAGCCCCTCTACGCCGGGTCTCAGACAGCAGATCCCGCGCACGATCAGCTCGATGCGGACGCCCCACTGGCTCGCGCGATACAGGGCGTCGATGACCTGCGGATCGACCAGCGAGTTCAGCTTGGCCCAGATGGCGGCCGGCTTGCCCTGGGCGGCGGCGGTCATCTCCTTGCCGATCAGGTCGATCAGCGTCGTCTTCATGTTCAGCGGCGAGACGACCAGCGCCTCCAGCTGGTCGGGCTGGGCGTAGCCGGTGATGTAGTTGAACACCCGCGACGCGTCGCGCGCCAGCACCGGGTCGCAGCTGAACAGGCTGAGATCGGTGTAAACCCGCGCCGTGACCGGGTGATAGTTGCCGGTGCCGAAGTGGCAGTAGGTCCTGAGCGCCTCGCCCTCGCGCCGGACCACGACGCTGAGCTTGGCGTGGGTCTTCCACTCGACGAAGCCGAAGACGACGTGGACGCCCGCCCGCTCCATGGCGCGGGCCCATTTCAGATTGGCCTCCTCATCGAACCGCGCCTTGATCTCGACCAGGGCCGTGACGTTCTTGCCGTTCTCGGCCGCCTCGATCAGGGCGGCGACGATGGGGCTGTCACGGGAGGTGCGGTAGAGCGTCTGCTTAATGGCGATGACGTTGGGATCCCGCGCGGCCTGACGCAGGAACTGGACCACCACGTCGAAGCTCTCGAACGGGTGGTGGATCAGCATGTCCTTCTCGCGGATAGCCGCGAAGATGTCGCCGCCGTTGTCGCGGACGCGCTCGGGGTAGCGCGGCTCGTAACCCCTGAATTTGAGGTCGGGGTGCCCGGCCGGGATCAGGTCCGCGACCTGCGCCAGTCCCAGCATGCCGGCGACCAGCACGATATCCTGCGGCCCCGCGTCCAGCTCCTCGGTGATGAAGGTGCGCAGGTCCTCGGGCATCGAGGCCTCGATCTTGATCCGGACGACCGAGCCCAGACGGCGCTGCTTCAGCGCCTCCTCGAACTCCATCACAAGATCCTCGGCCTCTTCCTCGATCTCGATGTCGGAATCACGGATTAGGCGGAAGACGCCCTGTTCCAGCACGTCGCAGCCGGGGAACAGGTGGTCGATGAACAGTGTCAGCAGGTTTTCGAGCGAGACGTAGCGCTTCTTGCCCGGCGTGGAGCGGCCGTCCGTCGCCAGCGGCCAGAACCGCTTCACCTGCGTCGGCACCGGCACCAGGGCGTAGAGGGTGCGGTTGTCCGAGCGGCGCTTCAGCTTCAGCGCCAGCGAGAAGCCGAGATTGGGCAGGAATGGGAAGGGGTGGGCCGGGTCGATGGCCATCGGTGTCAGCACAGCGAACAGCTGGTTCAGGAACTCGGGCTCAAGACGGTCACGCTCGGTCTTGGTGATCTGCGCCGCGTCGACGACCTCGATGCCGGCCGCGGTCAGCTCCTTGCGCAGCTTGCGCCAGCGGCGCTGCTGCTCCGCCATCAGGGCTCCGGCGGCGACGTTGACCTTGTCCAGCTGCTCCGCCGGAGTCAGGCCGTCGGCCGACACCACCCGCACCCGCTCCCGGACCTGACCCTTGAGGCCGGCGACCCGGGTCATGAAGAATTCGTCCAGATTGTTCGCCGAGATCGACAGGAAGCGCAGCCGCTCCAGCAGCGGGTGGGCCGGGTTGGCGGCCTCTTCCAGCACGCGGCTGTTGAAGGCGAGCCAGGATATCTCGCGATTGAAGAAGCGCCTCGGCGACGCCATCAGCTCTTCGGAAAGATGGAGCTGGGGCGCGCGGGACGAGGGCACTTCCTCGCCGCGGGTCCTGTCCTTGATCGCCGCGTCGGTCATGCTCCGGTTCTGGCGCGTCGCGCGCGCCGCCGCAACCTCGGTCCCGGACGCGAAAACGCCGCCCGGTCGCAGGACCGGGCGGCGCTTGATCCGTGGGCTGACGGCTTTTACCAGCGCCAGGCGTCGTAGATCACGTCGACGATGTAACCGTCGTATTCGTCGATCAGGTAGATGTGGTTGTCCACCAGCACCCAGCGCGTGCCCTCCGGCGGATAGCCGAGGCCGAAGGTGCGCCAGTCGTTCAACTGATAGCGCCAGAAGATCGACGGCAGATACTGGCCCGCATGGTAGCGCTGGCCCCAATAGCTGCGGGGCACCTGGTAGTAGCCGTAGCCCGGCGCGAAATAGAAACCGATGCGGAGGCCCGAGTAGCCGCGGAACCGTCGATCGCTGCGCCACCAGTCGGCACGGTGGCTGCGGTTCCAGTCGTAGCGCCACTGGTCGCTGTTGAAGCGCTGGCGGAACTCGCGGTACTCGCGCCGGTCCTGACGGTCCTCGCGGCGGTCTTCACGCCGCTCCTGGCGGTCTTCGCGCCGGTCTTGGCGGTCGTCGCCTCCGTTCTCGCGGCGAAGGCGGCGCTGCTCGGCGGCGGCGGCGTCGCGGATGTCCTCGCGGCTGCGGAACAGCGGCGCATTCGGATCCGCCTGGCGGCGCTCCTGACGCGTGTCCTGCCGGTCCTCGCGCCGATCCTGACGGCGCTCCTGCCGCTGTTCCGCCGCCGCCGCGTCGCGGATGTCCTGTCGGTTACGGAAGGCGGGCGCGTTGTCGGCGGGCGCCGCCTGTTCCTGCCGGTCGGCGCGGCGCTCCTGACGCTCTTCGCGCCGTTCCTGCCGCTGCTCACGGTTCTGTTGCGGTTGGGCGGCCGGAGCGGCGGCTGGGGCAGGCGCCGGCGCGGAAGCGCGAGCCTCCGCCGCGGCGGCCGCGCGGATATCGGCCCGACTGCGGAACAGCGGCGCGTCCTGCGCCATCACCGGGGCGGCGGCGGGCAGCACATAGGCCGCGACGGCGGCCGCCATCATCAATGAACGTTTCATTCTCGCTTCTTCCCCGCACGCCCCTGTCAGGCGGCTTGTGCAAGAGTTGGCATCCGCCACCTGAACGGTGACTGAACGAACCAAGGCCGATGCTGGAGACAGACACGAAAACGCCCCGCGGACCAAGGCCGCGAGGCGCATTCCGATCTGACCGTACGTCTTAGAAGGCGCCGGACAGAACGCTGGCGATCAGGCCCGTGGCGACGGCGATCAGGACGATGTCGTTGCCGGCGTGGACGTACCGGTATCCGCGCGGCGCCGGGCGCAGGCCGTAGGTGTATGGATCGCGAACATAGTAACCGCGGTAGGCCTGCGGCAGGTAGCCGCCGCGCTGCCAGCTCTGACCGTAGTAGCGGGGCTCGACGCGGTAGTAGCCGTAGCTGGGCGCGTACCAGTAGCCCTGCCGCGATCCGCGGTAGTCGCGGAAATCGTCGCGGCCGCGCCACCAGTCGCGGTTGTTCCGATCCCAGCGCTGATCGCGGCGGAAGTCCTGGCGGTCGTCACGGCGCTCCTCGCGGAAGTCGCGGCGATCCTCGCGGCGGTCCTGTCGGTACTCGCGGCGGTTATCGTATTGCCCGCTCCGCAAGTCTCGGCGGTCGTCGCGGCGCTCCTGACGGAACTCGCGGCGGTCGTCGCGGCGGTCCTCGCGATATTCGCGGCGGTTCTCGCGGCGGTCGCCGCGGCTCTGGGCTTCGGCGACGAGCGGCGCCGAAGTCGCCAGCATCAGTCCGAAGACGGCGGCCTTGGTGAAGCGGTTCATCTCACTCTCTCCATGGGGCGGAAGAGGGTGACCGCCCGTTAATCATGACCCACGCTCGGACTCGCCGGATGAACCGAGGCTGAACGGTGGCGTCAGGTTGGCCCGCGGCGCCATTGTCTCGGAGCTGGACAGCGCCCACGTCAGGAACCCTAGCGACAGGAGCCTTCCATGACCCGGCCGATCGAACTCTGGTACTGGCCCACGCCGAACGGCTGGAAGGTCTCGATCGCGCTCGAGGAAATGGGCCTGCCGTACGAACTGAAGCCGGTGAACATCGGAGCGGGCGAGCAGTTCGAGCCGGCCTTCCAGACGATCAGTCCCAATGGCCGGATGCCCGCCATCGTCGATCCGGAGGGGCCGGACGGCGAGCCTTTGTCGATCTTCGAATCCGGGGCGATCCTGCAATACCTCGGTCTCAAGTCCGGCCGCTTCTACCCCCAGGACCCCCGCGGCAAGGCCGAGGTGGATCAGTGGCTGTTCTGGCAGGTTGGGGGACTGGGTCCGATGGCGGGGCAGACGCACCATTTCCGCCAGTACGCCCCGGCTTTGATCAAGGACCAGCGGCAGATCGCCTATGGTGTTCGCCGTTACACCGACGAAACGCACCGTTTGTACGGCGTTCTGAACCGGCGGCTGGCCGATCGGGACTTCGTGGCGGGCGACTATTCCATCGCCGACATGGCCTGCTGGCCCTGGATCCTGCCGGAGCATCAAGGTCAGAGCCTCGACGAGTTCCCGCACCTGGCGGCATGGCTCGGGCGGGTGGGCGAACGTCCCGGAGTCGCGGCCGGTCGGGCGCTGGGCGACGAATTGCGGAGCAACCTGGCCGCTTCAGGCGCGTCAGCCGAGGCGGCGCGGAAGGTGCTGTTCGGTCAACGCGGCCGGTGACGTTCCGTCAGCAGAGATGACCAGCGGATTGACGAGAGATTTCAGAGGTCTGAATCGCTCAGCGAGTATTCATGCGTGCTTTACTCAAAAGATTTTCGGCGCCCGTCGGCGTTAACTTTAACTTCAAACCACAGGTATTTGATCGCGGTCATCGGGAGGGGCCAGAAAGGTCCCGGATCCAGGAGACACTGTGATGAACGCGCAAGAAGCAGCGCCCATGGTCAACGAAGAGCAGGCCCTGCCCCTGCCGACCGCCGACATGAGCGGCGATGACCTGTTCCGTCTGGGCATGATGTATTCGAACGGTCAGGGCGGGTGTCCGCTGGACCGCGTCTCGGCCCACATGATCTTCAACCTGGCCGCCATGAAGGGCAGCGTCGAGGCGCGCGTCTATCGCCGCGAGATGAGCCAGGAGATGGAGCAGGACGAGATCGCCGAAGCCCAGAAGGCGGCCCGGCGCTGGATCGACGCCGGCGTGGTGCGGCTGGCGGCCTAACGGCGGCGTTCCGGCAAGCCGTCCCGCCGCCGAGCCCAATCACGCCTCAGGCGCGCGACCAGAAGCACGAGGCCGGTCACCAGCAGGGCCAGCGTCAGGGCGGTGACGCCGATCAGCAGCGGATGATTGAAGTTATCGCCGCTCTTCAGGTCGAGGATGTGAAGCCGCCACATCAGATCGTAGAACCGCCACAACCGCGAGCGGCGCGTCTCGACCTCGCCCGTCGCGGGTGAGACGTAGAAAGCGGTCTTCTCCGCATCGTTGAAGTCCACCCGCCAGACCGGGCCTGACTTGCCCGTCTCCTGCGGTTGCTCCAACAGATATCGGGCGTCGACCGGCGCGCCGCTCCCGGCATACGCCGCCGCGGCCGCGGCCCGCGCCTCCGCCTCGGTCATCGGCTTTAGTGGAATCCCTGTCACGGCCGAGACGATGAGCCGCTTTTCCTTCCCGTCCGACAGGACCCACACCGGTCCGCGAAGCGTCGAGCGCAGCTCAGCCCGCACCGGGCGTTCGCCGGTCAGCGCCGAGACCTGCGCCAGGGGCATGACGTCGAGCGGAAGGGGCGGGGCGGCGACCTCGCGGACGTGATGCTCGCCGCGCACGCGCTCGATCGGGATCGAGACCATGATCAGGCCGCCGACGACCCAGAAGATCACCTGTATCCCGACGACCAGCGACACCCATTTGTGGATCTGGGTCGACAGCCGCACCACGCCTGACATGAGAACTCCGGGGGGGCCTGACTTCCCTGAACCCTTACGCTGGACTGCGCTCGGCCGACAGTCGCCCGCTGGTCAGAAGCTCTGGTACTGCCCGCCGATGGCGTAGCTGAAGCCGACAGGCAGGGCGTTGCGGAACAGGGTGACGAAATTCGCCACCTCCCCCAGCGTCGACCGGGGCACGAAGATGATGTCGCCGCGGCGGAGGGCGATGACCTCGCCTCTCCGGGGCCGTAGGTCGACCGCGCGCAGCATCCGGACGCCGCCCGGCCCGCGTCGGATCAGGGCGACCTCGTTCTGACGCGCGGTGGGCAGGTAGTCGCCGGCCTGGATCACCGCCTGATAGGCGTCGAGGTCGCCGACCATCTCGATCATGCCCGGATTGCGAACCTCGCCCCCGACCCAGACCCGGATCGGCCCGGCGGCCTTGAGGGTGATTTCCACCAGTGGGCGGCGGAGTTGGCTGGCGTAGGCAGCCGAGGCGTCGGCCTCGACCTCGGCGATGGTGCGGTCCGCGGCCATGATCTGGCCCACGAGAGGCAACGAGATGCGGCCGTCCGGCCCGATCTTCTGGACACGGGTCAGCTCCGCCGCCGTGGGCGTGGCGATCTCGATCTCGTCGCCGGGATAGAGGACGTATTCCGGCTCCGCCTCGGTCCAGTCAGCGAAACCGATCTCCGGGAACGAAGTGCGCCCTTCGGTCTGGACGCGGTCCCCGGCCGGACGCGGCATCCGGGCGCCGTACTCGCCGCCCGTAAGAGACGCCGCCGCGCCGCACCCCGTCGTCATGGCGCCGATTCCGGCGAGACCCAGAAGCATCAGGCGGCGGTCGATGGCCATGGCGAATTCGTTCCGGAAAGCGACTGTCAGGGCAGGGTGGCCGGTTATGGGTAACCAGTGGTTAACGCCGTGGGCCCAAGGCTTGGCGCATCAGTCCTGTTCGATGGAATCAGTCCGCCCGCATGCGTACGACGGCTTACACCACGGTCCGCCCGCGCTACGGCTTCCTTGACGTCGTCGGGCTGCTGTTCCGCGAGTTCTGGCTCATGGTCGTGATCTTCCTGGCGGTGTTCGCGCTCGGTACGGCGGCGGTGCTGACGCTGAAGAAGTCCTACACCGCCACGGCCAGCGTCTACGCCGGGGTCGGCTCCGAATACGTCTATCAGCCCCGGGTCGGCGCCACCGAGCGCGGACAACCGCTCGAGGCCGACGCTGTCGCGTTGTCCGAAGCGGCCATCCTCAAGAGCCTCGAGGTCAAGCGCCGCGCCGTGCGCGCCGTCGGGGCCGACACGGTGCTGGGTCCGGACGCGAAGGGCACGCCCGCCGAGAAGGAAGCCGCCGCGCTCAAGGCGCTCGACGCGGGATTGGGGGTCGGCACGACCGCCGGCAGCGCCATCATCTCCGCGTCGTATCAGTCCGAAGACCCCGTCCGCGCTGCTCAGGTGCTGAACGCCGTCGTCGATCAGTATCTGGTCCAGCGCCGGGCGGTCTTCCGCGACCGGACGACGCCCGCCCTCGCCGAACAGCGGGAAGCGTTCGAAGCGGATCTGGACGAGGCGGATCAGGCCTATTCGGCCTTCATGCAGTCCAATGACCTCGGTGATTTCGCCACCGCCAAGGCGACACTGGCGGCCACCTACCAGACCACCTACGCCGAGGCCCTGTCGCTCAGGGCGCAGCTGAATCAGGCCACGCGTCGCGTGGAGACGCTGGAGCGGCAGCTGGCCGAGCAGCCCGCCGAGGTCGTGCTGCAGCAGGACCTGAATATTTCGGCCCAGGACCAGATCCTGCAGCTGCGAACCCAGCGCGAGGCCCTGCTGTCCCGCTATACGCCCGACGCCCAGCCGGTGAAGGACATCGAGCAGCAGATCGCCGACCTTCAGGCCTATGTCGCGACCGGCACGACCGTCGGCGCCAAGGAAGTCCGCACCGGCCCCAGCACCATCTTCACCGAGATCGAAACCGCCCGCATCACCGCAGCCGCCGACCGCGACGGGCTGGCCGCGAGACTGAGCGTGGCGGAGAGCCAGCTGGCCCAGCTGCGCTCGCGCCAGGCCGAACTGACCCGGCTGGAATCGACCAACGCCAATCTGGCGGGCAACCGCGAGGTTCTGGCGGCCAACATCCGCGACTTCCAGCAGCGCGAGAGCGCGGCCCGCGCCGACAGCGCGCTGGTCGCTGCAGGCGCCGACAATGTCACCGTGCTGGAGAGGGCGCAGGCGCCCACCCGGGGAACCAGTCTGAAGGCGCCGCTGCTGGCCGTGGTGTTCCTGTTCGCGGCGTTCACCGCCCTGTGCGTCGGCCTGCTGCGCATCTTCACCCGCAAGGGCTACGTCACCCCGGCCTCGACGGGACGGACGCTGCAAATGCCGGTCCTCGCCGTCGCGCCGATCAAGGCCGCCAACGACCGCGGTCGCCCCGAAGTCATGGTAGCGTAGGAGCCGGTAGCCGGGCGTAGCGATTCGATGGTCGATCTCACATCCGAAATGGCGGCGCTCTGGGCCGCGCTCGGCCCGGCTCCCGGCCATCGCGGACGCGTGGTCCAGGTGGCCGCCGCCAACTCGGGCGAAGGCGTGTCGACCGTGGCGCGGGAGTATGCGCGCCTCGCCGCCGTTCGGGCCCGCAAGCCGGTTTGGTTGGTCGACGCCGACCTCGCGCAGCAGGGGCAGATGGAAGCCGTCGCCGGTCAGGCTGGCCGGTTCGGCGCGCTCGGCAAGGCCGCCATCGCCACGCCGGACGGCTCGATCTTCTTCGCCGTCACCCCGCGCCTGATGGACCGCGAAGGCCGACCCGTGCATCCGGCGCGGCTGATGACCGCCCGCTCCTGCCTTGGCGGGCGGCTTTGGGTCACGCGCTTCGCCGCCGAACATCTGCGCTCGGGCCAGCGGGCCGAGGCGGTCGGCGACGCGAGTTACTGGGACGCCCTGCGCAAGCATGCGGACACGGTCGTGATCGACGCCCCCGCGGCCGACCGCAACGACATGGCGATCACCCTCGCGCCTTTCGTAGACTCGACCGTGCTTGTGGTCGCCGCCGGGATCACGCCCGCCAACGAGCCCCTGATGCTGCGCGACGAGATCGAGGCGGTCGGGGGCAAGATCGCCGGCGTGGTCGTCAACCGTTCGACCTACAATCCTCCGGCCTTCCTGAAGCGGCTGGCGGGGTAGCGCGCCTAGGGGTCAATGCGCGCCAGCGCCCGCCGGCAGATGATCCTTGTCGTGCTTGCCGACCCGGTCAATCAGCGTCCGCCCCGCGTGATTCATCCCGATCAACTCGACCTCGGCTCCCTGCCTCCGATAGCGGAACACGACCTTGTCCACCGCCGCGACGCCGGTCAGGTCCCACAGATGGGCGTCGCTCATGTCGATCTCGACACGCCTGGGGTTGCCATGGTGCTCGAAGGCGGCGGCGAAGAACTCGGCCGAGGCGAAGAACAGATTGCCGCTGACGCGGTAGCGCAGAACGCCCTCCTCGGCGGTCGGCGTTTCCTCAACCACGACGGTCTTCCCCACCTTGCGCATGAAGAAGATCGCGGACAGCACCACGCCGAGCACCACCCCCTTGGACAGGTCGTGAGTGGCGACCACCGTGGCGGTGGTGGCGATCATGACGACCGAAGACTGGAACGGCGTGGACCGCAGCTTCAGCACCGAGCCCCAGTCGAAGGTCCCAACGGACACCATGATCATCACGGCGACCAGCGCCGCCATCGGAATGCGCGCCACCCAGTCCTGCAGCACCAGGATGAGGAACAGCAGGAACAGGCCGGCCCACAGCGTCGACAGCCGCCCGCGCGCGCCGCTGGTCACATTGATGATCGACTGGCCGATCATGGCGCAGCCCGCCATGCCGCCGAACAGGGACGAGGCGATGTTGGCGATGCCTTGTCCGCGCGTCTCACGATCCTTGTCCGATGGCGTGTCTGTGATGTCATCCAGCAGGTTGGCTGTCAGCAGGCTCTCCAGCAGACCGACGAAGGCGAGGGTGGCGGACACCGGCGCGATGATCGCCAGCGTCTCCCATGTCAGCGGCACGGCCGGGATGTGGAACATCGGCAGGGTCGAGGGCATCGCGCCCATGTCGCCGACGGTCCGCACATCGACGCCTGACCAGATGACGAAGGCGCTGATCACGACGATGGCGACGAGGGCCGAAGGGACGGCCCTGGTGATGCGAGGCAGGCCGTAGATGATCGCCAGCGCCGCCGCGACCAGGGCGAAGGTCTGCCAGTTGGCGCCGATCAGTTCCGGCATCTGCGCCAGGAAGATCAGGATCGCCAGCGAGTTGACGAACCCCGTCATCACCGACCGCGATACGAACTTGATGTAGCGGCCGAGCTTGAACAGACCGACGATGATCTGGAACACGCCGGTCAGCAGGGACGCGGCGAACAGGTATTCGAGCCCGTGGTCCCGAACCAGAGTGACCATGAGGAGCGCCATTGCGCCCGTGGCCGCCGAAATCATGGCGGGGCGGCCGCCGACGAAGGCGATGGTCACCGCGATCACGAAGCTGGCGTAGAGGCCGACGGCGGGATCGACGCCGGCTATGATCGAGAAGGCGATGGCCTCCGGGATAAGGGCCAGGGCCACGACGGTGCCCGCCAGCAGATCCGTGCGGGGATTGGCGAGCCATTGCCGGCGCGCCGAGGCGATCAAGGTCATTT
The DNA here is from genome assembly GCF_036399195.1 of Brevundimonas sp. GTDB lineage: Bacteria > Pseudomonadota > Alphaproteobacteria > Caulobacterales > Caulobacteraceae > Brevundimonas. Next base: position 18,692 of record NZ_DASWNO010000277.1, read on the forward strand.
CACTATGGTCTGCAGCAGGAACGACCGGCGCCGCGCGCACGGGTGTCGCTCACGTTTCCCGAGGATAGGCGCCCGGGGTAGCCACCCGGCGGGGCCGGGTCCTCGGTGACGCGGACCGGATGCAGCAAATTGGGTCCGACGGCAAGGCTGACGCGTCACCGGTTGGGACGCCCGATCAGCTTCTGCCTGTGAAGCTCAGGACCTTCGATGACCCGGTCTCCCGCATCATGTCGAGGATGGCCGCCGTGAGCTGATGCGGCCGGAACGGCTTGGCCAGCCGGGGGATGCCCACGGCCGCGCCTTCGGGGATCTCGGCATAGCCGGACACCAGCAGGATCGGCAACCGCGGCCAGCCGCCTTCGACGGCATGGATAAGGTCCGCGCCCGTCATTTCCGGCATGGCGAAATCCGTGATGAGCAGATCGACGCGGCTCTTGCCCAGGATGCGAAGGCCTTCCGCAGCAGACGGCGCCTGCAGGACCGTATGGCCCATGTCCGACAGCATCGCAGCGGTGTTGGTGAGAACGATCTCGTCGTCATCGACGATCAGGATGGTGAGGGGATCCAGGACCCGGCGGTCCGGGGTCTGTGGTGCGGCGACCTCAGGACTGTGTGCATCCGCGGCAGCCACCGGAAGCCAAATCTCAACAACGGCGCCGTGGCCCGCTTCGCTGCTCAGGACCAGCTTGCCCCCGCATTGCTCCGCCATCCCCGCGACCATGGAAAGCCCCAGCCCGGTGCCCCGGCCGACGCCCTTGGTGGTGAAGAAGGGATCGACGGCCTTGCCGAGGGTTTCCGTGTCCATCCCCTCGCCCTCGTCCGAAACCCAGAGGCAGATGTAATCTCCGGGCGTCAGTCCGTTACGGACCTGAACGGTTTCGTGTCGGGCCCCGATCGTGATCACGCCCCCGTTGGGCATGGCGTCCCGGGCATTGACGGCCAGGTTCAGCAGGGCGAGTTCGAGCTGGCCTGGGTCGGCGCGGACGGGCTTCAGGAGCAGCGGGAAGCGCGTGTCGATGGCGATGCCTGGGCCGATGGTACGCTGCAACAGGTCCGCCATGCCCCGGACGAGATCGGGCAGACGCACGGATTGCAGCTCAAGCTCCTGCTTTCGCGCGAACGCCAGCATCCGGTGGGTGAGCGTCGCCCCGCGTTCCGCGGCCTGCATGATGTTGTCGAGGAAGCGGCTGATGTCCTCGCCCTTGGCCAGCCGCCGGCGAGCCAGATCGACGCTGCCGATGATCGCGGCGAGCAGATTGTTGAAGTCGTGCGCCACGCCGCCGGTCAGTTTGCCGATGGCCTCCATCTTCTGGGACTGGAAGAAGGCCTGCTGGGCCTGCTCCAGCGCGAGTTGCGACCCCCGACGCTCGGTGAGGTCACGCGTGATCTTGGCGAAGCCGATCAGGGTTCCGCTGTCGTTCCGGACCGGGTCGATGACGACGTTGGCCCAGAACTGCGTCCCGTCCTTGCGGTAACGCCAGCCCTCGGCCTCGAAGCGACCCTCGTCCAGCGCCGTCCTCAGAGCCCGGGCCGGCACGCCGGCAGCCTGATCTTCCGCAGCGTAGAAGCGCGAGAAGTGCTGGCCGATGATCTCCTCGGCCGTATAGCCCTTGAAGCGCTCGGCGCCCGCGTTCCAGCTGGTGACGTGGCCCTCCGTGTCCAGCATGTAGATCGCGTAGTCGGTGACGCTCTGCAGCAGGAAGCGGAACCGCTCCTCGCTGCGGCGAAGCTCTTCCTCAGCCTCCCGGCGCACCGTCAGGTCCCGAGTGACCTTGGCGAACCCGACCAGTTCGCCGGAGGGGTCCCAGATCGGGTCAATGACGACATTGGCCCAGAAACGGGTCCCGTCCTTCCGCAGCCGCCAACCCTCGGCCTCGAAGCGGCCTTCGGCTTCCGCCGTCCGCAGGCCCGTGGCGGGGATGCCGCGCTGCAGGTCCTCCTCGGTGTAGAATTTGGAGAAATGCTGGCCGATGATCTCATCGGGCGCGTAGCCCTTGAACCGTTCCGCGCCCGCGTTCCAGCTGGTGATCACGCCGGTGGGGTCGAGCATGTAGATGGCGTAGTCGGTCACGCTCTGCACGAGCAGTTCGAAACGGTTGATCATGCCGGGAGTGGAATCTGAAACGCTCAAGACCTGGCCCCGCCGTCATCGGCGACGCCGAAGACGCGTGAACACCCATGGTGCGACATGGTTCCGGCGGTGCTAACCTAAGCCTCCGCCGCCTCCAGCCGCGCCAGTTCGCGCGCGCCGTAGAAGTGCGGCTCAAAGCCTTTCATCCACAGCACCTTGCCCATGCCCCGGGCGGTCCGATCGTACACGGCGGCGCGCGCTGGGCTGGCGATCAGGCTGAGGCCGATGGATGCGAGGCCCCAGACCGTCGCCTGGGCCGCGCCGATCAGCATCCATCGGGCCACGCCGGGCCAGTCTTTCGCCGCCGCCGCCGTCTGGCTCGGCCCCTGACCGTAGGCGAAGGCGCGGGCCAGCGCGTATTTCAGCGTGGCGCGGTGGGCGGGGGCGAACTCCTCGACCCAGGCGTCAGCCGCCCAGCCGAAGCGCCCGCCGCGCTGGCCCAGCGCCGCGAACAGGGCGTCGTCCTCGCCGCCGGCGTGATCCGCGCGGGTGTCGAACGGGGCCGAGCCGGGCAGGGCGGTCGCCCGAACCAGCAGCGAGTTGCCGCAGCCCCAGGGGCTGTCGACCAGCATGGTTCGGTCGGGTCCCTCGCGCCCGAAGAAGCGCTCAAGATAGGGTCGCAGCCAGTCGGCCGCTTCGGGGGCGCGGCCGGCGATCGGCCCGAACACGGCGTCCGCGCCGATCTCAGCCTGGGCGCGGAGCAGGGCCGCCAGCCAATCCGGCGACGCGGCCTCGTCGTCGTCGAGGAAGGCGATCAGGGGGGCGGCGGTGGCGGCCAGTCCCGCGTTGCGCGCCGTGGCGACCCCGGGCGTGGGGGCGTGAACGTAAAGCAGCGGCCAGGGCGAGGCCTTCCCCAGCGCCGAAACCGTCACGGCGGCCGACCCGGACGGATCGTTGTCGACCACCACGATCTCGGCGACCCGGTCAAGGACCCCTGTTTGAGCGAACAGGGACCGGAGCGCGCGCCCCAGACTCTCGGGACGCCGCAGCGTCGGCACGATGACGGCCACGTCACCCATCACACGGCGTCCGCATAGAGGGCGGCCCTGTAGAGGCGCAGCGAAAAGGCCCGCGCGGCGACCGGCAGCCAGCCGGCCTCGGCGCCGCGACGCATCAGCGGTCGCAGAAGGCCCAGACCGGGCAGCCGCTTCAGCGTTCGCGCGGCGCGGTAGCTGGGCCAGGCGGCGACCAGCTCTGGATGCCGGGCTGTGATGCGGGCGAAGTTCGGGGCCGACTGCTCGTATTTGCCCGCCAGCGCGGACACCGTGTCGAGGCCCATGTGGGTGGCGGGATTGTCGACGTGCAGGATCTCGAACCGCCGGGCCACCCGCGCCGCCCACTCCACGTCCTCCCAGCCCCAGCCGGTGAAGCCGGAGTCGAAGGCCTCGGCTTCGAACACGTTGCGGCGGACCAGCAGGTTCGAGGTGTAGACGTATTTTTCCGGCTGCTTGGCGCGCTCGGGCGCGGCGACGCACTCGGACTTGGCGGCCATGGCCCGGTGGACGGCGAACTCGGCCTCGTCGGGCGCCTGCAGCAGCGAGAAGCCGCCGAAGGCGACGGCCGGGTCTTCGGCGGCGACCAGTTCGGCCCAGCGCTGGAGGAAACCGGGATGGTCCGGACGCATGTCGCTGTCCAGGAACAGCAGGCTGCCGCCCCGCGCGGCGGAGGCGAGGCGGTTGCGGCCGATGGCGCGGCCTTCATTCGCGGTCAGGGAGATCAGGCGACCGGGCAGGGCCATCGCTCGCACCTGTTCGGTGAGTCGCGCCGTCAGAGGGGCGTCGCCAGTGCCGTCGTCCAGGAGCACGATCTCGACCGCGCCGTTCAGCGCCCCGGCCTCAGCGTCCAGCCGGGCCAGCAGGTCGGCTGGATCGTCGCGCAGGAAAGGGATCAGGACCGACAGGGCGGGGGACGCGACCATCCAGCCGGCGTTGTCGAGGATGTGCGCGCTCATGCCGCCGCCCTCCGTGACCGGCGCTCCGCGACTAGCCGCATGGCCACGTCGCGTACCCCGGCGGCGTTGATCGTCAGGGCCGCGGCCGCATAGACGAGGCCGCCCATGGATGCGTCCAGCATCAGTTCGGGCAAGCCGCCGATGGCCGGCAGGCGCGACACCACTAGCGCCATGACAGCCGTGGCCACGCCGCAGCGGATCAGGCTCTCCCACGGCACCGGCAAGGCGATGACACGCCGCCCGATCCACATGGTCGCCAGCATGCCGACAGCGAAGCTGGCCGCGGTCGCCCAGGCGGCGCCCAACAGGCCGAAGTACGGCACCAGGACGAGGTTCAGCACCACGTTCAGGCCCGCCGGGATGGCCATGGCGACCAGCAGCCGCTTCGTCTTCTTCCCGAGGGTGAAGGCCTGTCCGAAATAATAGGCGGTAAGGCCGAACAGCAGGGCCGACAGGGCGATCCATGGGGTCACGCTGGCGGCTGCCGTGCGAAGCTCCTCGCCGATCAGCACCTCGGCCAGGGGCCGCGCCACCAGCGCCACACCGGCGGCGGCGGGGAGGCCGATCAGAAGGAAGGTCGAGAGCTGCTCGCGCGCCGCACCCTTCAGGCGATCCAGTCCCCCGCGCTCGAGCGCCATCACCAGCGCCGGCTGCCCGGCCGAGCCGAGCCACAGGAACAGCACGTCGAGCGTCCGGTTCGCGATGGAATAGCTTGCGTGATAGGCGCCCACCGCCGCCTCGTCCATGAACGCGGCCAGCAGGAAGCGGTCGGTCGAGGACAGCACCACCGTCAGCGCCAGTGAGGCGGCGATCGGATAGCCGTAGACGGCGTAGCCGCGGACCCGATCCCGCTCGAACACGCCGCCGCGCGACTGTTTCAACTCACCCGGCAGGATGAAGGGCAGGGCCGCGAGCGGCGCAAGGGCCAAGCCGAGGAGGGGCGCCGCGCCGCCCGCGCCGCCGAGGGCGAAGGCGACGCCGACGAGCAGGCCCCCGACCGCCACCGACATATCCAGATTGGCGGCCTTGGAAACCTCGCCCGCGGCGCGATATCGCTCCTGCGCCAGTTTGACGAAGCAACGCACCGGGCAGCCTGCCAGCCCGGCCGCGAGCGCGAACTTCAGCAGGGGATCAGCGGGCCAAAGCCACAACACAAGGCCGACCAGGGGGATGAAGGCGACGCTCAGCCATGTCGCCGCGCGGTACAGGCTGGCGAAATGACCCGCGAGGTCGCGGCCCGGCCTGCCGGAGGCCCAGAAGCGCGCCATAGCCGCCTCAAGCCAGGTGAAGACCGCGACATGGGCCAGGGTCAGGACCGAGAAGGCGAGGGCGTAACGGCCGAAATCAGCCGGGCTCAGCAGCCGGGTGAACAGGATGATCGACAGGAAGCCGACCACGCCCTGCACGATGTTGGCGGGCAGGTAGCCCCAGACGCCGCGCCAGAACATCAGCGCCTCCGGATCATCGCACAGCCGCGCGGTCGCCCAGCAGCACGGGGACCGTCACGGCCATGATCCACAGGTCGAGCCAGACGGACTGCCGCTCGACGTATTCGACGTCCAGCTGGACCCGGCGCCGCACGTCCTGCGCGGTGTGCAGCGGCCCGCGCGAGCCGTGGATGGCGGCCCAGCCGGTCATGCCCGGCTTGATGCGGTGGCGGTGGGCGTATTCGGCCACCAGCCG
>NZ_DASWNO010000278.1:0-3200 GCF_036399195.1 Brevundimonas sp.
CTTATCTGAACGGCGGCTCGTCGAAGGCGCGCAGCTTGCGCGAATGCAGCCGGTCGCCCTCGGCCCGCAGCAGGTCGATGGCGTGGATGCCGATCTGCAGGTGTTCCGAGATGGACCCCTCGTAGAACCGGTTGGCCTGACCGGGCAGCTTGATCTCGCCATGCAGCGGCTTGTCCGACACGCACAGCAGCGTCCCGTAGGGCACACGGAAGCGATACCCCTGCGCCGCGATAGTGGCGCTCTCCATGTCGATGGCGACCGCACGGCTCTGGTTGAAGCGCTGGGCCGAGCGGGCGTAACGCAGCTCCCAGTTCCGGTCGTCGGTGGTCACCACCGTCCCGGTCCGCAGCCGCCGCTTGACCTCTTCGCCCGGCGCGCCGGACACGATCTTGGCGGCGTCGTAGAGGGCGCGCTGGACCTCGGCGATCGAGGGGATCGGAATGTCCGGCGGCAGCACCGCGTCCAGCACATGGTCGTCGCGCAGATAGGCGTGGGCCAGCACATAGTCACCGATGCTTTGTGAGGGCCGCAGGCCGCCGCAGTGGCCGATCATCATCCAGGCGTGCGGGCGGGTGACCGCAAGGTGGTCGCAGATGGTCTTGGCGTTCGACGGCCCAACACCGATGTTGACCAGGGTGATGCCGCGATGGCCTGGCGCGGTCAGGTGGTAGGCGGGCATCTGGTGCTTCTTCCACGCCGCATCCATCACCGCCGTCTCGGGACTGGGCGTGTCGCGCGTGATCTCGATGCCGCCGGCGCACACCAGCCGGTCGTAGATGCTGTTCGGGTCCTGCAGCTGGGCGCAGGCCCAGCGCACGAATTCGTCGACGTAGCGGTTGTAGTTGGTGAACAGGATGTAGCTCTGCACATCCTCCACCGGCGTCCCGGTGTAGTGGCGCAGCCGGGCCAGGGAGAAGTCCGTCCTCAGTCCGTCGAACTGGGCCAGGGGGAAATCCTTGGTCAGGTCGAACAGGCCGTCGGAGATCTCGTCGCCGATGTGGGCCAGGTCGGTGGTCGGGAAGTGACGCGCCACGGCGGCGGTCTGGCTGCGGTCCAGCGCCACGTCGGACCCGTCCATCACATAGGGGAAGGGAATCTCCTGCTCCGACGGCCGCACCTCGAAGGTCGCGCCATAGTCGGCCTCCAGCAGGCTCAGCTGCTCCAGCAGGTAGGGCCGATACAGGTCGGGTCGGGTGATGGTCGTCGCATAGACGCCCGGCCGGGACAGGCGGGCGAAGGCGCGGGCCTGCAGGTTCTCGGGCCGTTCGCCGAACCAGCTGACCCGCAGTTCGGGATAGGAGAACAGGCCGGCGGCCCTCGCCGCGGCGTCGGCGCGCTCTCCAGTCCTCAGGAAGGCGCCCACCGCGGTGCGCAGATTGCTGACCGACTGGCTGTAGAGGGATTCGAGGCGGTCCAGCGCCGCCGGGCCGCTGAGGGCCGTGGTCTTCGTGTTTGTCATGATCTCCGATAGCGGATGAGCGTGACGAAGGCGAGACGGCTCAATCCTCCGGGGCGTCGGGGGTCAGGGTGATCAAAACCAGTCGGTCGCCCTGGATCTCGAACATGAGCGTCGCGGCGCCGCCGGTCGGGCAGCAGTTGCCGTCGTCGGGACGCCACAGCCCAGCGCGCGCCGACTGCATGGTATCGCTGTAGGCGACCCCCTTCCAGATCTCGAGGCCCGCGGGCAGCAGGGCCGGCAGGTCGCGCTCGCGCCAGCTCTCGGTGTCGATCTCCTCCAGGCGGGGTTCGCCACCCGGCCGGTAGCGGAACAGGACGTCGGCGTTGAAGGCGCCGGTGCCCGCCATGCCCCCGGCGACGCGCACATAGGCGTGCTCGCCGGCCTGAAACACCTGCGGGGCCTCGTACCAGGCGGCCTCCCGGCCCCAGGCGACAGGGTGGAGACGGTCGGCGCCCGTCAGCAGCACATAACCCGCCGCCCTGCCGTCCTCTTCCGTGAACCCCTCCTGCAGCTGCCACATCAGCCGCGCGCCATCGATGTTCAGATAGCCGCCGGAGAGGGTCTTACAGCCGCTGACGCCGATCTCGACGCAGCCGCCCGGCAGATCGGCGGGCGTCACCCCAATGGCCCGGACGGCGCTGTCGCGGGCCGCTTCAGAGGTCCAGCGTTCGTTCCACTGTGCATCCACGTCGTCACGGAATGCAGGATCGCGCCGCAGTTCCAGCCATTCCGCCCGGTCTCGATCGAGCCGCAGCGGCGTCGGGCTGACGGCGCGGGCGGCGGCGAAGGCGCGCTCGACCTCCGCCGCCGACTGCTGGGTGAACCCCGCGACGAGCAGGCCGCAGGCGATCAGCGCCGCGAGGTTCAGGACAGTCCTCATCGAGCCAGAATGCGCCGATCGGGCGGTCTGTCCAGCGGCGAGACGCCTTACGCCAGTTCGCGCCTGAGGAAGGCCGCGACGTCGTCCAGCACCGGCGCCTTGCGCCGGAACAGTGGAGAGAAGGTCGCGATCAGGTCGGCGTGGTTCAGGCCCGGATACAGTTTGGCCTCGCACCGGCCGCCGGTCCGCTTCATCCGTTCGCACAGGATGGTGGTGTCCTCGGCGTGCACCACGACGTCCGCCGTCCCATGGCCCAGCCACAGCGGCGGGGCGTCGGCGCGGACGAAGGTGACCGGCTGGGTCACGGCCGGGTCGGGGACACGTCCGAAGGCGTTCACCGACTCGCGGACGTCGAACGGCAGAAATTCGTACGGCCCGGCCAGTCCGGCGGCCGCCTTGATCAGGTCCGGCGCGCCCGCCGCCGCCATATAGCGGCGGTCCAGGGCGATCATCATGGCCAGATGCGCGCCGGCGGAATGACCGATCACGCCCAACCGCTCCGGATCTGCCCCGTACCGGGCGGCGACGCCGGCCGCTGCGACTGTCGCCGCCGCCGCGTCCTCGACGAAGGCGGGAAAATGCACTTCTGGGACCAGCCGGTAGTCCGCCGTGGCGACCACGAAGCCTCGCGCCGCCAGCGCCTGAGCCGCCCAGGCGTAGAGGCCGCGGTCGCCGCTGTCCCAGCCGCCGCCGTAGAAGAACACCAGCATCGGCCAAGGCCGCTCGGCGGCTTCCACCGGGGCGTGGATGTCGATTCTCTGGCGCGGGTGATCGCCATAGGGGACGCCGCGCGCGACCCGGCGGACCCCCCGGTCGCGCGGTCCCAGCGAGTTCAGCGCCCCCAGCGGCGAACAGGCCGAG
>NZ_DASWNO010000279.1:0-15015 GCF_036399195.1 Brevundimonas sp.
ACGGCGGGCGCGGCGCAGCTGTCGAGGATGGCCGCCACCCGCTCCACCACCGCCGTCGAACCCAGCATGCCGGTCTTGATCGCGTCCGCCCCGATGTCGTCCAGCACCGCCCGCGCCTGCGCCTCGATCAGGTCCAGCGGCAGCGGATGGACGCCGTGGACGCCGAGGGTGTTCTGGACCGTTATCGCCGTGATCGCGGTGGCGGCGTACCCGCCCAGGGCGGTGACCGCCTTGATGTCCGCCTGCACGCCCGCGCCGCCGCCCGAGTCCGAGCCGGCGATGATCAGTACGCGTCCGAGGGGCGAGGTCATCCCGGCTGGATGGCCAATCGCGGCGCGCTCGGCAAGCGCAAGGTCATATATTGCACTCCGTCTATATTTGCTTTAAGCGATATACATGACCGCATCCTTGCAGGCGCCCTTGATGGCCATGGCCGAGCCTCACCGCATGGCCATCCTTTCGATGCTGGCCGACGGCGAGCGCCCTGCCGGGGATTTCGTCGACGCCCTGCCGATCAGCCAGCCGACCGTGTCGCGGCACCTGTCGGTGCTGCGAGAGGCCGGCCTGGTCACCGTCCGCAAGGACGCCCAGCGGCGGCTCTACCGCCTCAACCCCGCCCCGCTCGCCGAGCTCGACCAGTGGCTGGCCCGCTACCGCCGCTTCTGGACCGGCAAACTCGACGCGCTGGAGGCGCATCTGGACAAGGAATTTCCCCAATGAGCGACGCCCTGACCGCCCCCGTCCGGCTCGGAGCCGAGGCCGGAAGCCTCCGTCGCATCGACGGCGGCTGGGAGCTCCGCTTCGAACGGCGACTGCGGCATGCGCCCGAGCGGGTGTGGAAGGCCCTGACCACCGGCGACGGCCTCGCTTGCTGGCTGGCCGAGGCCGAGATCGAGGCCGTGCCCGGCGGCAGGATGGAGCTGAACTTCCGCCAGCCCGACCATGAGTTCATGCCGGACACCCCCGAACGGCGCCGGCAGTCGAACGAGGTGCTGACGGTCCAGCCCTTCTCGCGCTTCGAGCACACCTTCGGCGAAAACCCCGAGTCGGTGGTGTCGTGGCGGCTCGAGCCCGCCGGCGACGGCACGCACCTGACCTTGATCCACCGCGTGCCGGAATCCTGGGCCGGGGCGCGCGGCAACGTCCTCAGCGGCTGGCACCATCACATGGAAGGGCTGGACGACGCCGCGCGCGGCGTGCGCCACCCGTGGTCGTGGGATCGCTGGTTCGCCCTGCGCGACGCCTATGCGGAGCGGCTGGAGGACGAGGCGTGAGCGCACCGGTCGCCACCGCGGGAATGCTGATCCGCCGCCCGGTCGCCGAGGTGTTCGAGGCCTTCCTCGATCCGGCGCTGACGTCTCGCTTCTGGTTCACCAGAGGCTCGGACCGGCTCGAACCGGGGGCCCAGGTCCGCTGGGACTGGCAGATGTATGGCGTCGGCACGGACGTACTGGTCAAAGCCGTCGAGCCCGGCCGCCGCATCCTGATCGACTGGGACATCGCCGACGATCCGTCGGAGGTCGAATGGCTGTTCGAGGACCGGGACGACGCCGCCTTCGTCAACGTCGAGAACCGGGGCTTCGAGGACAGCCCGGCCGGCGTCGCCAGGGCGCTCGACTCGGCGGGCGGCTTCGCCCTGGTTCTTGCCGGCGCCAAGATCTGGCTCGAACGCGGGATCGAGCCGCGCTTCGTGCTCGACCGCCATCCCGACGCGCGCGTGGCTGAATGGAGGGACCGATGACCGCGACATGGCTGGACCAGCTGGTGGGCGAATGGACCTATGAGAGCCGATGCGGGCCCGGAGAGCCCCGCACCGGGACGGAGACCGTCACCCGGCGCGGCGCATGGGTGGTGATGGAGTCAGATGACTACCGCTTCCAGATCGCGCTCGACCCTGAGACAGGCAGGGCGACCGGGGATTTCGTGCACTGGGAACATCCGACGTTGTGGACCTATGACGGCGCGGTCGAGGCGGACGGCGCGCTGCATATGCGAAGCCGCGGCCCCAGCTTCGACCTCGAGGGCGAGACCTGCGACTACGACGACGTGTTCGAGATCGTCTCGAGCGACGAACGCCGCATGACCGGCCGTGTGCAGGGGGCCGACGGCGCCTGGCGCGACTTCACCGTCACCGACTATCGCCGTAAGGCCTGATACGCGCGCCTTTCCCGCAGCGGGCGCGCCAAGCCTCAGGAACCGAGCGGCCCGCGGAACACGAACCACGCTCCCAGGGCGATGAGGGCGAAGCCGACGGCGTGGTTGAGGGTCAGCCGCTCGCCCAGATAGACGACGGAGAAGCCGGCGAAGATCACAAGGGTGATCACCTCCTGCATCGTCTTCAGCTGGGCCGCGGAATAGACCTGATGGCCGATCCGGTTGGCCGGAACCGCCAGCCAGTATTCGAAGAAGGCGATGCCCCAGCTGACCATCACAACCACCCACAGGGCGGCGGTCTTGTGCTTGAGGTGACCGTACCAGGCGAAGGTCATGAAAACGTTGGACAGCGCCAGCATCAGCACCGGCGCGATGTATGGCCAGCCGCCGGTCATGAGCCGGCGCTGAGCACCGCGGCCTGAAGCGCCACCGCCTGCACCGTCTCGCGCACGTCGTGGACCCGGACGACAGCGGCGCCGCGCCGCGCAGCCTCCAGCGCCAGCGCCAGCGATCCGCCGAGCCGGTCGGTCGGATCCGCTGCGGAGGGGTCGACGCTCTGGATCGTGCGCTTGCGGCTGGCGCCGTAGAGCACCGGGAAGCCCAGCGCGACGAACTGATCCAGGCGGGCCGTCAGGGTGAGGTTGTGCGCCGCCGTCTTGCCGAAGCCGAGGCCGGGATCGAGCCAGATGCGCTCGCGCGCCACGCCCGCCGCCATGGCCGCGTCCGCGCGCGCCGCCAGCCAGCTCGTCACCTCCGCCACCACGTCCCCGTAGCGCGGCTCCGCCTGCATCGTGCCGGGCTCGCCCTTCATGTGCATCAGCACCACGCCGCAGCCCAGCGCCGCCGCCGTGTCGGCGCTGCGCGGGTCGAAGGTCAGCGCCGAAACGTCGTTCCAGATCGACGCCCCCGCGCCCACGGCCGCCCGGGCGACTTCCGGCTTCATCGTGTCGACGCTGATGGGCCCTGCCCAGCGCGCACGCAGCGCCTCGATCACTGGAACCACCCGCGCAATCTCCTGGGCCGCGTCGACCGGCTCCGCGCCCGGCCGGGTGCTCTCGCCGCCGATGTCGAGGAGATCCGCCCCCTGCTCGACCAGCCTCAGGCCGTGCGCCACGGCGGCCTCGACGGTGCCCAGCCGCCCGCCGTCGGAGAAGCTGTCCGGCGTGACGTTGACGATGCCCATGACGAGAGGTCTGCGTGTCATCGTCCTGATCGCCTCACCGCGTCGCCCCCTCCGTCTCGCCGGCTCCGCCGTCGATCCACCTCCCCATGGAATGGGGAGGAGACACCGCGCCCTTCCTCTCCTCCCCACGCTGTGGGGAGGTAGCGCGGCGCCCTTCGCGCCGTGACGGAGGGGGCGGCGCCGTAGCCTAATGAACCGTCGCCGGCTCCTCCACGGTCACGCCCTCGGACACAGGGGTGATCGGGACCGAGACGGACGGACCGGCGTTGGGGAAGTTGTTCTCGTCGCGGTTCGGGGCGACGCCCTTCTCCAGCAGGTCCTTGATCTCCTGACCCGACATCGTCTCGTACTCGAGCAGGGCCTGGGCCAGGGTCTCGAGATCGGCGGCCTTGTCGGTGAGGATTTGGCGGGCCTCGTCCCAGCCCGCGCTGACGATGCGCTTGACCTCCGAGTCGATGATCCGGGCCGTCTCTTCCGAGACGTTCTGGCTGCGCGCGACCGAATGGCCGAGGAAGACCTCCTGCTCGTTCTCGCCATAGGCGACGGTGCCGAGGATGTCGGAGAAGCCCCACTGGGTCACCATGCGGCGCGCCAGCTTGGACGCTTGCTGGATGTCGGAGCTGGCGCCCGAGGTGATGTTCTCCTTGCCGAAGATCAGCTCCTCGGCGACCCGGCCGCCGGCCATGATGGCGATCCGGTCGACCATCTGCTGGTACTTCATGGAATAGCGGTCGCCTTCCGGCAGCTGCATCACCATGCCCAGCGCCTGTCCGCGCGGGACGATGGTCGCCTTGTGCACCGGGTCAGCCATCTTGACGTTCATGGCGACGATGGCGTGGCCGCCCTCGTGATAGGCGGTCAGGCGGCGCTCTTCCTCGTTCATGGCCATGGACTTGCGCTCGGCGCCCATCATGACCTTGTCCTTGGCGTCCTCGAAGTCGCGGTGGGTGACCATGCGCCGGTCCTTGCGCGCCGCCATCAGGGCCGCCTCGTTGACCAGATTGGCCAGGTCGGCGCCCGAGAAGCCGGGGGTGCCGCGGGCGATGGTCTTGACGTTGACGTCGGCGGCCAGGGGCACGTCCTTCATGTGCACGCGCAGGATTTTCTCGCGGCCCATGACGTCGGGGTTGGGCACCACGACCTGGCGGTCGAAGCGGCCGGGACGCAGCAGGGCGGGGTCCAGCACGTCGGGACGGTTGGTCGCGGCGATCAGGATGATGTTCTCGGACGCCTCGAAGCCGTCCATCTCGACCAGCAGCTGGTTCAGGGTCTGCTCGCGCTCGTCGTTGCCGCCGCCCAGACCGGCGCCGCGGTGACGGCCGACCGCGTCGATCTCGTCGATGAAGATGATGCAGGGGGCGTTCTTCTTGGCCTGTTCGAACATGTCACGAACGCGGCTGGCGCCGACGCCGACGAACATCTCGACGAAGTCGGAGCCGGAGATGGAGAAGAACGGCACCCCGGCCTCGCCCGCCACAGCGCGCGCCAGCAGGGTCTTGCCCGTGCCGGGAGGGCCGACCAGCAGGGCGCCCTTTGGGATCTTGCCGCCGAGACGCTGGAACTTGCCCGGATCCTTGAGGAAGTCGACGACCTCCTGCAGCTCCTCCTTGGCCTCGTCCACGCCGGCGACGTCGTCGAAGGTCTTGCGGCCCTTGTGCTCGGTCAGCAGCTTGGCCTTGGACTTGCCGAAGCCCATGGCCCCGCGCGCCCCGCCCTGCATCTGGCGCATGATCAGGATCCACAGGCCGATGATCAGGATGAAGGGCAGCAGGCCGATCAGGGCGCTGACCCACAGCGACTGCCGGGTCGACTTGGCGTCGACCTGGGCGCCGGTGGCGGCGATGCTGGTCAGCAGGTCGCCGTTCGGCACCGGCGTGGTGACGGTCACGACCCGGTTGTCCTTCAGCGTGGCCTTGAGGGTTTCACCCCGCGACTCGACGCTGGCGATGGCGTTGGCGTCGCGGGCCTTGAGCAGGTCCGAATAGGTCATCGTCTGGGGCCGTTCGGCCGCGGCCTTGCCCGAGGCCGGGGCGGCCAGTCCGCCGGGGCGGCTGACGGCGACGTAGAAGGCCATCGCGCCGAGAATGATGACGCCCCAGATGGCCAGATTGCGCAGGTTCATTCTGTCTCGTTCCCCGGAGCACCCACGCTCCGTCAGTGTTGTCCGGTCGAAAATAGGCGGTCCGGGGGCGCGGCGCCATGGATGGCGGCGCCCAGGTCCCTTTCATGCGTCATTCGGTCCAGCGCAAGGGCCAGTCTCTGTTCGACCAGCGACCGCGCCTTCGCCACGGCCCCTGCAAGAACCGGGGCGCCGCCCTCGTGCCGGATCAGGACAGGCACGCCGCCTCGAACAGCAGGCGGCAGGCCCTTCAGCGCGGCGCGGTCGGCGTCGGACAGCCCGGTCATCCGCCCCGCCGCCGCGACGACCGACCAGTCGGGCTCGTCCGTCTCGATCAGCCAGCGTCCGTCCCAGACCGCCGGCGCGCCAGGCGTGAGCGGCATGGGCGGCGGCGGTCGACGCACGAACTCCCCCGCCTCCCGCGCCACCAGCACCCGCGCCCCGTCCGCCTCGATCCGCGCGCCGCACAGGCTGGCGGTGAAGTCCTCGCCCGCCGCCAGCCGCGCCAGCAGCCCCGCCAGCGGCTCGCCCCGCGGCGTCCGCTCCCCGCCGCCGGCGCAGACGAGGACAGCGGCCAGGGCATGGGCGTCTACAGCGCGCCCGATCTCAAGCAACCCCCCTCCCATCGGAAGAGGGGTTGAGGCTCCGGGAGCGAAGCGATGGGTCAGGCGACCCGAAGGGCAGGGCGAAGCGGGAAAGGGTGAGGGTCGGCCGTCCAGGGGCGGCTTCGCCGCTTCAAACCCCCGACCCTCATCCGGCGCTCTCGCGCCGGCTTCTCCCGATGGGAGAAGGGACGCACGCGCCCTGCTCCGTGCGTATTTCAGATCCTCATTCGCCGGATCGTCGATCCAGCCCACGCCCCGCGCCGCCAACCAGTCCCGCACCTCCGCCCGTCCCGCGCCCAGCATCGGCCGCAGCAGCATCAGGCCGCGCCCCTCCGGCCAGACCGGCGACGGCGCCCAGTCGCGCAGCCGGCCCAGCGTGGACCCTTCCGCCCGCATCACCTCGCCCTCGGCTTCGTCGTCGGCGGTGTGCGCGAACAGGACGATCCGGGCCCTCGCCTTGCGGGCCGCCTCGGCGATCAATGCGTGGCGGGCGCGGCGCGCGGCGGCGGGCAGGCCCGACGTCGGCTTCGGTCCCCGCCACCCTAGCGCGCGCCACTCCGCCCCCGCCGCGCGCGCGGCCTCGCCGGCGAAGACGGACCAGTGCTCGCTGTCCGGGTTCAGTCCATGATCGACCGTCAGGGCCAGCAGCCGCCGACCGTTCTCCCGCGCCCACTCAGCCGCCACCTGCAGCAGGGCCATGGAGTCGCCGCCGCCCGAGAGGGCCAGGCCGACAGGATGCTCGGCATGGGTTTCCAGCCGGGCCGACAGGCCGGCGCGAACGGCGGCGGTCCAGTCTCCGTGGACCGGCGTCAGCCCGCCCGCCGGGGCGTCGGGGCGGGGGCCGCCGCCGCCGGACAGCCGATCCGGGTCCGGGCCTCGGCCGCACGCGTCCGCACCGCCGCCGTGGCGGCTTCGGCGTAGCGGCGGGTGAACTCGGTCAGGGCCGTGCAGGCCTGGGTCTTGCGGTCGGTGGCGTTCAGCGCGTTCGCCAGCTCCAGCGTCGTGGCCGGCGCCCATGGCGCGCTCGGCCAGCCGCGCAGGGCGGCGGCGTAGGCCGAGACGGCGCCCGCCTGATCCCCGGCCGAGACCCGCAGGTCGCCGAGGCGGCTCGAGGCCTCCTGCGCCTGCGGCGTGTCCGGCCAGGCGGCGATCACCGTCTGCAGGGCGCGATCGCCCCGCTCCGGGTCGGTCGCGGCCAGCCGGGCGGCGGCGGTCAGGTCGCGCGCGGCGTCCCCGGTCGGCGAGGTGTTCGGGATCGGCCCGTTCAGCTCGGCCTCGCGCGCGGCGGCGGCCTCCATGGCCCGGATCTTGGTCTCGAGCTCGCGCACCCGGGTCGACAGGGTGGTGTTGGCCCCGCCCGCCTCGTCCAGCGAGAAGGTCAGCCGCTCCAGATCGCCGTTGACCCGCTGCACCGTCGCCTCGAGATCGGCCAGACGCCGGTCCATGAGGCCGACGCGGCCCTGCAGGGCGATCACCTCGGGATCGGGCTCGACCAGCACCGGCTGACCCGCCGCGTTGCGCTGCGTCAGCGCCCGCTCCAGGCGACGGACGTTGCGGTCCAACTGGTCCAGCCGGCGTTTGTCCCACTGGATCGCCTCCACCGGCGCGGTCTGGGCCACGACCACCGTCGTGCCGGTGATCGCCAGCACGCCCAGGAGGGTGGCCAGAGCGGGTTTGGTCAGGAAGGCGGGCAGCTTGGGCATGCGGTTTCGTCCCACCGATTTGCGGCGGCTGCAAGGCGTCAGCTGGTCAGACCCAGCAGGATGATGGCGGTGAAGAACAGGCCCAGCGCGATATTGGCGAACACCAGCAGGAACAGGGTCCGCCAGGCCGCCGAGAACCAGCTCAGGCTGTAGGCGCCCTTCAGCTGGGCGAACATGTGAACCGGAACGCCAAAGCTGACCAGCAGGCCGAACAGGAAGGCGAAGCCGGACCACACCGGCGACAGCAGCGCCGCGCCCATGAACAGGATCGACACGGCGGTGAGCGAGTACAGCACGAACACGCCGTGGTCATACAGGGTCGTCCCGCGGCGCCACAGAAACAGCAGGGCCAGGAAGGGAATCGACAGTGGGATCAGCAGGAAGCTGAACTTGTAGGTCGTCTGCTGCAGCTTGTAGAGCGCGAGGTCGGGGTTCAGCAGCTTCTTCTGCAGGATCTTGTCCATCCGCTTGCTGCCGGTGTTGACCTTCAACTCGCCGCTGCGCGCGCGTTCGGCGATCTTCGCGGTCCAGCCCCCGCCGGCCACCACTGTCGTCTCGCCAGCCTCCTTGGCGGCTCGCAGCCGCGCAAGATCTTCCTCGACCTGATTGAGTTCCGCCCGTTCTCCAGCGTCGGTCCAGGTCTTGCCCTCGGCTCCCACCGGCAGGCCGAGTCCGGCCGTGGCCCCGGCGAGATCGGTGCGGGCCTCGGCCAGGTCGGCTTCGGCGGTCGCAATCTGCTGGTCGATGTTGACGGTTGTCGCCCCACCGCCCCCATCCCCGCCCATGAAGCTGAAGGCGAAGAACATCAGGAAGACGGTGAACAGGTACATCGCCAGCGGCGAGACGTAGCGGGTGCGTCGCCCCTGCACCCATTCGCGCGTCAGTCGGCCCGGGTTGAACGCCAGCAGCGGGAGGGTGCGCCAGATGCGCGCGTCGAAATGCAGGACGCCGTGCAGCATCTCCTCGCCGAGGTGCAGCAGAGACCGGTGCACATGGGTGGGCTGGCCGCAGTTGGCGCAGAACCGGCCCGTGGCGGGCTGACCGCAATCGGTGCAGACGGCATGCGCATCGCCGGCGTGACCCGTCGGCTTCTCGATGGCGCCGCCGACCAGCCCGGCCGTCGCGACTCCCCCGGCGGCGTCGATATCCATGTTCCGTCCCCCAGACCCGTCGGGATTTAGCGGTGGTCCGGAGCTGAGGTCAAAAGGAAAGGGGCGGCCCGTCCGCGGACCGCCCCTCCTGCTGGATCAGCCGTCGGTCAGCGCGGGGCGCCGGACACGATCGCCGTGTGGGCGTTGCGGTTGCGGGCGAAGGCTTCCTCGTCCGACCCCGCCGCGATCGGCCGTTCCTTGCCGAAGCTGATGGTGTCGATCCGTCCGGCCGAGACGCCGCGCTCAACAAGATAACCGCGCACGGACTCGGCCCGCCGGGCGCCGAGGGCGAGATTGTACTCGCGCGTGCCGCGCTCGTCGGCGTTGCCTTCGATCCGGACCGTCACGCTCGGATATCGCTGCAGCCAGGCCACCTGGGCGTCGAGCCGCGGATAGGCCTCCGGGCGCACCTGATAGCTGTCGAGGTCGAAGTAGATGCGGTCGCCGATATTGACGACGAAGTCCTGCTCCGAACCCGGCGCGGCCGAGCCGCCCAGATTGCCGCCGGTGACGCCCCCGCCCGGGCCGTTGCCGTACTGTTCGTTGTTCGTCCCTGGCGGCAGGCTTTCGCCCGCGCCGGACTCGACGGGACGGCGCGGCGTACACGCGGCCATGGCTGTGACCGCGAGCCCGACGGCGGTCAGACGGAGGAGAGTCGAGGGCTTCATCATCGGGTGGTCTCCTGGTGAGGCCTTGGCCTCAGGCGTGGCTTTGAACGAATGCGTACTGTCCGCCCGGCGCCGGCGCTAGTGGCGATGAGGGACTGGAAGTGGCGGACCGCACCATCAGGCGGGGCAGCCATCGGGGCCGCCGCCCAGCATGGACGGCTGCTCGTCCAGCAGCGGCGACCAGGCCGGGTCCGAGCCCCGGCCCGAATAGCCGGCTTGCGAGACCACGCGGCCGGACAGGTCCACGGTCCACAGCCGGGTGTCGCCGCCCGGCGTCTGGCGCGCGAACATGATGTAGCGGCCGTTGGGAGCCCACGACGGGCCCTCCTCGAAATAGCTGGTCGACAGGATGCGCTCGCCTGAGCCGTCGGGGCGCATGACGCCCGTCGAGAACCGGCCGCCGCTCTGTTTGGTGAAGGCGATCAGATCACCGCGCGGGCTCCAGTTCGGGGCCGTGTACAGGCCGCCGCCGCGCGAGACGGCGCGCTGGGACGAGCCGTCCGCGTTCATTACATACAAGCGAGCGCTGCCCGACCGGTCCGAGGTGAAGACGATCTGACGGTTGTCGGGGCTGAACGAGGGCGAGGTGTCGATGCCGGGATCGCTGGTCAGGCGCCGCACCTGACGGCTGGCCAGATCCATCACATAGACGTCCGTGTTCCCGCCGCGGATGATGGAGAAGGCGACGCGCGACCCGTCGTTGGAGAAGCGCGGCGCCAACACCTGACCGTCAAACTCGCCGAGGCTTTCCCGCCGCCCGGTCGACAGGTTGTACAGGTAGATGCGGCTGTAGTCCTTGCCCAGCGCCACATAGGTGATCTCGTTGGGGTCGTTCATCGAGAAGCGGGGGGACATGATTATCTCCTCGCCCCCCGTCAGGAAGACGGGGTCGAAGCCGTCCTGGTCCGAGATCGCCAGCCGCGACAGGCGGTTCAGCTGGGTGCCGCTCTCGGCGACGAACACCACGCGGCTGTCGAACAAGCCGGTCTCGCCCGTCATGCGCTGATAGATCACGTCGGCGATCTTGTGCCCGATCCGGCGCCACTGCTCGCGCGTCGCGGTGAACTGGTACGAGGCCAGTTGGCACTGGCGGAACGGATCGTACAGTCGGAAGCCGAAGTCGTAGCGGTCGTCCGGGCGCCGCGTGACCGCGCCATACAGCACAGCCTGTGCGCCGATGGAGGTCCACTGCGGGAAGTTGGGGGCGTTCGCCAGCGTCAGGCCGGTTTCCACGAAGCTGGCCGGGTTCATCGGCTCGAAATAGCCGGACCGGCGCAGGTCGGCGCGAATCACCCCGCTGAGGTCCGCGCCGTTCTCGCCGGCGAAATCCACCACCGCGATCTGGTAGGGCCGGAGAACGCCCTGATCGATGACGACCTCGACCGGCTGGTTCTGAGGCGGCGTCTGAGCCGCCGCGGACGTCGCCGCCATCGCCACGAAGGTTGCGCTCGCCAGAAGCCGGTTCAATCGCATGGGGTACTCCGCAGTCTCGGTCTCGGGATCCGCCCGTTATCGCGAGAGCCGACGCCGAAGGCCAGCATGGCCGTGAATGGGGCGACTTTGGGGACAGTGACGCTGGCCGGCGCCACAAACCGTGTCCCGTTCAACACACCCGGCTGGTGATGAACGTCGTCCGCGCCGTGCCGCCCTCAAAGCCGTCGGGCACGTCGAACGGGGCTGATTGATACAGGGCGCGCTCCGCCCCCTCGGCGACGGCGATCCAGACCGGATCGGACTTGCGGCCGATGAGGGTCGGCGGACGCGCGATGCGGCCGTTGGCCGTGATCGTGACGTCCATCTGGACCTGCATCTCGGACACGCCCGGCGTCCCGCACGGCGGACTCCAGTTGCGGTAGACCTGATTGAAGATGGCGCTCCACTGGGCCGGCCCCATGGCGCGCGGCGCGGATCCCCGGCCTTGCTCGCCGGTAGCCGGTCGCGTGCCCGGGCGCGTGGCGGGACGCGCCGGCCCGACGAGCGAATCGAGATCCAGCGTGTCTTCGCGTGGCCGGGCCGGAGCCGGTGTCGGGCGCGCCGGGGTGGGCTGGGCGCGCGGCGGGGTGGGCCGGGGCGGCGTCGGGCGCGGCGGGGTCGGCTGCGGACGCGGCGGCGTCGGCGCCTTCTTCACAGGCGTCGGTGTCGGCGTCGGCGGCGGCGGGGTCGGTCTCGGCGCGGGCGGCGTGGGCGTGGGCGTCGGCTCCGGCTCCGGGGGAGGCGCAACCGGGGCCGTGGCGGCGTCCTCGGTCACCAGCTCATCGCTCGGATTGTCGGCCGCGGCGGCCTCTACCACCGTGGTCGAGACGATCGACACCGGCACCGCGTTGACCATCGGGCGCGGCTCGGCGCGCGGCGCGTACAGCCCGGCCGCGATCACCGCGATCACGGCGCCGGCGTGTACGATCACCGATCCGATCAGGGCCGAGCCGGGCCGCTCCATGGCGTCAGCCCTCCCCGCCCGCCGGCGCGGACGTGTCGGTGATCAGGTTCAGCTTGGTGAAGCCTTCGGTCGACAGCCGGGCCATCACCCGCGCCACCGCCTGATAGGGCGCCCGGCCGTCGGCGCGGACGAAGATCGGCTTCTCGCGCGCGCCCTCGCCGCCTTCCTGCGCCACCTGCAGCACCAGCCGGTCCCACGCCACCTCGCTGTCGCCGATGAAGATGCCGCCGTCGCGATCGATGCTGACCACCACCGGCTCCTGATCCGTTTCGACGGCCCGCGCCTCGGTTTTCGGCAGTTCGACCTCGACCCCGGTCGTCAGCAGCGGCGCCGAGACCATGAAGATGATCAGCAGCACCAGCATGACGTCGACCAGCGGCGTCACATTGATCTCGCTCAGGGGCCGTTTGCGCGGTCGCCTTCGGCCCCGGACGTGCCCGCCGCCTCCGCCGCCAGCCAGAGCCATGGCTCAATACTCCCGGCGGCTGTGATCGGCGGCGGGGGCCGCCGCCGGAGCCGCGCTGGAGGCGCCCAGGCGCCGCGCCACCGCGGCCTGCAGATCGTCGGCGAAACTCTCCAGCCGGCCGGTGAACTTGCCCGCGTCGATCGAGAACTTGTTGTAGGCGATGTAGGCCGGGATCGCCGCCGCCAGGCCCAGCGCCGTGGCGAACAGCGCCTCCGAGATCGCCGGGGCGACGGTCGCCAGATTGGTGTTGCCCGAGGAGGCGATGGCGCCGAAGGCGTTCATGATCCCCCAGACCGTGCCGAACAGGCCGATGAAGGGTGACGAGGTGGCGACCACCGACAGCACGCCCAGCCCGTTCTCGACCCGCTGGCCCTCGCGCGCGATCAGGCTGTCCAGCGCCCGGTCGATCCGCGACATCAGCAGATTGGCCTGGTTCTCGGTCAGCGGACCGCCCTTGCGCGCGTCGCGCCAGTCCGCCAGGGCGACGACCAGCATGCGCGGCAGCGGGTGGACCGGATTCGGCCCCGCCTGCGAGGCGATCTCCTCCAGCGACCGGCCCGATCCGACCGCCGTTTCGAACGTATCCGCCTCGCGGTTCAGGGACGAGAAGCGCACCGCCTTGTCGATGATGACCGCCCACGACCACAGCGACGCGATGATCAGGCCGATCATCACCGCCTGCACGACGATGTCCGCTTCCAGGAACATGTGCAGCGGGTTCAGCATCCCGGCGTCGGCGGTGGCGGTCATTCAGGAATCCTTGCGTCTCGCCGTCCTTGTGCACCGGACGGGCATGGCCGTTGTGTGGCGATTCAGCCGCGTGGGGCGAGGTGTAGCCGGGCCGTGGCTTCGGTGCACATGACAGCTTGGCAATGTTGCCTCAGCCGGCCTGGGCCAACCACGGCCCGACCTTCGCGACCAGCGCCTTTGTCGGCCGCCGCGGCCGCCCGTCCATGTGGATGCAGACCACCTCGACCTCGGCCCGGCACAGCACCTCGTCGCCGCGCGTGATCGCCTGCGAGATCATCAGCCGGGGCCCCTTCACCGACTCGTAGCGGGTTCGCACCACGAGCGCGTCGTCGATCCGGGCCGGCTTCAGGAAGGCCAACTCCATCTTCGTCACCACGAAGGCCGTCGGCTGGTCGCCGTCCAGCAGTTCCGCGTGGCCGATGCCCATCAGGCGCAGGCAGTCCGAACGACCCCGCTCGAAATAGCGCACATAGTTGGCGTGATAGACCAGACCGGTGAAGTCGGTGTCTTCGTAATAGACCCGCACCGGCAGCCGGTGCTCCCGGCCCTCGAACCGGCCGGCCGTCGGCGCATCCGTGCCGGTCATGGCGCAGCCGGCGACAAGGGGCGTTCCGGGAACGCCGGGCAATCCGCCACGATCATGGCGCGGAACTCGCGGCTCAGGGGATCGTCTCTCAGCAGCATCCGGTTCGGCCGCGAGATGAAGCCCACGGCCGGCCCGCCGCGGCGTTCGGAGACATAGCCGCAAGCGACCCGGCCCCGGCCTGGCTCGATCAGCCGCACCTCCGCCTGCCGGCCCAGCTGCTCGCGCGCCTGCCGCAGCACGCGCCGCCCCACCGGCTCCTGCGTGAACCCCGGCCCGGCGCCCTGCGTCGTCGCCCAGATCGCCAGCGCGCCGAGCAGCAGCACCGCGACGCCCAGCACCGCGATCAGCCGCTCTGTCCGGATCGCCCGTTTCGCCATGCCGCCTCCTTGACGGGAGCATGACCGGGTTCGGGGGCGAGGTGAAGCCTCGACGCCTCTCACTTGCCGCCGAACAGATCCCCCGCCTGAGGCGTCTTCGGCGGTTCCGTCAGGCCGAGGTGGGCGTAGGCCCTGGCGCAGGCCATGCGGCCGCGCGGCGTGCGCTGGATGAAGCCCTGCTGGAGCAGATAGGGCTCGATCACGTCCTCGACGGCGTCGCGGGCCTCGGCGATCGCCGCCGCCAGGGTGTCCATCCCGACCGGCCCGCCGCCATAGTTCTCGATCAGCGCCTTGAGGAAGCGGCGGTCGTTGGCGTCCAGCCCCGCCTCGTCGACCTCCAGCCGGGCCAGCGCCCGCGCCGCCGCCAGCCGGTCGATCACCGGCGAGCCCTCGGCCTCTGCGAAGTCCCGCACCCGCCGCAGCAGCCGCCCGGCCACGCGGGGCGTCCCGCGCGCGCGGCTGGCGATCTCGCGCGCGCCCGCCTCGTCCACCGACACGCCCATCTTGCGCGCCGCCCCGGTGATGACCCGCACCAGTTCCTCGGGCGTGTAGAACTCCAGCCGCAACGGAATGCCGAAGCGGTCGCGCAGCGGCGTCGCCAGCAGCCCGGCCCGCGTCGTCGCCCCGACCAGGGTGAACGGCGCCAGATCGATCCGCACCGACCGCGCCGACGGCCCCTCGCCGATGATCAGGTCCAGCACATGGTCTTCCATCGCCGGATACAGGATCTCCTCGACCGCTGGAGCGAGCCGGTGGATCTCGTCGATGAACAGGACGTCGCGCGGCTCGAGATTGGTCAGGATCGCCGCCAGATCG
>NZ_DASWNO010000280.1:0-6222 GCF_036399195.1 Brevundimonas sp.
AAACGCCGACCGCAAGCGCCAGCAGCGAGGCGGCGATGACGCGCCGCGATGGGATGAGACGGATCATGAGCGGGCCTCCAGGCCGAGCAGGTCGGCATGCGCGCCGGTCAGCCGATCAAGGCGGGCGCGATCGATGTGGAAATGTTTCAGCACGGCGACGCGGCGGGCCTTGGTGGCGAGCAGCGCGTTCTGGGCCGCGATCACGTCGTTGTAGGTGAAGCCGCCCCGCGCGAACCCTTCTCGCACGAGCACCACGGCGCGCTCGGCTTGGGGCAGGGTCTCGGCGGCGATGCGCCGGGCTTCCAGCGCCCTCGAAGCGAGCAGCACCTGAAGGCGCGCAATCTCCCGCTCTCGTTCCTGCCGAAGCGCCGCCATGTCAGCCTGGGCGGCGACGCCCTCGAACCTCGCCCGCTCGATGGCGCCCTCGTTCCGGTCATAGCGACCGAGCGGGATGGAGCCGCCTACGACCAGGCCGAGGTCCTGCCCGTCCCAGAAGTGGCGGACCCCGACGCTGACGGTGGCATCGGGCGTGGCCCGCGCTTGTTCGACGCTGACCCTCGCTTGGGCGACATCGCGCTGCGCGGCCAGCACCGCGAGGTCGATCTCGGCGGCCTCCCCGGCGACTTCGCGGGCGGCGCTGGTGTCTTCGAAGTCAGCCGGATCGAGGGAAAAGTCTGACGCCCCGATCCAGAACCGTCCCAGCGTGGCGCGGGCAAGACGAGCCTGGATTTCGGCCTGGTCGAAGTCGATCTGCGCTTGGGCGAGTTCGGCCTCGGCGCGGGCGCCGGCGAACAGGGGGTCGCGGGCCATGTCGACCCGACGCTGCACTTCGGTCTGGAAGCGTTCGGCCAGGGCGAGGCGTTCGCGAGCGATCTCAACGTCCGCCTCGGCGCCCAAGGCCTCTGCCCAGGCGCGCTGCACCTGCTCCAAACGATCAAGCCGCCGGATCGCGGCCTCGGCCCGAACGAGGGCGGCTTCACCCCGCGCCAGAGCCACGCGCGCCGGCCGATCGCCGCCGCGTTCGAACCGCTGTTCGTAGGACAGGGTGGTCTCGGTCCGGTCCATGATGTTTCCGCCGCCGAGCGTGGGCAGGTTCTCGACCATCAGGCCGACGGTGGGGTTGGGCCGGACATCAGCCTGGCGCAAAGCGGCGTCGCCGGCGCGCGCCCGCGCCTCCGCCCCGGGCAGGCCGGGATCGGCTTCGACGGCGCGCGCGAGAGCGTGTTCGAGAGACAGCGTGGGCGCATTTGCGACGGAGTTGGTCGGCTCTTGCGCCTGGGCGGATTGGGCCGGTGAGGCCGCCAATGAGAGCGCCGCAGCCGAAACGGCCGCGAAACGCGCCCACGATCCGGCGCAGCCGGCGATCGGGGTCTTCAAGGGTATCTCCGGAAAACGGGTTGCGCGCAGCCGAACGGCCACGCCGGTTCAGACGACCGTGCGCATCCGTTTGGGAGGGTGTTCCGGCCCATCGCCCGGCAGGCTCGACAAGGCCGGATCGACGCCTGGTCGCCACACGGCGGAGGTCGCAGGCGTGGCCGCAATCAGCGTCCGGCCCGAGCCGGGCGCAGCCGCCTGGACATCCCCGCCGCCGTGATGGTGGTGCCCGACGGGTATCGGGCCGTCGCTGTCAGGATCGGCGTCGACATCCGGAACCTCTTCCGGCGCCATGTGCACGTGGGGCGCATGGTGATCGTCGTCCGTGTCGGTGAGCGCGACGGCGGGCCAGTCGGCGGCATGCCCCAGCTCGTGCTGAGACGCCGACAGGCCATGCAGGTTCATGGCCGCCAGGACGGCGACGCACAGACCGATGCAGAGGTGGCGAAGGACGTCCGGCAAATCAGGGCTCCGAGAGCTCTGTAGCTTTCGCGTGGGGGAGAGGCAATCGCCGCTCGTCCGACCCGACGTTCAGTGTTGCCTAGCCCCTGCGCTGGCATTCGGGGCGGACACATCCGGCCTCGCAATGTCATCGCCGCGACCTCGCTGTTGTGGGATAAGTCTGCGACATCTGTCCTGCAGGGTCTGGTTTGGCGCATTTCCGCGCCACGAGAGGACAAGGCGTATGAAACTCCGATTCCAGACACCGTTGCTCATCGGCCTCGCTACGCTCGGCGTGGTGACCGCCGCCCATGCGTTCCAAGCGAATCACGGTTTCGATCCGTCATCGCTCGATGCGGATCGTGACGGCGTGATTTCGCCCCAGGAGTTGAGCACCCATGGCGACCAGCTCTTCGCCCGGGCCGACCAGGACCGGAATGGCCAGCTGTCCTCGCAGGAGCTGCGCGCGCTCCATGCCATGATGCCGGCCGCGAATCACGCAAGCGCGGCGAACCACGGGGCGGAGCACGGGACGCCCCCGCTGTCCCAAGCCCGGTTCCGCGAGATGATGGGGCGCCACGCCGCGGCGGCCGACGCCGACCGGGACGGTCGTCTGACCGTGGCGGAGGTCAGCGCCGCGATGCAGCACGGCTCCCGGCATTGAGTGCACGGGCTCACGTTTCGCCCTACGAAGTCCGGGGCGTGGATGGGGGCCGACAGGCCCGCGTCCTGCCCCGGATCCTGGTCGTCGAGGATGAGGACGGTATCCGCGAACCGCTGGTCCGCTACCTGTCCAGAAGCAGCTTCCAGGTGACGGCCGTCGAAAGCGCGGAGGACGCGCGACGCCTCCTCGCTTCCGCCTCTTTCGATCTGCTGATCCTCGACGTCATGCTGCCCGGCGAGGACGGCCTGTCCCTGGCCCGCTTCATTCGAACGACGACAGACATCCCGGTCATCCTGGTCACCGCCCGCACCGAGACAAGGGACCGCATCGCAGGGCTGGAGCTCGGCGCCGACGACTACGTCTGCAAGCCCTTCGACGCGGGAGAGCTCGCCGCGCGGATGAGGACGGTGCTGCGACGCGTCCGTCGGGCGCCCGCCCTGCCTCCGGATCCCGGCGCGGAGCGCTACTTGTTCGGTCCGTGGACGCTCGAGGCGGACACCCGCCGCCTGAGCCGGGCCGGGGGAGACTCGCGCCTTCTGAGCATCGGCGAATTTCGCTTGCTGCACGCGTTGGTGTGTCGCCCTGGGCGTATCCTCAGCCGCGACCAGCTTCTGGACCTGACCCAGAGCGGGGCCGGCGAGCCGTTCGACCGCAGCATCGACAACCAGATCAGCCGTTTGAGGCGGTGGCTGGAGGAGGACTCCCGCAGCCCGCGGTGGCTGAAGACCGTCTGGGGCGCTGGCTACATGCTCGACGCCAAGGTGGTTCGGTCGTGAGGGTCGGGCCACCGGACCTGTCGCTGCGCGCACAGCTCCTCGCGATCGCCATCGGCGGTTTTGCGGCCGGCCATCTCCTCAATTGGACTCTCGCCACAGGGCTGAGACATCTCCATGGCTCCCACCATCTACTGACCCCGCTGAGCGTCTGCATCTTCGTGATATTACTCGCGGCGGTAGCTTGGCTCTCCAACCGGGTAACCCGTCCCTTGCAGCGCCTGACGGCAGCGGCGGAAGGGTTTTCAGGCGCCGGGCCGCTGACGCGTCTTGAGCCGGAAGGACCGCCCGACATGCGCAGGGCGATCACGGCCTTCAACGCAATGAACGACCGCATCGCCACCCTTCTGGATGAGAAGGACCAGATGCTCGGCGCGCTCGGACATGATCTGCGCACGCCGCTCGCGTCGATGCGAATCCGGGCGGCTTCCATGAGGCCGCTAGACCAGCGGTCCGCCTTGTTCGCGACGGTGGACGGCATGGACCGGATGATCGACGACATACTCACTCTCGCCCGGACCGGCCGGTCCGCCGAACCTCTGTCGCGCGTCGATGTGAGGGCGTTGTTGCGGAGCATCCTGGAGGAGTTTGCGGCGCAAGGGGCCGCGGTCGAACTCCGGCCGGGTCCGGATGTCGCGTGGACGCTCAGGCCCGACCTGCTGACGAGGGCGGTCCGCAATCTGGTCGACAATGCGGTCCGATACGGGGGCGTCGCCCGCCTCGCTCTGGAAGTCGAGAGCGAGCGGCTCAGCATCGTGGTGGAAGACCAAGGTCCGGGCGTGCCTGCGGCGGAGCTGGAGACTGTCCTCAAGCCGTTTGCGCGGCTCGACCGCTCCCGCAGTCGTCGGACGGGCGGCGCGGGCCTCGGTCTCGCGATCGCCGCTTCCGTGGCCCGACTGCATGGCGGTGGGCTGGATCTGAAAAACCGCTCCAAGGGTGGTCTGGCGGCGAGGCTGTGGATCGGACCCGGCGGCGATCTCGAAGATCCGACCGACTTGTCGGCGGCAGGCTTCTAGCCGCGCTCACGCACTGTTCGCAGGCGCTGTCGAAGCGACGCCAGCGCCCTCCGATAGCCGCCGAAACCCGATTCGCCGCGTTGCTGAGACCGGGCGAAAACCGGTCGATTGAGGGCCGATTGTGTCCCTGAAGGGGATTACAATAGATTGTTATTCCTCACTTCTGGGTCCCATACGGGTCCCAGAGCCACCAAAGCGATGGAGCTCGAAAGCTAAGTGTTTGAAAAATTGGCGCGCCCGGAACGATTCGAACGTCCGACCCTCAGATTCGTAGTCTGATGCTCTATCCAGCTGAGCTACGGGCGCGCTTGGCCGCGAACGGCGAGGGCGGGTATCTAGCCGAAGGGGCATGAGGGGGCAAGGGCTTGGCGGCGGGTTTTCGACCGACCGCCTCAACGGCCCGAGCCCCCCGTTTCTCCGGACCGGGGTTCCGTTCGACAAGCCGCCGGGGCAGTGTGCCCGTCGCTCTCCCCGACGCCCGCCGAGTTCCTCCATGATCGCATTCCGACCTCCCGGCCCCCGCGCCCTGACGGCCCTGTTCGCGGCGGCGTGCGTCGCCTTGACCGGGTGCGGCGGCGCGGTTCCGGCGCGAGGCGCGGGCGGAGGCGAGGCCGCCGCCCCGGCGGCCTCGCCTCCGCCCGCGCGCGGTCCGTTCGTGGCCGCCGCCAATCCGCTGGCGGTCGAGGCGGGGCTGGAGGTGCTGCGCCGCGGCGGTTCGGCGGTGGACGCCGCCGTCGCGGTGCAGGCGGTGCTGGGGCTGGTCGAGCCGCAGTCGTCCGGTCTGGGCGGCGGCGCCTTCATGATGGTGTTCGACGCGGCGACGGGCGAGGTCACCAGCTACGACGGGCGCGAGACGGCGCCGGCCTCGGCCACGCCGGAACTCTTTTTCGAGAACGGTCGCCCGCTGCCGATCGCCGACGCGATCCTGAGCGGCCGGTCGACCGGCGCGCCTGGGGTGGTGGCCATGCTGGGGATGGCGCATGAGACGCACGGCGCGTTGCCCTGGCGCGATCTGTTCGGCGAGGCGAGGCGCCTGGCGACCGACGGCTTCATCGTCAGCCCGCGTCTGTCCGGTTTCGTCGCGGCGACGCGGGGGCAGGCGCGGACGCGCTGGGCCGACGCCTACTTCACCAAGCCCGACGGAACCCGGCTGGTCGCCGGGGACCGGCTTGCCAATCCCGAGTACGCCCGCACCCTCGCAGAACTCGCCGAGGGCGGGCCTGGGAGCTTCTATCGGGGCCGCATCGCGCGCGAGATCGCCGCGGCGGTGGCGCAGGCCCCGCGGCCCGGCGGGCTGACCGAGGCCGACATCGCCGCCTACCGGCCGATCGAACGTGGGGCCCTGTGCCGGCCGTACCGAATCTACGTCGTGTGCGTGCCGCCGCCGCCCTCCAGCGGCGTGGCGGTGCTGCAGCTCTTGGCCATGGCCGAGCTGACGCCGGCCGTCGGCCAGGGACCGGACAGCGCCGAGGCCTGGGCCGCCTTCGGACAGCTGCAGCGCCTGATGTACGCCGACCGCGACCGCTACGTGGGCGATCCGGGCTTTGTCGGCGTGCCGGTGCAGGGGCTGCTGGACCCGGCCTACGTCGCCGAGCGGGCGCGGCTGGCGCCGGACCTGACCGGCTCAGCCGAGGCAGGGGTTCCGCCGGGCGGCGTCCTGACCGGACCCGACGCGACGCGGGAGCTCGCCGGCACCTCTCACTTCGTCATCGTTGACGCTGAAGGGAACGCCGTCAGCATGACCACCACGGTCGAGAGCGTGTTCGGCTCGGGCCGAATGGCGGCGGGCTTCTTCCTCAACAACCAGCTGACCGACTTCTCCTTCTCGCCGACCCGGCCTGACGGCGGCCCGGCGGCCAATGCGGTCGCGGCGGGCAAGCGCCCGCGCTCGTCGATGGCGCCGGTGATCGTGCTCGACCGGCAGGGGCGGCTGGTGGGGGCCGTAGGGTCGCCC
>NZ_DASWNO010000281.1:0-13262 GCF_036399195.1 Brevundimonas sp.
ATCTTCCGGGTGCACGGCCACGCCGGTGTCGCCCAGCATGGTCTCCGGCCGCGTGGTGGCGACGACGATATAGTCGCGGGTCTCGTATTCCGTCGGCTGGCCGTCGCCGTCGTAGGCGACCGGGTGCTCATAGGTGACGCCGTCGGCCAGCGGATAGGCGAAATGCCAGTAGAAGCCGCCCATCTCGCGCTGCTCGACCTCGAGGTCGGAGATGGCGGTCTGGAAATGGGGATCCCAGTTCACCAGCCGCTTGTCGCGGTAGATCAGGCCTTCCTTGTGCAGCTGGACGAACACCTTGCGAACCGCGACCTGCAGGTCAGGATCGAGGGTGAAGCGCTCGCGCGACCAGTCGCATGACGCTCCGAGGCGGCGCAGCTGCTGCTGGATCGAGCCGGCGCTGGTCGCCTTCCATTCCCACACCTTGTCGACGAACGCGTCGCGGCCCATCTCGCGGCGGCTCACATTGCCCGCCGCCGCCAGCTGGCGCTCGACCACCATCTGGGTGGCGATGCCCGCGTGGTCCGTGCCAGGCACCCACAGGGACGCCTTGCCCTTCATGCGGTGATAGCGCGTCAAGATGTCCTGCAGCGTGTTGTTCAGCGCATGCCCGATGTGCAGCGAGCCCGTCACGTTCGGCGGCGGAATGACGATCGTATAAGCCTCCGCGGCGCCGTCCGTCCTCGGAGCGAACACGCCGCTCTCCTCCCACATGGCGTAGAGGCGCGGTTCGGCGGCTTTCGGATCGAAGGTCTTGTCGAGCATGGGAACGGTCTTCAGACAAAGAGAAAGGGCGGCCCCGACTGGAGCCGCCCCGGAATGATCTAGCCTTGATCAGGTCGCAGGTGAAGCTAGCCGGCGGAGCGGGCGATGCGTTCGACTTCCTTGCGTACCTGGGCCTCCACGATGGCCGGCAGGTTGGCGTCCAGCCACTCCTTCAGCATCGGGCGCAGCAGGCTGCGGGCCAGTTCGTCGACTGTCGGGCCGGAGCCGGTCGCGGGTTCCATGGGTTCTGGCTTCCTGAGGGTGGAGGCGAGGCCGGCGAAGGCCGAGGCGGCGCTGGCGGATGCGCTGTCGCCGACGAGGCTGTCGTAGGATGGGGTCGGGGTCGAAGGATACGCAGCCGGCTCGGGCGCGTACGCCGACTCGCTGACCGGTTCGGCGGAGAACGGCTCGGGCTCCTGCGCCGGCGAGACATCCAGGTCGCCGATGCTCTCGGCGACCGGCGGCTGGTACGCCTCGGTCAGTTCCAGCACGTCTTCGTCGGCCGCCTCGGGCTCCTGCATCGACGGCGTCTCGTCCATCAGGGCGGGAGAGGCTTCGGAGGGAGCCTCAGGCTCGGGCGCGGGCTCGGCCTCAGCGGCGCCCGCGGCGGCGGTCTCGGCCGGGGCGTCGTCTTCGGAGATGATCCTGCGGATCGACGCCAGGATTTCCTCCATCGTCGGTTCCTGGGCGGTCTGGTCGGTCATGTCGAAACCCCGGGGAGCGATCTGCCTGTCGAGTGGCGTCCAGGCCGGCGAGCGGTCCTGTATGGCTGTCGTCGCATCTCAGCCCGTCGGAATCAACGGGCGTTTTTCTCGTCACGCGGTAGTGCAGCTTCAGAAAATCGCCTGCCGGGCGACCGCCCGGCTCACGGGCGCGGGGCTGTCTGGACGACTTCGGACTTGAGCTGGGTGTCGATCGGCGCATCGGCGGCGTCATTGGCCGGAACGATCGGCGGCGCCGCCACGCGATCGATCGCCTCGACGATGCCCTCCCACGGCACCGCCCCGCGATTGCGGACCCGGTTGTAGTTCTCGGCGGGATCGTAGACCGAGAGAGAAGCGTCCAGATCGGGCCCTTCAAGACGGCCCATGGCGGCAAGGAGATTGGCCTGCGCCACGTATTCGTTGCGACGCGCGGTCGCGAGCGTGACCTCGGCGCTGCGAAGCTCCAGCTCCTGGTTGAGAACGTCCAGGGTCGTGCGCAAGCCGACCTGCGCCTCCTGACGCACGCCCTCGGCGGCGACGGTGGCGGCGCGAACCGCTTCCTGCCCCGCCGCCAACGTCGAGCGCGCCGAGATGGACTGGGCATAGGCCGAGCTGACGGTCTGCAGGGTCGTGCGGCGCTCGCCCTCGACGTTGATCTGGGCGACGTTGGCCCGCTCCAGCGCTTGAGCGACCCGCGAGCCGTTCAGGCCGCCGGTGAACAGCGGCACCGACAGCGTGACACCGGCGCGGAAGGCGGTGTTATCGACGATGTCTCCGATCCGGTTCAGGTCGGACGAGCCGCCATAGGAGGATGACAGTCGCGCCGACGGGAGGAATTCCGCCTTGGCCGCCGCGACGTTCGCCTCGGCCGCCCGGAGACTGTAGGCGGCGGACCGAATGCCGGGATTATCTGTTAGCGCGACGTTCAGCGCGCTGTCGAAGTCGGTCGGCAGGTTCGGGAGAGTGGGCATCGGCGCCAGATCACCCGGAGCCTGCCCGACCACTGCGGCGTAGGTCGCCCGCGACACCGACAACTGCGCCTGGGCGTTGGCCAGGTCGGCTTCCGACTGCGCCAGCCGGGCTTCGGACTGGGCTACGTCGGTGCGGGTGATCTCGCCCACCTCGAACCGCGCCGACGCTTCGTCCAGCTGACGCCGCAGCACGCCAAGGTTGGACTGACGGACGCGCAGAATCTCGACGTCGCGAATCACGTCGGCATAAGCCTGGATCACCGAGGCGAGAACGGTCTGCTCGATGTCGCGCAGGTTCTCGCGCCCGGCCAGAATGTTTGCCTCGGCGGCGGTAATTCCGTGACCGATCCGCCCTCCGGACCAGATCGTCTGGGACAGGCCGACGCTGGCGCTGCCTGTCGCGCTGTCGTTGTTGGAGGCCGGGACATTGACCGTCGTGTCGGGAACGCCGTCGCCGTTCGTGTCCACCTGGGTAGAGCCGCCGCCGTTCTGGCTAAAAGAATATTCAGCCCCGGCGGTCAGATCGACGGAGGGGCGCAGACCTGCGCGAGCCTGGACGATGGTCTCGTCCAGCGCCCGCTGATTGGCCCGCTGCGCCAGAATGGAGGGGTTGGTCCGATAGGCCAGCGCGAGCGCCTCCTGCAGGGTGTCAGCCCACGCCGGCGACCCGAGGCCCGAGAGCACGGCGATGGCGGCCACCGAGGCGAGCGCACGTGAACGTTTCAGCATGTCTGTTCCTGCCTGGACGCGGGGAGAGCGCGCCTTTCGTAACACGAAGGTCTGATGCGTGAGGCTTTACCGCCGCGCCAGTTAAGTTTTTTTCACGCGCGCCGGGGCGAAAACCGTCGGGCGGCCTCAGAGAGCGAAGACGGGGGCCGGCGCGAGTTCGTTGAGGACCGGCGGCGCCGCGTCAAAGAGTTCGCGGCGCGACACCCCCTGTTCGCCCCGGACGTAAAGAACGCCCTTCCCGGTTGGGCCGGTCCGCTCCACGACGGCCAGCCGACCGCCGGTCTTGAGGGCGTCCAACCAGGCCTCGGGCCGCCCCGGAACGGCGGCCTCGGAGACGATGACATCGTAACCTTCGCCTTCCGGCGCGGTGAACGGCGCGACGGCCGAAGCCACCCCCTCCTCGGCCAGCACGGGCGCCAGGATCTCGAACACGGCGGCGTCCGCTTCCTGGGCGGTGGCCTGCAGACCCATGCGCGCCAGAACCGCGGCCGCGTATGGGGCGGCGATGCCGAGCGCGCGCTCTCCCGTCTTGGGCGCGAGGGCCATCAGCAGCTTCGAGATATCGCGCGGCGTCATCAGACGGCGCCCGCCCGCGATCTCGGGCTCGATCTCGGCATAAGCGGAAAACGCCCGATCGGCGGGAACGAAGCGCTCGCGCGGCACGGCCAGCAGGGCGGCCTGAAGGCCGCGGTCGGTGACGTCGTTCACCCGGATCTGACTGTCGACCATGGCCTTGCGGGCGGCGGCGAAATCCATGGAGACGCGATCCTGCGGCTTGAGGTGGTCCGGCGTGGCCGGGAAATCTGGCGCGCTTATAGGTCTGTGCGTTGCGGGGGACAATCCGATCTGATAGCGAACGCCCCTCGCGATGGCGCGGCCGTTACAGACGGTCCAATGGCCTGATGGCGGAGTGGTTACGCAGAGGACTGCAAATCCTTGCACCCGAGTTCGATTCTCGGTCAGGCCTCCATCGCGAACTTCCCAAGAAACACTCCTGCGGCGCTCCGGTCAGCGCGGCCGCGTGACGTGGTGGAGCGCGATCCCGCTGGCGACCGCGACGTTCAGCGAGTCGAACCCGGCGGACATGGGAATGCCGACGGCCCGGCACCGGGCGAGAATGTCTCCGGGGAGGCCCGGCCCCTCCGACCCGAGCACGAGGGCGACCCGGTCGGCGGTTTTGCTGGCGTGGAGCGGTTCTCCCGCCGGCGTCAGGGCGAGAACCTGGAAGCCGGCCGCCTGCAGCGCGCGAATCGCGTCTCCGGCCCGCAGCCCCGTCGCCATCGGCGTGCGGAGCACGGCGCCGACTGATACCCGGATAGCCTTGCGGTAGAACGGGTCGCAGCAGCGCTCGTCCAGCAGCACGGCCCCGGCGCCGAAGGCCGCGGCGTTGCGGAATATCCCGCCCATGTTGTCGTGATTGCCGATGCCGCAGGCGACCACGACGACGGCCTCCGGCCCCAACGGAGCCAAGACGTCTGCGACCGAGCGCGGGCGCGGCTTTTCTCCAAGGGCGAGGATGCCGCGGTGCAGGTGAAACCCGGCGATGGCGTCGAGCACGCCCTGTTCCGCCGCATAGGTCGGAGCACAGCCCGCGCGCTCGATCAGGTCGGTCAGAGAGGCGACGCGCCGGGCGTCCAGCAACAAGGCCTTGGGGCGGCAGAGCGACTGCCCAGAGAGCAGCACATTCAGGACCACCTCGCCCTCGGCGACGAACAGTCCGTCGCGTCCCGTCAGGTCGCGTTCGCGGATGTTTCGGAACCCCGCGATACGCGGATCGTCGGGGTCGGCGATGCGGATCACGGCCAAGTTTGGATATTTCCCGTTGCGTCGGTCTGACCCGCGCTGCTATAGCGCGCGCCTTCCCGAGAGGAAGTGTTCCGCGGTAGCTCAGTGGTAGAGCAGCCGACTGTTAATCGGCTGGTCGTAGGTTCGAATCCTACCCGCGGAGCCACTCTCTCCCTTCCCTGCATCGTCAGACGAAAAAAAGCCCGACGCGAGCGCCGGGCTGAAGAAGTTCGGTGATGGTGGGTGTCCTCGAAGAAGGAAGACACCCTTCCGATGCAGCGAATTGGTTAATCACCCGTAAACCCTGACGGCCCATCCGGCAGCCAGGTTGATTGCGGTGCGCCGCCGGGACCGGTCCAGGCGATTCGCCACCCCCCGCCCGCTCGCGCCACCAGCAGCCTCCCGCCGCCGCCCTCGCCCGGCCAGTTGAAGCGGGCTCCGCCGACCTGGATCTGATCCGCGACGTCTGAGGGGCGCAGCATCACGTTCCAGCGCCCCGAAGCGTCTGGCGTGACGCTCACGGATGAACCGCCGGCTTGCACAGTGACGGGGCCGTCGGCCCGCCCTGACGCAAGCCGCATCCGACCGTCGCTATCGACCGCGCCAAGGGCGGGGGCCGCGTCAAGACGACGGGTCGGACCGCCCGGCCGCAGCACCGCGATCGGCCCCTGGCCGCCCCCCACGATCAGGAGTCGGTCAGGCGACGGCGCCGCGTCCTGGCCGACCTGCGTCTCCGGCCGAAGCAGCAGATGGGTCATCGGCGCCGCCATGCGGATCTCGAACCGGCCGCGCGCGTCCGCCGCGGCGGCGTAGGCGGGCCCCCCTTCGCTTCTGAGCACCACCCGGCCGCCCGGTTCGGCCTCTCCGCTGAAGATCAGGCTGGCCGCCGCCCTGCGCACGCTCAGGACCTCAGGCGGACGGGTCCATCCCGGCGAGGTCCCAGCGTCGGGATCCGCCCTCGGTTGCGGCGCGGCCTCCGGCGAACAGGCCGCCAGCGTCGCGATGAGCGCCGCCAGCGCCGTCCTGCCAAAGATGGGCCGTTTCATCGCACGCTTTCGACCGCTAGGAGTGTTCGCCCATCTAGCGCGCCGGAACGGCCGCTGTCTTCCACCGCTTTCCGAGGCTCCATGTCTTCGCCTGCCATCCAGCCCTTCGACGGCAAGTCCGTCTGCCTGTTCTGCGGTTCGTCGGATCTGTCCGACCCAGCCTACACCGAGGCCGCGCGTGCATTCGGAGAGCAAACTGCCCGCGCCGGCTGGCGGCTGGTGTACGGCGGCGGAGGGGTGGGGCTCATGGGCGCGTCGGCGCGGGCGGCGCACGAGGCGGGGGGGCGCGTCCTGGGCGTGATGCCGGGCTTCCTGCGCAGCCGCGAACGCCTTTTCGACGAGGTCGAGACGCTGGTCGTTCCGTCGATGCACGAGCGCAAGACGATCATGTACGACCAGTCCGACGCCTTCGTGGTCGCGCCAGGGGGCGTCGGCACCTTCGAAGAGGTGATCGAGGTTCTGTCGTGGAAGCGGCTCGACCTGCACGCCAAACCGGTGATCTTCCTAAACCTGAAGGGCTTCTGGGACCCCCTGCTGGCGGCCATGGAACACACCATCGCCGAGCGGATGACGCCTGAATCCTTCCGTCAGGCCTGGGTCGTGCGGAACACCGTGGAAGAGGCGATCGCCGCGATGCAGGAGGCGGATTCCGTGCCCGGCTTGCAACACGACCTGCGATAAGTGATCAGTGATCACTGTCTGGAGGCCCTGGTCCGTCCTGTTTGAAAACCAGCCCTTGACAGTTTTCTATAACAACGGACAAAGGCGGAGCGAGCCAGCTGTCAGGCTTGCTCAACTGGAGACCTCCCCATGCGTGCTCTGCTTCTCGCCGCGGCCCTGTTCGCCGCCGCCCCCGCCCTGGCCCAAGCCCCGATCTCGAGCGCCGTATTCACTGACGCCACCCGCACCCCGACCGTCCGCACCATCATCGACGGCGCGACGTGGCGCTGCGACGGCGGAACCTGCACCGCCACGGGCGGGGCCAACCAGCCGGCGACACGCGCCTGCCGGCGCCTGGTCGCCCGCTTCGGGTCCGTGTCAGCCTTCAACTACAAGGGCGTCGCCCTGACGGCCCAGCAACTGGCCGCCTGCAACGCTTGACGAGAGACTGGCGAGGCGGCTCAGGCCGTCTCGCCGCTCAGCCGCTTCACGATTCGCTCGCGCCCGATCAGCGGGGCGAGCGTGGCCATGTCCGGCCCGTGATCCTGACCGGTGATCATCCGCCGCAGCGGCATGAACAGCGCCTTGCCCTTCGCGCCGGTCGCCTCTTTCACCGCCGCAGTCCATACGGGCCACAGCGTTTCGTCGATGGTGTCCGGCAACGCAGCCAAGGCGGCGCGCGCGAAGCCCGGGTCCTCGATCTCAGGCGTGATCGGCCCCCTGACGATCCTCGCCATATCAATGACATCCGCGAACTTCTGAAGGTTGCTGCGCACCCCGTTCCAGAATGTCTCTCCCAGATCCGCGTCCAGTTCGGCCAGGCGCGGGCGGGCGGCTTCGTAGGTCATGCCGTGCAGGGCCTGCGCGTTCAATCGGTCTAGATCCGCCGTGTCGTACCGCGCCGGCGAACGGCCCATCTTGGAGAAGGCGAAGCTGGCGCCGAGGGCGTCGATGGACTCCCCCACTTCCAGCGGATCGCTGGTTCCGATCCGTCCGAGGTGGCTGGTGATGGCGATCGGTTCATAGCCCTTGTCGCGCATCTCGGCGATCGACAACGAGCCCAGCCGCTTGGACAACGCCTGACCGTCCTCGCCGACCAGCAAGGGCATGTGGGCGAAGGCCGGAACCGGCCCGCCCAAGGCCTCGAAGATCTCGATCTGGGCGCCGGTGTTGGTGACGTGGTCTTCGCCGCGGATCACATGGGTGATGGCCATGTCGATGTCATCGACGACCGACGGCAGGGTATACAGGAACAGGCCGTCCTCCCTGATCAGCACCGGGTCCGACATCGACGCCGTATCGACTTCGGCGTGGCCGCGCGACAGGTCCTCCCAGGCCACCCGACGGCCGTCCAGCCTGAAGCGCCAGTGAGGGCGGCGCCCCTCGGCTTCGTAGGCCGTCTTCTCCGCATCCGTCAGCGATAAGGCGGCGCGGTCGTAGATCGGCGGCAGGCCCCTCGACAGCTGCACCTTGCGGCGGCGATCCAGCTCCTCGGCCGTATCATAGCAAGCGTACAGCCGGCCCGCGGCCTTCAGGCGATCGGCGGCTTCCTCGTAGCGATCGAAGCGTTTGGATTGGTTGTAGCGCTCGTCCCAGATCAGACCCAGCCAGGTCAGGTCGTCCTCGATGCCCTGCTCAAACTCCGCCGTCGAGCGGGCCAGATCGGTGTCGTCGATGCGTAGGACGAACGCACCGCCCTGACCCTTGGCGAACATCCAGTTGACCAGCGCCGTGCGGACATTGCCCACGTGCAGCTTCCCCGTCGGCGACGGAGCGAATCGAACCTTGACGGACATGCGGAAGACCTTGGGAATGCGGGGCGCACAGGTCGCCCTCGCCGCCGCTCAAGTCAAGGCCGGCGGGACCTCAGTCGTCCCGGTGGACGCGTTCGCGGCGTTCGTGCCGTTCCTGCGCCTCGACCGACAGCGTGGCGGTCGGGCGGGCTTCCAGCCGGCCGAGGCTGATCGGCTCGCCGGTCTCCTCGCAGTAGCCGTAGGATCCGTCTTCGATGCGGCGCAGCGCCTCGTCGATCTTGGCGATCAGCTTGCGCTGGCGGTCCCGGGTCCTGAGCTCGAGGGCCCGGTCGGACTCGGAAGACGCCCGATCGACCAGATCAGGGTGGTTTTCGGTTTCCGCCTTGAGGTTGACGACGGTCCCCTTGGACTCACGAAGGATGTCATCCTTCCAGTCGATCAGCTTGGCCTTGAAATAGGCGAGCTGACGCTCGTTCATGAACGGCTCGTCGTCAGACGGCCTGTAGGCGGGCTCGGCGGACACAGACGCCAATCCGGTCATCCCTGCACTCACGCTATAAACAGCGCCCCCCTGTGGCGCAGCCCTGCCTATAGGCATCGCGGAGAGTCGCGGCAACAAGGCTCGCGCGAGCGTGAAGCTGGTAACCGCGTTACTCGCCCCGTACGTGACATTTCTCCATCACTTCCGGCGCTTTCGCGAAGGATTACGGAGACTTATGCTGCAGTGCGGCGAAGATCAGCCTTGGCCAGTTCGACAGCGGCGCGGAGGTCGATCTGTTCCAGCAGCCGGTTCAGACCCTCGTCGGCGTCGGTGGGCCGTTCTTCGCGCAGGGTCCGCGAGAGCCGATCCAGCGCCCCGTGACCCGCCTCCCCCTGCAGAAGGGCCAGCTTCAGCTCGTCCAGTCGGTCCAGCAGGCCGCCGCCGCGACGGATGGCCCGGCGGCGCCGTTCGGTGGGATCTTCCACGCCCTGAAGGGCCATCAGCGCCGAAACGTCCGACACGCCCGACATCCCGGCCGCGGACGTAGCGGCCGCAGCGGGCGAGCTCGCGGCGCCTGACGGCACCGAGAAGCCGCCGCCCGTGCGCGTGGGGCGGGCCGGTTGCGGTGACGACGGACCGGAGGGGCCGGTGACCTTCATGCGATGCGACTCCAGCACATGGAGCGACCATCGACGGCCGGGGTCACCGTTTGGTTAACGCCCCGGCAGAATCTGCCGCTTGCGCCTGCCGTCGAACCACCCGCCTCGTTGAATTCACCCGACTTTCGGCGTGGCATGAGGCTGGCAACATGGTGAAGCGCAACAGTTCGTGGACGCCCGCCTATGCAGAAACTGCTCGCCTCCCTCGCCGCCGCCGCCGCTCTCGGCGGGTTTGCGGACGCCGCGGCCGCCCAGTCCCGAATCAAGGACATCGCCTCGGTCGAGGGAGTGCGCTCCAACCAGCTGGTGGGCTACGGCCTCGTCGTCGGGCTGAACGGCACGGGCGACAGCCTGCGCAACTGTCCGTTCACCCGGCAGTCGCTGGAGGGCATGACGGAGCGTCTCGGCGTCAACATCCGCGGCGCCAACGCCAACTCGAAGAACATGGCGGCCATCATGGTCACCGCCGAGCTCCCGCCGTTCGCCACGCCGGGCGCGCGCATCGACGTCAGCGTGGCGAGCATGTGCGACGCCAAGAGCCTGCTTGGCGGCACGCTGCTGGTCACCAGCCTGCAGGGCGCCGACGGTCAAGTCTATGCGGTCGCCCAAGGCTCGATCCAGACCGGCGCTGTGTCGGGATCAGGCGGCTCCGGCTCATCCGTGACCCGCGGCGTTCCCACGGCCGGGCGCATCGCCTCGGGCGCCACCGTCGAGCGTGAGACGGGGTTTCAGCTGGCCAACATGAACGAGGTGCGGCTGACGCTGCGCAATCCGGACTTCACCACGGCCCAGCGGGTCGCCGCCGCCATCAACCAGTCCTACCCCAACACGGCGCTGGCCGAGAACGGCACCGTCATCGCCCTGCGGGCGCCGGGCCAGATGGGCATGGCCGGCTTCATCAGCATGGTCGAGAACCTGCCGGTCGCCGTGGACTCCCCTGCGAAGGTGATCATCGACGAGGTCAACGGCGTGATCGTCATGGGTGAGGCCGTCCGGGTCTCCACTGTCGCCATCGCTCAAGGCAATCTGACCATCTCGGTGCAGGAAAGCCCGCAGGTCAGCCAGCCCGCGCCCTTCAGCCGCGGCGGCCAGACTGTGGTCGTGCCCCAGTCGGACGTGGCGGTCGAAGAGGAACTGGGTCGCCAGATGCGGATCGTCGGCGGCGGGACTTCCCTGTCCACGCTGGTCAACGGCCTCAACGCCCTGGGAGTCAGCCCGCGCGACATGATCAGCATCCTGCAGGCCATCAAGGCCGC
The DNA here is from genome assembly GCF_036399195.1 of Brevundimonas sp. GTDB lineage: Bacteria > Pseudomonadota > Alphaproteobacteria > Caulobacterales > Caulobacteraceae > Brevundimonas. Next base: position 10,808 of record NZ_DASWNO010000281.1, read on the forward strand.
AGGCGCCCTTCAGGCCGACATCGAGGTGATGTGAGCATGAGCGACCTGACCGCCTCCCCCGCCCTGCTGCGGCCCCTGCCCTCGCCGCCGCCCGCGGCCGTCGCCACCGAACGGATGCGCGAGACCGCCGAGCAGTTCGAAGCCTCCTTCCTCGCCCAGATGCTGAAACCGATGTTCGAGGGCCTTTCGACAGAGGCGCCGTTCGGCGGCGGCGAGGCGGAAGGCACCTGGCGGGGGTTCCTGGTGGAGCAGATCGCCAAACAGACCGTCCGCGCCGGCGGGATCGGCCTGGCCGATCAGGTCGTGGCCCAGATGTTGAAGATGCAGGAAGAGCAGGAGCCCGCTCAATGACCGAGGCCGCCACCGTCAACGCCCGGGCCCGCGTCCGGCAACTGACGGATCTCACCACCCGACTGACCGCGCGCCTGAGCGAGGAATCGAAAGCCTTCGAGGCCCGTCGCCCGCACGACGCGGCGGCGACGCTGGCGGAGACCCAGCAGTTGGCCAACGTCTACCGCCGCGAGTCGGCGCAGGTGAAAGCCGACCCGTCAGTGCTCGCCGCGGCCCCCGCAAGCGACCGCATCTTACTGGTCCAGGCCACCGAAGCGTTCGAGGCCGTGCTGTCGCGCCACGCGCGCGCCGTCGAGGCGGCCCGGATCATCTCGGAGGGGCTGGTGAAGACCATCGCCGCCGAAGTCGCGGGCCAACGCGGCGCGCCCTCGGCCTATGGCGCGTCAGGCCACGCGACCCAAGGCGACGGTCGGGCGGTTGCGTTTAACAGGAAGGCCTGACGGCCTGAGAGTCTGTGGATGGCCTGCAGGCCGCCGACGTCAGCGGCGGTCGCGGCGGGCGCGGACCGGAACCGGCTTCGGACGAGGTTGATTGCGTAAGGCCTGGGCCGCGGCGAGCAAGGCGGCGGTCAGGGCGGCGCCGATAGCCAGTGCGCTGATCATGTCCGTCGGCCTCCAGTGAACCTGCTCAAGAAGGAGGATGGGGACGATGCGGCGGACGCGCAAGCCATTTTCCCGCTGGTTCTGCTGACGAGAGCGTGAAAGCGTGGCGCTTCTGGAGGACCGTCCAATGAGCTTGGTGACACGCGCCGCATGCGTCGCGCTCGGCCTGTGCGCCGCGGCGTGCATCCACGGCCCACAGTCTCCGTCGCCGCCTGCCGATTTCGCGACGGTCGAGGTTCAGCGTTCCGATCGGGCCAAGCTTTACGCCGACTGCATAGGTGAAGCCGTGGCGGCGGACCGATACGGCCGCGCGCATGACGAAGACACCGAACTGGTGGTGTTCACCTGCACGGGCCCCGCGGCGCGGTCCTTCTTTGAGGGACTGGGCGACTGGAGCGCCGGCGCCGGATCGCAGGTCGAGGCGGACGGTCGGGTCGTGCGATCGACCAATCCGGTCGTGCGGGACCTGTTCGGCGTCGATTACTGCGCCAGGAGCTCGGCGGGCGAACATTCCTGCTCCGTCAGTTTGAACGCGGGGGCGTTCCTGAGGCCCTGACGTCGCAAGGGTAGGCTGGCGGAGCGGCGTTCGTTCCTATAATGTTCTTGCTGAATTCGCCAAACCACTCCCCATATAGCGCTGTCGCGCCGGAGCCTGCTCCGGTCCCACCGCGTTCCCGGACTCCATGACCGAAAAGCACAACTTCATCCGCGTGCGCGGCGCGCGCGAGCACAATCTCAAGGGCGTGGATCTTGATATCCCGCGCGAGCAGTTGGTGGTCATGACCGGCCTGTCGGGCTCGGGCAAGTCATCGCTGGCGTTCGACACCATCTACGCCGAGGGCCAGCGGCGCTATGTCGAGAGCCTGAGCGCCTACGCCCGCCAGTTCCTTGAGCTGATGGGCAAGCCGGACGTGGATCTGATCGAAGGCCTGTCGCCCGCCATCTCGATCGAGCAGAAGACGACCTCGAAGAACCCCCGATCGACCGTCGGCACGGTCACCGAGATTCACGACTACATGCGCCTGCTGTGGGCGCGCGTCGGCGTGCCCTATTCACCGGCGACAGGTCTGCCGATCGAGAGCCAGACCATCTCGATGATGGTTGATAAGCTGACGGCCCTGCCGGACGGCGAGCGCCTGTTGCTGCTTGCGCCGGTCGTGCGGGGCCGCAAGGGCGAGTACCGCAAGGAGATGGCGGAGTGGCAGCGCGCGGGCTTCCAGCGCCTCAAGATCGACGGCCAGTTCCACGCCATCGAGGACGCCCCGACCCTCGACAAGAAATTCAAGCACGACATCGACATCGTGGTGGACCGGATCGTCACCAAGGAAGGGCTCGAGAGCCGCTACGCCGACAGCCTGCAGACGGCGCTGGGCTTGGCGGACGGCATCGCCGTGGCGGAGTGGGCCAATGCAGCCGAGGGCGAGCCGCCCCGCCGCATCACCTTCTCCGAGAAGTTCGCCTGTCCCGAGTCAGGCTTCACGATCAGCGAGATCGAGCCGCGG
>NZ_DASWNO010000282.1:0-1506 GCF_036399195.1 Brevundimonas sp.
GGATTTCTTCCCGCTGACCGTCAACTACCAGGAAAAGACCTTCGCCGCCGGCAAGATCCCGGGCGGCTATTTCAAGCGTGAAGGCCGTCCGACCGAGAAGGAGACGCTGGTCTCCCGCCTGATCGACCGCCCGATCCGCCCGCTGTTCGTCAAGGGCTTCAAGAACGAGACCCAGGTCGTCGTCACCGTGCTGCAGCACGACATGGAGAACGACCCCGACATCGTCGGTCTGGTCGCCGCCTCCGCCGCCCTGACGATCTCGGGCGTGCCGTTCATGGGCCCGATCGGCGCCGCGCGCGTCGGCTACATCGACGGCGAGTTCGTGCTGAACCCGACCCTGGACCAACTGCCCGACAGCCAGCTCGACCTCGTCGTGGCCGGCACCCAGGACGCGCTGATGATGGTCGAGTCCGAAGCCAAGGAGCTGTCGGAAGAGATCATGCTGAACGCCCTGATGTTCGCGCATCGCGGCATGCAGCCGGTGATCGACGCCATCATCGAGATGGCCGAGCACGCCGCCAAGGAGCCGTTCGACTTCACCGCCGAGGACCACTCGGACGTCGTCACCCAGATCCAGTCGCTGGTCGGCGAGGACATCAAGACGGCCTACACCCACGCCGGCAAGTACGAGCGCCGCAACGGCGTCGATGTGGCCAAGAAGGCCGCCGCCGCCAAGCTGGTGAAGACCGACGAGAACCCGGACGGGGTCGACTCGGCCAAGTTCGGCGCCGCCTTCAAGGAGTGCGAAGCCCACGTCCTGCGCCGCGACATCATCGACAACGGCCACCGCGTCGACGGCCGCGCGCTGGACAAGGTCCGCGACATCGTCTCGGAAGTCGGCCTGTTCCCGCGCACCCACGGCTCGGCCCTGTTCACCCGCGGCGAGACGCAGGCGATCGTGGTCGCCACCCTGGGCACCGGCGAGGACGAGCAGTACGTCGACGCGCTGAGCGGGACGTACAAGGAGAAGTTCCTGCTCCACTACAACTTCCCTCCCTATTCGGTCGGCGAGACCGGCCGGATGGGCGGCGCGGGCCGTCGGGAAATTGGTCACGGCAAGCTGGCCTGGCGGGCGATCCGTCCGATGCTGCCGTCGGCCGAGGAATTCCCCTACACGATCCGCATCGTGTCCGAGATCACCGAGTCCAACGGCTCGTCCTCGATGGCTTCGGTCTGCGGCGCCTCGCTGGCGCTGATGGACGCGGGCGTGCCCCTGAAGAAGCCCGTCTCGGGCATCGCCATGGGCCTGATCCTCGAGCCGTCGGGCGAGTTCGCCATCCTGTCGGACATCCTCGGCGACGAGGACCACCTCGGCGACATGGACTTCAAGGTGGCCGGCACGCGTGACGGCATCACCTCGCTGCAGATGGACATCAAGGTCGCGGGCATCACCGAAGAGATCATGCGCAAGGCGATCGCCCAGGCTTCGGCCGGCCGCCTGCACATCCTCGACGAGATGGACAAGGCGATCGACGGCGCGCGCACCGAGCTGGGCGAGTTCGCGCC
>NZ_DASWNO010000283.1:0-2975 GCF_036399195.1 Brevundimonas sp.
TATCCCGGGCAGCCGCTGCCGCTGTCAGCGCCACAGCGGTCTCGGTCGGGGAGTCGCGCCTGTACGGCGCAGCAAGAGCGAGCGGCTGGATGCGCAACTTTCTTGGCCTGGCGGTCATCGCCGTTACGATCGCCGACCCCGCCGCCCCCGCGCCGCCGTCGCGCGCCCATCATCCGATCGTCTACGACGGGGCCGCGGTGATCGTCGCGGGCGGGAGCACCCGGACGCCCGGTCCCTCCGGGCCATTCTACAGGGACACGTGGTCCTGGGACGGCGAGCAGTGGACGCAAGGGCCCGACGGGACGGTCGCTCAGTCCGGTCAGCGACTCGCCTACGACAGCCGCCGCGACCGCGTGCTTTCGTTCGGAGGGTTCGACGGCGCGGGCGTGAAGGGCTCATTGCTGGAGCTGAAGGACGGGTCTTGGCGAACCCTCGAGGCTCTGGATCGGCACCCGGCCGCCGAACCGGGCTGGGTTTACGACTCCGCGAGAGACCGGTTCGTCCTGTTTGGTGGCGGCGGCCCAGGCGCACTGCTGTACGACGCCACCTGGCGGTTCGACGAGGCCGGATGGAGCCAGATCGAAGGCGCTGGCCCTCCCGCGCGGCAAGCTCACGCCATGGCTTACGATCCGCGGCGGGACAGGGTCGTCGTATTCGGCGGGATAGGGACCGGGTCTCCCCGAACGCTGGGAGACACCTGGGAGTTTGACGGGGAGCGCTGGACGCAGGTCGCCGCGCCGGGACCCGCACCACGCCACAGCGCCGGCATGGCCTTCGACTCCCGGCGCGGCGTGATGGTGCTTTTCGGCGGCATGCACGACGGGGGTTCACCCGGCGGGACCTACGGCGACACCTGGACCTGGGACGGCGCCGTCTGGCGCAAGGTGGCGGAGTCAGGTCCTCCAGCCCGTGGCATGGGGCCGTTGGCCTACGATGTCCGGCGCGATCGCATCGTCCTCTTCGGCGGCCGCGCGGGCCCGCCCTACACGGACCTTTCAGACACCTGGGAATGGGATGGGACGCGCTGGCTGCCTGCGATGTGAGATGGCGAGCCGCGGGTGTCGCCAACGGCTGTTGGCCCGACATGAAGGCCCTCCCCGCCCTCCGACAGCGTCGACATGATGCCGTCCGTAAGGACCGGAGACGCCGCATGGTCAAAATGATGTCGTTAGCGGCCGCTGTTTTGGCCGTCGGCCTGATGGTCGGCGCCGCCGCTGCTCCGCCCAGGCCAGACGGTCTGCAGGTCGCCGCCGCCGTGGCGGATTCCGCCAGGCCGGCCCAGGATCGCGCACGCGACGAGCTTCGCAGGCCTGCCGAGGTCCTTGCCTTCGCCGGCGTGGAGCCGGGCATGCGCGTCATGGATCTGATCCCGGGCGGCGGCTACTACACGCGCATCCTCGCCAGGGCCGTCGGGCCCGAAGGGCGGGTCTACGCCCTCCAGCCGTTCGAGGTGGTCGATGAGCTCACCAGCTACCGCACGGTGATCGAACAGCTGGCGGCTGTCCCCGCCTATTCAAATGTGGTCGCCATGTTCGATCCGGTCGCGGGGTTTCGGATCGACGAGCCGCTGGACGTCGTCTTCACCGCGCTCAACTACCACGATGTCCACGCTGACTTCATGAGGCCGGCTGACGCCGCCGCCATGAACCAGGCGGTGTTCAGAGCGCTCCGTCCCGGAGGCGTTTTCGTCGTCAACGACCACCATGCGACAGCCGGAAGCGGGGTCGCGGAGGTGAACAGGGTTCATCGCATCGACGTCGAAGTCGTGAAGCGCGAGGTTCTGGCGGCGGGCTTCGTCCTTGAAGCCGAAAGCGGCCTGCTCGCCCACCCGGAAGACGACCGCACCGGCCATGTTTATGCCGACGCCATGCGGGGGCGCACCGACCAGTTTCTCCTCCGGTTCCGCAAGCCGGGTTGATCGCACCACGGACCGTCAGTTCAGGGGCCTGAAGCGTGCGCCACAAAGCCGACCCCCAAGGTCCTCCTGTCACCCGCAGAACCGCGATGACGCTCGCCGCCGCTTCCATGATTCCGCCTTCCGCTGACAGCAGTCCTCCGGACCAAGGAAACGGCCTCGTCATCAAGCGCGACCGCTACGGCGTCCCGCACATCTACGGACCGACCGACGCCTCCGTCGCCTTCGGCGTCGCGTGGGCGCAGGCCGAGGACGCCTTCGAACAGCTGGAGGAGACCTTCCTGCTCGCTCTGGGCCGCGGCGCGGAACTGCACGGCGAACGGCGGTTCGAGTCGGACCGGCTGGCGCGCGCGATGGAGCACGCCCGGCTCGCCCGGGAGGAGTATGCCCGAGCGCCGACGCACATGCGGGCGATCTACGACGGCTACGCGGAGGGGCTGACCGCCTTCGCGCGGCGCATCCGGCCTCGCCTCCTGGAGACCTTCGAACCGTGGCTGCCGCTGGCGGTGCTCAGGTACAAATACCATCAGCTGGAGTTTCTCGACTACGCCGGCCTGACCCCGGGAATGTCCGCTGAACGCTGGGAGGAGCGGCCCACCGGCTCCAACGCCTGGGCGATCGGGCCGGGGAAGTCGGCGTCGGGCAATGCGATGCTGCTGATCAATCCGCATGTCGGCTTCTTCGGACCGGCGCAATATTACGAGCACCATGTCGTCAACGGCGAGGGCTGGAATTTCTCTGGCGTCGGCCGCCTCGGCCTGCCCTTCCCCTATATGGGGCGGAACGAGCGACTGGGCTGGGGCCACACCGACAACTATCCCGACCACGGCGACCTTTACGCCGAGACGTTCGTTTCCGGCTCCGACCCGCTCTCCTACCGCCATGGCGAGGCGACGCTGCAGGCGGTCGCCTGGAAGGAACGGGTGAGGATCAGGACGGCCGGCGGTTTCGAGGACCGCGACGTCGCGTTCAGACGAACGCACCACGGGCCGATCCTGGGAGTCAGGGACGGCAAGCCCATCGCCGTGAGGCTGGCGAAGGCGGTCGAGGGCGGCTGGCT
>NZ_DASWNO010000284.1:0-22559 GCF_036399195.1 Brevundimonas sp.
TGTTCATCGTCGAGGGCGACTCGGCCGGCGGCTCGGCCAAGCAGGCGCGCGACCGCACGACCCAGGCCATCCTGCCCCTGCGCGGCAAGATCCTGAACGTGGCCTCGGCCACCGCCGACAAGCTGCGCGCCAACATCGAACTGTCCGATCTGGCGCTGGCGCTGGGGGTGCAGCCGGGCAGCCGGTTCAACATCGAGGACCTGCGCTACGAGCGCATCGTCATCATGACTGACGCCGACGTGGACGGGGCGCACATCGCGGCCCTGCTGATCACCTTCTTCTACCGTTCCATGCCCGAGACGATCCGTCAGGGGCGGCTGTTCATGGCCCTGCCCCCGCTCTACCGCATCAGCGCGGGCCCGCTGTCCGAATACGCCCGCGACGACGCGCACCGCGACGAGCTGATGACCACTGTGTTCAAGGGCAAGAAGGTCGAGATCGGGCGCTTCAAGGGCCTGGGCGAGATGATGGCCTCCCAGCTCAAGGAGACCACCATGGACCCGAAGAAGCGCACGCTGGCCCGGGTCACCGTGCCGGAGTCGGAAGACGAGATCGAGGATCTGGTCGAGCGGCTGATGGGCAAGAAGGCCGAGGAGCGCTATCGCTTCATCCAGGACAACGCCCGGTTCGTGGTGGATGAGCTGGACGTGTAGAGGTAGTCTGGCTCTCCACACCGGAGAGACCGAATGTTCCTCGCTGTCGCCAGAGGTCTGACCTCGATCGCCGCCGCGCTTCTGATCGGCGGCGTCGCTCGGCCCGCGACGGCTCAGGAGACCCTGCCGGATCCGACGCCGATCGAGGAATGGTCGCACGCGCGCGTCGGGGCCATGGGCCAGGCGATCTTCGAGCAGGATCGGGCCGCCTGGGTCGCGACGGACGCTCTCCTCCGCCAGTTCGGCGGCGCCCCGCCGGAAGGTTTGCGCGGATGGATCGTGGCCAAGGAAGCCGGGGGCCAACGGGTTCGCTTCGTGCGCGTGGAGGGCGACACCCTCAAGCCGGGCTGGGACGTTCTCGTTCGCAACGGCCGCGCCGGTCGTGTCGAGACCGTCTCGGACGGCGCCTTGACCGACGCCGAGGCGGCCCAGTTCCGCGCTCGCACGACCGCCGCCCAGAACATCGGGCGGCTGCGCTGTTCGCGGCAGCTGAATGCAGTGGTGCTCGACGATCCGGAGAGCGACGGCTGGCTCGTGTGGCTGCTGACCTCGACCAATGACGCCAACATCATTCCCATGGGCGGCCACTACCGGTTCCGCGTCAGCGCCGATGGTTCAACGGTGCTTCAGCGGGACATGCTCAGCAACGCCTGCATGAACATGCCCCGCGCGCAGGCCGGCCCGCAGGGCACGCCCGTCGCCATGGTCGTCAGCCAGATCGTCTCCAGCGGGCCGGTAGAGACCCACGTCTTCCTGTCGCTCCAGAACCGCACGCCGATCTATGTGTCGGCGGGCGACAACCTGTTCGAGGTCAACGGCGCCCGGATCCGCAAGGTGGACCGCTAGGCCTCAGGCCGCCGGGCAGGTCGAAGGCGCTCCATAACGCGACACCATGCCGTGGGCCGCGTCGCCCATCAGATGCAGCGTCGTTACGCGGTCGTACTCGCATTCCGGCATGTCGGCGGCGTCGGCGTAGCCGAGCGCCCGGGCGATCAGCGGCACTGTGTTGCTGTGGCCGACGATCAAGACGGTGGCGTCTTGCGGGAGGGAACGAACCCTGGCGACGATGGCAGCGACGTGAGGGCCGGGCCCGCCGTCCAGCGGCACGGCCTCAGACGTGACCGAATGATGCTCCGCAGTCGGCGCGGCGGTCAGCCGGGTGCGCTGCAGAGGGCTGGTCAGGATGACGGACGGATGGGCGTCGTTCAGATGCTCGGCGAGGGCTAGCGCCCTCGCCTGCCCAGCGTCCGACAGGACCGGATCGGCGCTGGCGTCGGCCTTCTCGCCGTGGCGGACGATGATGACGGTCTGCGCCATGGCGGAGGCGGCGGTCAGGGCGGAGATAGCCGCGGCGAGCAGAAGGCGTTTCATGATCTCAAATCCCCGTCGTCTTCGGGCCTCTCCCGAGGACCCATTCGACTGTGTCCCGTTCGACTGTGACCGCCCGCTGCCGGCGGGGCAAGCCGAAGGTCACGCAGATCGAACCATGGGTCCCCGGGACAAGCCCGAGGATGACGGATCGAAGATGGCGTCAGTCCGCCTTCCACTCGCCCGGCTGGGCGAATGCGCGTTCGCCGCTGACGTCCGCATAGACGTCGGCCAGATCCTCGAACACGCGGTTCCAGGCGAAGCGCTCGACCGTGCGGGCGCGGGCGGCTGCTCCCAGGGCTTCGACGTCGCGCTTGAACAGCGCCTCGATGGCGGCGGCGTAGTGGACCGGATCGGCGCTCTGGGACAGCTGGCCGACGGTGTCGTCGACGGTTTCCTTGACCCCCCCGGCGTTGACGCCGACCACGGGGCGACCGCAGGCCATGGCCTCGAGCACGATCAGGCCGAACGGCTCCTTGTCGTTGGCGTGGACGAAGGCGTCGCAGCTGGCGATGATCTTCGCCACGGCCTTGGGGTTCGACTCATAGGGCAGTGAGATGACGCGGTCCTCCGGCGGCATGCCCGCCCCCGCGCCCACCAGGACCAGATAATAGGGATCGCCGAGCTTCTGGACCGCCTCGATGAGGACGTCGATGTTCTTCTCTCGCGCGGGTCGTCCGGCGAAACAGAGCAGGCGGGCCGACGCAGGCAGGCCCAGCGCCTTCAGCAGCCAGTTCCGGTCGCGCCGATCAGGACGGAAGGTGTCGATCTCCACGCCCAGCGGCCGAATGACGATGTTCCCGACGCCGGCTTCCTCCAGCCGACGCGCGATGAAGCGGCTGGGCGACACGACCTTGTCGAACTGGCCGAACAGCTGGGCCCAGCGTTTCTCGACCGGCTTCTTCGCCCACTCGCCGAAATGCAGGGCGGCTAGGCCCGCGGGATCGGAATGGCAGAAGCCTACGACGGGGCAGCCCGCCCGCTGACCGGCCTCCAGCGCACCCTGCCCCGGCGTGTAGGGGTCTCCGGCCTCGATGATCGCAGGATTCAGCGACGCCACCCATGCGCCCCATCGACGAACCGACGTGGGCCAGCGATAGCCGTCGCCGAACGGCAGCTTGGCGGCGTGAAGCTGGACGATCCCGTCGTCGCCCGCCCGATGGTGCGCGCCAGGCACCACGAGCGAATGAGCCACCCCGGGGCGGTTCTTCTCGAGCCAGGCCTTCTTCGACAGCAGATACCGCTTCACCCCGCCCGAGCGCGGCGCGTACAGCATGGTGGTGTCGACCAGACGCGGCCGGCCGTCCTCGCCCGCCGCCTTGGTTGCCTTGAGGGTGTCCGAAACCTCCTCGTCCCAGCCCGGGATCAGTCGGAGCTCGCCCTCCTGAACCTCGACGCCGGCGAGGTTCATCAGTTCCCGCTCGGCCGCGCTGATGCTCAGCGCACCGCGCTTGACGCGCTTCTGGATGCGCCGGGCCTTGCGGACCTTGGACATGTGAGACTTCACCATGCGCGGGCCGTAGCGCCGTCGATGATGAAGCTCAAGCTTCGTCCGTCGGCGGCGGATCCGGGGCCGGGGTCACGCCGCGACGGTGAAGGGCTTCACGCAGCAGTATCTCCAGCTGCGCATTGACGGACCGCAGCTCGGCGGCGGCCAGGCGCTCGACCGCCGCCATCACTCCGGGAGAGGCGCGCATCAGGAAGGGTTTCCTGGGGCGGCCCATCAGCCGTAGAGCGTGCCGGTGTTGACCACCGGCTGGGCCTCGCGGTCGGCGCACAGGACGACCAGCAGGTTGGACACCATCGCGGCCTTCCGATCCTCGTCGAGATCGACCACCCCACGCTCGTTCAGATCGGCGAGCGCGTTCTCGACCATTCCCACCGCGCCCTTCACGATCAGGCGGCGCGCCGACAGCACGGCCTCGGCCTGCTGCCGCTTGAGCATGGCTCCGGCGATCTCCGGCGCATAGGCGAGGTGCGCAAGCCGGGCTTCATCCACGGCGACGCCCGCGACGCTGACGCGCCCGACCAGCTCGTCCCTGAGGCGCCCGGCGACGTCCTCTGCGTCCGCGCGCAGGGTCATCTCCGGAGCGTCGCTTTCGTCGCCGTGGTCGTAAGCGTAGTGGGACGCGATATCGCGCAGCGCAGTGTCGACCTGGATGTTCACGAAGGCCTGATAGTCGTCGACGTCGAACAAGGCCTGCGCCGAGTCCTGCACGCGCCAGACGACGTTGGCGGCGATCTCGATCGGGCTGCCGCGACGGTCGTTCACCTTGAGCTTGTCGCTGGTCAGGTTGCGGACCCGCAGGCTGATCTTCTTCCGGCTGTACCAGGGCAAGACCCAACGCAGTCCGGTCTTCCGGTCGGTCCCGCGATAGTCGCCGAACAGCAGGATCGCCATGCCCTCGTTCGGCTGAAGCGAGTACAGACCGCAAACGAGCAGCAGGCCGATGATCGCAATGCCGATGCCGCCCGCCACCTGGAGGCCGTTGTCGGGGTTCGCCCCAACCGCCACCGGACCGCCGATCAGAAGCGCCAGGCCGAGGAGAAGCATGACGACGCCATTGGCTGTCGATGCAGCCCGTTCCGTGGATTTTGAGTGTGTGCTCGCCGTCATCGAATCCCTCCCTGTCAGACCGCGAAAGTGATATCACTTCGATAGCCCACCTGGCAATAGCCACGCTTGGACTGGCGGGCCGGAAAGCCGCTTCCGCCTTGCATTCGCCTCAAATTCGAGAAACTTGAGGCAGGCTGGCATGGTCCCTGATAGAGGATCGGTCGCGTCTCTGGCGTCTCGTCCAACGGGGTTTCTTCCGAATGCGTAATCTACTCGCGGCCGCGGTTGCGATCGCTCCCCTGATGGCGGCTTCGGGCGCTTCGGCCGAGGTCGTGATCTCGACCGCGCGCACGACCCCGATCGCGACCTCCAACGCCACGGGCTCGGGACCGGACGTCATCCGGATCGCCAGCGGCGGCGCGGTGAACGTCGCCTCAGGAACCGCTGTCACGATCGACAGCAGCCATAACTTCACCGTGGACCCGGGCGGCTCCATCACCATGGCCGCCTCCGCGGACGGCTCGACCGGTGTGCTCGTCAGCCCGGGCGTGACCTCCAACGTCGCGATCAACGGCGCCATCACCATCAGCGACAACATCGACGCCTATCCCGACACCGACAATGACGGCGACCTCGACGGCCCGTTCGCCACTGGATCGGGCCGCTACGGGGTCCGCTACGCCCCCGGGGCGGCGGTCACCGGCGACCTGACGGTCGGCGCACAGGGAGGGATCGTCGTAGAAGGCAACAATTCGTACGGCATCTCCATAGAGTCCGGACTGAACGGCCGGGTCCTGACCCAGGGCGCGGTCCGGGTGTTCGGGGACAACTCGGTCGCTTTGCGCACGACAGGCAACGTCAGCGGACCGGTGGACCTGTTGGGAGCCCTCGCTGCGCGGGGCGCCAATGCGTCGGCGGTTTCGATCGGTGGCGATGTCGGAGGGCGGCTGACCCTGCAGGGCGAGGTCAGCGCCACGGGCTATCGCTATACCTCTCGCGGGTCCAACGACTTCGAAACCAAGCTGGACGCCGAGGACAAGGCGCAGGGCGGTTCGGCCGTCATCATCGCCGGCAACGTCGCGGGCGGGGTCGTCATCGACCGCCCGCCAATCGACGCGGACACGGCCAATGCGGACGAGGACGCGGACGGCACGCCTGACGCGACCGAGGGCACGGGAGCGATCTCGGTGTTCGGCTCGGCGCCCGCTCTCGCCATCGGCTCGGCAACGCGCTCGATCACCCTCGGCGCGGTCGGCACGGGAGACAGCGCATTCGGCCTGATCAACCGCGGGTCCGTGACAGCCCAGGGCGTCTATGACGGCGCCGCGGCCAACGCTGTCGTGATCGGCGGCAATGCGGGTCAAACCGTAACGGTCGCAGGCGGCGTTCGAAACGATGGCACGATCGCGACGCTCGCCAGTGAAGCGGACGCTACCGCCATCCGTTTCGGGACCGGCGCCAGCGCGGCGCAATTCTATAATGGCTCGGCGATCACCGCAGGCGTTTCGAGCACGACCGCTGTCAAGGGCACGGCGATCCAGATCGACGCCGGCGCCTCCATGCCGACCTTCATCAACAACGGCTCCGTGCTCGCATCCGGCGGCGGCGGGGCCGCCAATGTGACCGCCCTGCTGGACAGAAGCGGCACCCTCACCACCATCACCAACACGCGGTCGCTGCAGGCCACGCTGAATCCCAACGAGAACGGCGTCGTGACCGGGACAAGCACCGCCATCGACGTCAGCGCCAACACCACGGGCGTGACCCTGCTCCAGAACGGGATCGCCTCGGCGCCGACGACGGCCAATCCGGACACGGACGGCGACGGCGTGCCGGACCTGTCCGAGCCGATTATCGCGGGCGCGATCAGGCTGGGCTCAGGAGCCGACACCGTCGATATCCGCAACGGCGTCGTGCTTGGAGACATTGCGTTCGGCGCGGGCGCCGACCGCCTGTCGATCACGGGCGGCGCACAGGTTCGCGGAGCGCTGTCGGACACAGGCGGCGACCTGACAATCGACGTCGCCAACGGCACGCTCGACGCGCGGCAAACCACGCCCCTGAACGTCACCAGCCTGAATGTGGGATCGACAGGCGATCTTATCGTGTCGCTCGACCCGGCCAACGGATCATCCGGTGGTTTCAACGTGGCCGGCACGGCGACGTTGGCGAACGGCGCTGGTCTGGGGGTGCGTTTCACCTCCCTGCTCTCTGGGCCGGGCCGCTTCACCCTGATTAACGCGACGACGCTGAACTATGGCGCGATCGACCTGGATTCGATCGAGGCGAACTCGCCCTATCTCTATGTGGTCGATGCGAAGGCCGACGTGCCGGCGGGCGACGTATTCGTGGACGTCCGTCAACGCACCGCCGCCGAGGCGGAGCTCATTCAGGCCGAGGCTTCGCTTTACGACGCCTTCTATTCGGCTATCGGGGCGCCTGACGCGGTGAACGTGCGCAACGCCTTCCTGGCCCAGAGCGGTCGGGAAGACTTCATCAACCTGTACGAGCAGCTTCTGCCGGACCATTCGGGCGGGCCGCTGCTGTCGCTGGCGTCCGGCGTCGACGCCGTGACCCGCGCCCTCACCGGGCGCAACGCCTCGGCGGCGCCGGGCGAGACGAGCGCCTGGGTTCAGGAGATCAACTTCTACGCCGACAAGGACAAGACAGAGACCTACGGCTTCCGCTCGGAGGGCTTCGGCATCGCCGGCGGCGTCGAGCGCGGGAGCGGGTTGGGGGCGGTCGGCATCACCGCCGCCTTCACCTCATCCGATCTCGAGGACCCCGAGGCGGAAGCCGAGGAAGTTCTGTCGGCGAACCTGCTGGAACTGGGTCTCTACTGGCGTGCGCAGGGCCAGCACTGGACGACCTGGGCCCGGGCTGCGGCCGGCTATGCGACCTTCAACTCCGAGCGCCGCTTCGTCGGCGCGGGCCTCAACCTGTCGAACGAGTCGGACTGGAGCGGCTTCACCCTGGCCGCCGCCGGCGGCGCCTCGTACGAGCGCAACTTCGGCCGCTTCAGCATCCGTCCCGAAGTCTATGCCGAGTACTTCTCGCTGAGCGAAGACGGCCACGTCGAGGAAGGCGGGGGCGACGGCTTCGATCTTGAGATCGACGATCGCGAAGGCCATCTGTTCTCGGCCACCGCCGCGGTGAACCTGGGCATGGCCATGGGCGACAACAGCTGGCTCCGGCCCGAGCTGCGCGTCGGCTGGCGTCAGAACATCTCGGTCGATCCGGGCGAGACCATCGCCCGCTTCCGCTCCGGCGGTCCGGACTTCACGCTGGACGGCGGCTCGATCAAGGGCGGCGGTCCGATCGTCGGCCTGAGGGTCAACATCGGCAACGAGCTGGGCATGCTCTCGATCAACGCCGACGCGGAAATGATCGAGGACTACGTTCGCTTCATGCTGTTCCTGCGCGCGAGCTTCCGCTTCTAGAACACGGACGGACCATCGGAAATGGGCGGCTAGCTCAGCTGGTCAGAGCACCTCGTTTACACCGAGGGGGTCGGGGGTTCGAACCCCTCGCCGCCCACCATCCGCGCCACAGGAGAGGCACCATGCAAAATCCACCCAGGAAGCTGGCCGCCGTCGCCGTCGTGCTGGCAACGGCGCTGATGCTGCAGGGCTGTCTGGTCGGGGCCGTCGTCGGGACGGCCGGCGCGATCGTGGGCGGCGCGGCTCAAGCGACCGGCGCGGTCGTGGGCGCGGGCGTCGACGCCGTCACCACCTCCGACGAGGAGACCAAGGCCAGACGCGAACGCGAGCAGCGGGAATACGAACGGGAGCAGCGCCGCTGCGAACAGCGGCAACGCCAGGGCCGCGACTGCTGACCTAAAGCGTCAGGACGCAGCGCTCGTGGATCGTCGGTCGCGACACGGCGACCCGGCTTAAACCCGGCCATTCCGGCTTAAGCCGGTCGGCGAACCACAGGCACAGGTGCTCCAGCGTCGGCAGCTCCAGCCCCGGCTTGTCGTTCAGAAGGCCGTGGTCCAGCTCTTCCGCCGCCGCCTTCAGCGCACGGTCCAGCGCACCGAGATCGGCGACCCAGCCGCGCCCGTCGAGGCTATCGCCCCGGACCGTCGCCTCGACCGAGAACGAATGGCCGTGCATCCGGCGATACGGGCTGCCGTCGGGCTCGTTCGGAAAGTGGTGGGCAGCGTCGAAGGTCGCGGCCTTGGTGATCTCGAAAACGCTCATCTTACGCCGATGTATTTGTGGGTCTGGACGCTGAGGCGCCATTTGGGATGCCTGAGGCAGTAGTCGAGCGCGGCCGCCGTGTTGGCGGCCTGGTCTGGCCCGTCCATCGGCTGCAGCCAGAAGCGCTCGAACGCCAGATGTTCGAACCGCTCGGGCATGGCGGCGGGCTGCGGGAAGACGAGTTTCAGCTCCTGGCCGCTGGTCTGCACAACCGGCGCCGAGGCCTTGGGGCTGACGCAGATCCAGTCGACGCCGTCCGGCGCCGCCAGGGTGCCGTTGGACTCGACGGCGATCTCAAAACCACGACCCTGCAAGGCATCGATCAGCGGTCGATCCAGCTGCAGCAGCGGTTCCCCGCCGGTGCAGACGACCAGCTTCGGGTCCCCTTCCCGGCCTCGCCACATCGTCTCGACATGATCGGCCAGAGCGTCCGCGGTCGCGAACTTTCCGCCGCCGTCGCCATCGACGCCGACGAAGTCCGTGTCGCAGAAGGTGCAGACGGCGGCGGCCCGGTCGCGCTCTAGCCCATTCCAGAGATTGCACCCCGCGAAGCGCAGGAAGACGGCGGGCCGACCGGCCTGCCCTCCCTCACCCTGCACCGTCAGGAAAACTTCCTTGGCCGAATAGGTCATCGGGCGACCCACTGCTGATAGCCCACGGCCCGCAGGTCGCAGGCCGGGCAGTCTCCGCACCCGTAGCCCCAGGCGTGCCGGTGCTCGCGATCACCGCGATAGCAGGTGTGCGACGCCTCCAGGATAAGCTCGACCAGCGGCGCTCCGCCCAGGCGGTCCGCCAGCGCCCAGGTCTCCGCCTTGGTCAGCGCCATCAACGGGGTCTCGATGGTCACCGGACGATCAAGGCCGAGGCTCAGCGCCGTCTCCATGGCGTCGATGGTCGCGCGGCGACAGTCGGGATAGCCGGAGAAGTCCGTCTCGCACATGCCGCCTACCAGCACGTCGAGGCCCCGGCGGTCCGCCAGAGCGGCTGCACAACTCAGGAACACGAGGTTACGGCCCGGCACGAAGGTGGTTGGGAGGCCGCGAGCGTCCAGATCAATAGCGCGGTCGGCGGTCAGCGCGCTGTCGGCGATGCGACCGTAGCCGGTGAGGTCGACGACGTGATCGGGGCCAAGTCGCTCCGCCCAGTCCGGCCGCACCGCCTTCAAGCCTTCCCGCACCTCGATCCGCGCCTCCATCTCGACGGCGTGGCGCTGGCCGTAGTCGAATCCGACCGTCTCGACGCGCGCGCAACGGTCCAGCGCCCACGCAAGGCAGGTCGCGCTGTCCTGGCCTCCGGAGAAGAGGACAAGGGCCGATTGGGCGGGGTCCGGCTGGAATTCGCTCATGACAAACCTGCGGTCGGCCCGCGGCCGCGCGCATAAACAAGGAGATGGGGCCCCCAAATGGGCGGGGCGGGCCTTCTACACCAGAGGGGCGAGCGGCGCAAAAGTCGCGGGAAACGCCGATGACTTCTCTTAACCCTTCCGAAAAGACCGGCGGGCCAATGTCGGCTGTCGCAGTGGAGTTCCGGGCGCAAATGCCGACCATCGAGGTCCTGACCGAGCGCGCCGAGGCGGTGTCGCCTCAGACGCCCGGAAGCGTCATCTTCCAGCGTTTCGAGAGCGAGCCCGACACGCTGGTGATCCCCGTCGTCGAGGATGGCCGGCCTGTCGGCCTGGTCGAACGTCACGCCTTCCTGCTCAAGATCGCCGGCCCGTTCGGCCATTCGCTGTATGCGAACCGCCCAATCCTGCACCTGATGGACACGGAGCCGGCCGTCGTCGAGGCCGGCGTCAGCATCGACTCCTTCTGCGACAGCCTGCTGAAGAGCGGTCCCGGCGCGCTCATGCGCGGCTTCATCGTCACCCGCGACGGCGGTTATCACGGCGTCGGCACGGCCGTGTCACTGCTGCAGGCCGTCAACGACCGCCAGCGGCGGCACAACGAGGAATTGGCCGAGCAGGCGCGCGTCCTCAGCGACACCCGCACCCAGGCCTTGGCTTCCGCCCGGGCCAAGAGCCAGTTTCTGGCCATCATGAGCCACGAGCTCAGAACGCCCATGAACGGGGTTCTGGCGGTCGCCGAGCTGCTGCGCCGGCAACCGCTCAATCCGCAGGCTCAAGCCCATGTGACCACGATCATCGATTCTTCCGAGACCCTGCTGCAGATCCTGCAGGACGCGCTGGACCTGTCGCGCGCCGAGGCCGGCGAGTTGGAGATCCATCCGGAAGCCACGCCGCTGCGCGCCTTGATGGACGACATCGAGGCGATGTGGGCGCCTCGTGCGTCGCAAGACGACGTGACCCTGATGGTCAGCTACGAAGGCGACACGGAGCTGGCGGCCGACCTCGACGGTGTGCGCATCAAGCAGTTGTTCAACAACCTGATCGGCAACGCTTTGAAGTTCGCGCGCAACGGCGTGGTCGAAGTGGGTCTGAAGGCCGCGGCTGAGGGAGACTCTGTGCGACTGGAGGCCCGTGTGCGCGACGACGGGCCAGGCGTGCCGGCAGAGCGGGTCGACGCCATCTTCGATCCGTTCGTGCATGGCTCCGGTCCGGACGGCGCCGGGCTGGGGCTGGCCATCTGCCGCCAGATCGTCGACCGCATGAACGGCCGCATCTGGGCCGAGAACAATCCGGGACGAGGAGCGACCTTCGCCTTCGACCTGACCGCGGCGCGGTCGGTGGCGGAAGCCGCCCCGGCCTCGAACGTCGAGAGCCTGGGACAGAGCGGCCTCACGGCGACTCCGCACGTCCTGATCGTCGACGACAACGCCACCAACCGGGTCGTGGCCCAGGCGCTTTGCGAGATGTTCGGCTGCACATCCGAGACCGCCGAAGACGGTCTGGAAGCGCTCAGCATCGTTCAGGAGGGGCGGTTCGATCTCGTCCTGATGGACATCAAGATGCCCCGCATGGACGGGGTCGCCGCCACCCAGGCCATTCGGGCGCTCAGGGGGCCAGCGGCCGACATTCCCATCGTTGCGCTGACGGCGAACGCCGATCCCGAGGACGCCAAGCGCTACATCGGCATCGGCATGGCCGCGGTGGTCGAGAAGCCGATCAAGCCTGAGCGGCTGCGGATGGCCATGAACCTCGCGCTTGAACAAGCGGCCGAGGCGCCCGAGGCGGTGACGCAACGCCCGGGCCGTTCCGCGGCCTAGTTCGGGGCGGCGGGCGCCGCTTCCTCGTCCTCTTCGTCATAGCCCACCAGCCGAAGCGCCCTCGCCTTCTGGCCCTTCAGCTCGCACCAGCGAAGCAGGCCCTCCTCACGGCCGTGGGTGATCCACACCTCCTCCGGCTTCAGCTCGGTGAAAGTGTCAGTGAGTTCGCACCAGTCGGCGTGATCCGACAGCACCAGCGGCAGCTCCACGCCTCTCTGGCGCGCCCTCGCCTTGATCAGCATCCAGCCGGAAGCGAAGGCCAGCACGGGATCGGCGAAACGCCGCGCCCAACGGTCCTGCGTTGCGGACGGCGGCCCGATGACGACTTCGCCGCCGAGGGCGTTCGGCTTCAGCCCTGTCGCGGGCAGGATTGGGCCGAGGTCGACGCCTTCGCGCTCGTAGAGGCGGTTCAGCCGCTCCAAGGCCCCGTGCACATAGATCGGACGGTCCCAACCGCCCTCTCGCAGCAGACGGATGACTCGTTGCGCCTTGCCGAGCGCATAGGCTCCGACCAGATGGGCCCGCTCGGGGAACTGCCTCAGCGAGTGGAGAAGCCGCGCGATCTCTTCGCGGTCGTCGGGGTGGGTGAAGACCGGCAGGCCGAACGTCGCTTCCGATATGAAGACATCGCACTTCACGGGCTCGAAAGGTTGGCAGGTGGGGTCTCGCCGCCGCTTGTAGTCGCCTGAGACGACCATCGTCATGCCGCGCCAGCGAATGGCCGCCTGGGCCGAGCCCAGAACGTGGCCGGCCGGCGCCAGTTCGATCTCGACGCCGTTGTGGGTCGCCGTCTCGCCATAGGCCACGCCCTGCCGGAGAGCCGTGAAATCCTCGCCGTAGCGCTCCGCCATGATCGCCAACGTCTGGTGCGTGGCCAGCACCGCGCCGTGACCGGCCCGAGCGTGGTCGGCATGGCCATGGGTTATGACGGCGCGATCCACCGGCTCAACCGGGTCGACGTAGAAGTCCCCCGGCGGACAATAGAGCCCGGCCGGCGTCGGCCTGAGCAGATCCTCGAAACGCATCATCGGCTGGATATGGCGGTCATGGCCCGCACACAACGCGCGAGCCGGCCTTGCGCTCATTCGGCGAGCAAACCAGAAACGGGAGATGACATCGCCCATCATCTCGCTGTTGCCGCAACTCGCCAGCGGAGCGGCCCACACGCACGCGCTCGGCTTCGCCTTCGACGAACTTGACGGCGACCGCGTCAGGGTTCGTGCGCCGTGGCGCGAGGACCTGGTCGGAGATCCGGACACGGGTGTGCTGGCGGGGGGTCTGGTCACCACCCTGCTGGACCACGTCGGGGGCATGGCGGTCTGGGTGGCGCTGGGCCGGTTCGAGCCGCTGGCGACGCTGGACCTTAGGGTCGACTATATGCGTCCCGCCGGGCCGCGCCGCGATCTGATCGCGGAGGCGCGTTGCTTCCGCCTCACGCGCTCGGTCGCCTTCGTCCGCGGCTGGGCCTTCGAGGACAGTCCGGACGATCCGGTGGCCGCCGTGCAAAGCGCCTATGTCCTGGGTTCAGCCGAGGGCCGAGACCGCCCGGCGTCACCGGCAGCCGGCCGATGAGCGAGGTCCTCGACCGCGTCCCCTACGCCCGCTTTCTCCGCCTTCGCGCAGAGCGCCAGGGCGACGCTCTCACGGTAACCATGCCGTTCGCCGACCGCCTGATCGGCAACCCTGTCCTGCCGGCGCTCCATGGCGGGTCCACGGCGGCCCTGCTCGAACTCACCGCGATCGCCCAGGTGGCAGTCATCTATCCGCGCCTTCGCCTGCCCCGGCCCATCAATGTGAGCGTCGCCTACCTGCGGTCCGGCCGGCCCGCCGATGTGAAGGCGAACGCCCGGATCGGCCGTGCGGGCCGCCGCGTGGCCCACGTCCTCGCGGAGGCGTGGCAGGATGATCCCGACAACCCCATTGCCGCGCTCACCGCGCATTTCCTCCTCGCGGATGAAGACTATTAGTTGTGTCCGTTAACCCTTTATGATTGCATCCACCGGTGACGCCGAGTCACGGGGAGGATCAACATGACCAGACTATCCATCGGCGAGACCCTTGCGGCGCGCCTGTTCGCCGCCGAGACGGCCATCGACGCGGCGTTGACGGAGTCCGCCACGCTCGCGGCCATGCTGCCAAGCGCCCGGGCGGACGCCTATCTGTCGGCCGTGACAGGGCAGCGCGTGTTCGACGAAGCCGCCGCCACGATCACAGCCCTGTCCTCGGCGCGCTCCCATCTGGTCCAGACCCACAACGCCCTCGCCGCCGTCGCGCGCAAGCTGGGCCTGGATGCGCTGGCGTCAGGGCCCGTGGACAAGCCGGGCGACACACCCCCGATCGGCGGCGGCGGCGGGGACACAACCGGAGCCTTTCCGAACGTGGTCAACAAAACCCTACCGCTCAGCTCGACTTCGTGTTAAGAGCCGCTTCACCATGTTTTGTGGGGAGGCATCTATGACCAAGACCGAAGTTATCGCCAGCGTCGCCGGCGACCTGTATGCGACCGAGCAAGCGCTCGACGCCGCGATCGCGAACGCCACGACTCTCGTCCAGGCGATGATCGGTTCGCGGACCACCCTGAACATCTCCGCCGTCGCCGGCGCAGAGGCCCAGACCAAGGCCATGGCGGCGATCGCCGGCCTGGCCGCCGCTCGTCAGTCGCTGATCGAGTGCCACAACGAACTGGCCAAGGATCACCGTCGCCTCGGCTTCGGCACCTACGCCGGACCGTTCCGGGACAAGGGCGTCGAAGAAGACACCAAGACCACCGGTCATCTGCGCGCGGTTTAATTCGAGGTAATGTCCGCCACCGGGCATTCCCCGGCGCGCTGACTTAAGGCATGGTCGCCCCCACGCTTACGCCGTGGGGGCGATTCTGTGTTCATCACGCTGTATTCTCAAATCGGCACCGCGCTCACGGTCCTCGTGGTGGCGTTCGCATTCCTGAAGGGGGACGAGCCCGAGCGGACGGGCGCGGCCGCGCTCGTTCTGGTTTTTCTGGCCGGCATTGTCATTCCAGGCAGCACCGGGATCATCGTCTCACAATGGGGCCTCATGGGCCTGGACGCATTGTTCCTCGCGGTCCTGATCGGCCTCATGTGGCACACCCGGCGGGCTTGGCTGGTGTGGGCGACGGCATGCCAGGCCCTGATCGTCACCGGTCACGCTCTTGTCGCGGCTGATCTCCGCCCGGATGGAGACGCGTTTTCCGCCGTCAACAACCTCGCCAACTATGGACTACTCGTCGCCCTCGCCGTCGGCACCTTCTGGGCGTGGCAGGAGCGGCGGGCGGCGGGGCTGGAATAGGCGGCGCGGCCAATGCTCGACACCATCCATTCGCAGATCGGCGTCGGGGTCACCCTGGCGGTGGTGGGCTTCGCCTTCCTCAAGGGCGACGAACCTGAGCGGGTGGGCGGCGGCGCGTGCGCGCTGGGCCTGCTGGCCTCGCTCCTTCTGCAGGACGACAGTCGCCTGACGGGGCCGCAATGGGGCCTGATGGCGGTCGATGTGGTCATGCTGGTCGTCTATGCGGCGGTGGCGTGGAAGAGCCGCCGCTCATGGCCAGTCTGGGCGGGCGCCCTGCAGGCCCTCATCGTCATGACGCATGTCGCATCCTTGGTAGATATCCGCCCTCCCCTCGCCGCCTTCTATGTGGTCCTCAACGCAGCCAGTTACGGCATCCTCCTGGCGCTTGCCGTGGGCGTAATCGGAGCGTGGAACGAACGCCGCGTTCTGGGCTGAGCATCGCGGATAGGTGAACATTCCTACGTTTCGCGCTAGTCTTCGGCGAGGCCGCCGATTCGGCCGACCGGACGATCATGCCCCTCTCCCATGCGCAAATCTGGAAGGCGATCGACGGACTGGCCCGTCGGGAGGGGCTGAGCCCCTCCGCGCTCGCGCGGCGGGCCGGGCTGGATGCGACCAGTTTCAATCCATCAAAACGGTTCGGGCCCGGCGAACCGCCGCGGCCGCGGTGGCCTTCGACGGAAAGTCTCACCCGAGTTCTGCAGGCCACCGGCGTATCGTTGGGGGACTTCGCCGAACTGGCTCGGGACGCGCCGGAGCGCCCCGCTGCGATACCCATGCTGGGTCTCGCGCGGGCCGGCGAAGACGGGTTCTTTGACGAAGCCGGCCTGCCGACCGGTGACGGGTGGGAGCAGACCGACCTGCCGCGCCCGCGCGACGCCCTGTTCAGCCTGCGGATAGACGGCGATTCCATGATCCCGCTTTACCGGGCAGGCGACCGCGTTGTCGTCGATCGCGAGGCGACGCGGGTCCGCAAGGGGGACCGGGTTGTTGTCCGGACCCGCGACGGCGAAACGCTGGCCAAGGAGGTCGCCGCCCTGACGGCCCGCTCGGTCACCCTCGCCTCGATCAATCCGGCCTACGCGCCCCGAACCTTGCCCCGCGTCGACATCGACTGGATGGCGCGGATCCTCTGGGTCAGCCAGTAGCGGGCAGCAAAAAGGCCGCCCCGGTCGGAGCGGCCCTTCTGTTCTTCGTTGGTCAGCGATCAGTAGGCGGTGACGTAGTTGGCGTTCACCCAACCGCCGCCGGCGATCTGGACCCACTCGCCCTGCGAGCCGATGACGGCGAAGGGCTGGCCGGCGCGCAGCGAGCCGGCCTGGCGGTAGCTGGTGCCGGGGCCCGACCGGATGCGCAGGTTCGAGGTGGCGCGATACTGAGCGCCGCTGCTGGCCGTGGTGTCGACCCGGGCGCGCTGCTGGTTGCAGCCGATGTACGAGCCCGCGGCCGCGCCGGCGCCGGCGCCCACGACGGCGCCGAGGGTGCGTTCGTTGCTGGACACCTGGCTGCCGGCGAGACCGCCGATGACCGCGCCGAGCAGGGCGCCGGTGCGCTGACGACCGCCGGGGGCGTCACAGTTGGTCACGCCGTTGGCTTGCTGGGCCATCGAGACGGTGGGGACCGCGGTCACCAGGGCCGCAAGAGCGGCGGCGGTGGCCAGGGTGGTGTTCATTATCTTCGACATGGCTCTCTCCATTCATCGAGGTTGGTCGATGTCATGGAGAATGCGCCGTCGCGGATGAAGGCTCCCGGAGCCGCGCCGTTATATTCGGTTCATGTACGTTACCGCACCCACAGCGGCGTTATTGTCACGCTTGGGTCAGACGCCCCTCCGCGCCGTCCTCGATCAGCGCGATTGTCTGCGTCAGGCCGTAGATGGCGGCGAACGAGCCGAACCGCGGCCCCTGCGCCGCGCCCAGCAGGACCTCGTACAGCGCCGCGAACCAGCCGCGCAGGGGCTCGAACTCGTGCGCCTTGCCAACGGCGTAGACCTCGCCCTGGATCATCTCGCCGTCCGTGGTGTCCCCCGGAAGGGCCTTGAGCCGGTCCGCCAGGTCGAGCAGCGCCGCCTTCTCGCGTGCGTCAGGCAGGCGGTAGGACTTCGTCGGCTTCACGAAGTCCTCGTAGTAGTTCAGCGCCCGCTCCATCAGCTGGTCCAGCAGCGGCTCGGAGTCCGGGGTGGCGTCGGGCAGGTATCTGGCGAAATAGGCCCACAGCTGCGCCTTGGACGAGGCGTTCGCCACGCCGACGAGGTTCAACAGCAGGGCGAACGACACCGGCGACGTGTGCGCGGGCGGGTCGCCGGCGTGGATTGACCAAACGGCGTTGTCGATCCGCTTGGCTGGCTCTTGTGTCCTGTAAGCCTCGATGAACGCCAGATAGTCGTCGATCGCCCGCGGGATGACGTTGAAGTGCAAGGACTTGGCCGACTTGGGCGACTGGAACATATACCAGCTCAGGCTCTCCGGCGTGCCGTAGCGCAGCCATTCGTCCATGGTCAGGCCGTTGCCCTTGGACTTGGAGATTTTCTTGCCCTCGATGTCGAGGAAGAGTTCGAAGTTGAAGCCTTCGGGCGGGACGCCTCCCAGCGCGCGACAGATCTTGCCGCTCTCGCGCACGCTCTCGATCAGGTCCTTGCCCGACATCTCGTAGTCAACGTCCAGCGCGGTCCAGCGCATGGCCCAGTCGGGCTTCCATTGCAGCTTCACATGGCCGCCGGTGACGGGAAGCTCGGTGCGCCCGCCGGCGGGATCGTCGAAGACGATCGTGCCCTTCGAGACGTTCCGCTCCAGCGTTGGGACCTGCAGCACCTGGCCGGTGACAGGGCTGACGGGCAGGAAGGGCGAATAGGTCTCACGCCGTTCAGGGCCAAGCGTCGGCAGCATGATCGCCTGCACCGCGTCGAACCGCTCCAGCAGGGTCAGCAGCGTCGTGTCGAAGCGTCCGGACCGGTACTGCTCGGTTGAGGACAGGAACTCGTATTCAAAGCCGAAGCCGTCGAGGAAGGCGCGCAGGCGCGCGTTGTTGTGGGCGCCGAAGCTGTCGTGCGTGCCGAACGGGTCGCGCACCACCTTCAACGGCTTGTGCAGGTCCTCCGCGAGCATTTCCGGATTCGGGATCCCGTCGGGCACCTTTCGCAGACCGTCCATGTCGTCCGAGAAGGCGATCAGCCGGGTCGCCCAGTGGTCGCCGGTCAGCGCCCGGAAGGCGTTGCGGACCATGGTGGTCCGCGCCACCTCGCCAAAGGTCCCCATGTGCGGCAGGCCGGACGGCCCGTATCCGGTCTCGAAAATGACCGGCCGCCGCAGCGCCTCGAAGGTCGCCAGCGCCTCGCCCGTCTTTCCGGCGTCGATCAGCAGCCTGGCCGCGTTGCGGTCCGCGTCGGACAGCCGCTTCTTCAGCACATGGGCCAAAAGGTTGCGGGCCTGTTCGAACGGCCACGACTTTGCGTCGCGCGCGAGTGTTTCAAGGTTCTGCAGCATGGGTTCGGCTTTGCGACGGATGCGCGGGCGGGTCAACGGGCCGAGGCGTCAGCCCCGAGCGCCCGCCGTGTCAGCGGTCAGCCCCTCACGCCAGCCGCAGCCGGCCCAATGGGCGGTCTTGGTCAGCAGTTCGATCATGTCGACCGGCTTGGCGATGCAGTCGTCCATGCCTGCTTCGAAGTAGGACGTGACCTGCTCGTCGAGGGTGTTGGCCGTCAGGGCGATGATCGGCGTGGCGGCGGCGGGTCCGGTCAAGGACCGGATGCGCCGCGTGGCCATGACGCCGTCCATCACCGGCATCTGGATATCCATCAATATGACGTCCCAGTCTCCGACCGCGGCCGCCTCGACGCCCTGGGCGCCGTCGTCGGCGGTCTCGCAGACGATGCCCTGCGTCGCCAGCATGGCGCGGACCAGCGTCCGATTGCTTTCGTTGTCATCGACGTAGAGGGCGCGGACGCCGGGTCCGGCCAAAGCGGGCTCCTCGGCCGGAACGGCCGGGCCGGCTAGATCGTCGGCGGCCAAGCCGATATCCTCACCCGTCGTTGCCCCCTCGGGCTGTGCGATCATCTGGTTGACCACCTGCAGCAGGCCCTGGCCTGCTTCGTGGATGCGGCGGGCCTGATCGCTGGCGACATCGTCCAGTCCGCGTTCGGCGAGAAGACCGGAGAAGCCGATCACCGCGTTCAGGGGCGTCCGCAGTTCGTGCGACATCTCGGTCAGGAACCGCTGGCGCGCGTCGAACATCGCGGCCTTCTGCTCGGCCGCGCTCCGGCCCATCTCGGCCTCGATCCGCGCCGTGACGTCCTGTTCGTTGAGCAGGACGCCCGGGGCGCCGGTCACGGGGTCAAACACGGGGCGGGCGTCCATATGGTGCCAGCGGGCTCCGGCCCTGGTCCTCACCTCGCAGACGCCGTCCACGCCCTGGCCACGAGCGGCCGCGGAGAACAGGCTATCGCTCTCGGAGGCATCAATGAACCGCTGGCTGAAAGCGTCATCCGAACCATAGGCGCTGTAGGCCGCCGGGTTGGCGAACAGTCGGCGGCCTTCGGCGTCGAACAAGGTGATCAAGGCTGAGGTGTGCCGCAGCGCTTCGACCGCTCGCCGTTCGTCCGGAGCCACCTCGGTGGGCGACGCTTCGAACAGGAGAACGTCGTAGCCGTCCCACAGCCGGAAGGCGGAAATCGTCGCCTGGACGGTGAAGGGCTGGCCCTTGGGATAGAAGGTCCAGCTCTCGCTGATCTCTTCGCCGGCCGACGTCAGCGCCACCAGACGGTCGGTCCGAGCCTTCACGGCCGGCGAGAGCACCGAGAAATCACGCCCGAGCAGCTCCTCGAGGCTCTCGGCGCCCCAGAGCGCGAGGGCGCAGGGGTTGGCGTATATACCCCGGCTGGCGTGGGGGTCGTACAGCCATACGGGCCGCCGGAGCCGGTCCCACGCCGGCGCGAATTGTTGAACCGGCGAAACAGGCATTTCCCGAACCTACTGGCCACTCTTGAACCAAGCTTTAAGCGGAGCGGTGGCGCGTGGACCGGTCTTGACCCGCCGCCGTCGCCATGTGCTTTGCCCCGCCTGATGCGGACCGCCGATTTCGATTTCGACCTGCCGGAGGACCGGATTGCGCTGCGCCCGGCGCAGCCGCGGGATTCCGCGCGCCTGCTGATCGTGCGGGACGCCGGTCTGGAAGATCGCATCATCAGCGACCTGTCCGACTACCTGGAGCCCGGCGACGCACTGGTCTTCAACGACACCCGCGTGATCCCGGCCCGGCTCTCCGGCGTGCGCGAGCGCGTGGGGCCGGAGGGACAGACGCTTGCTCTGCCCGTCGAGGCGACCCTGCACCACCGCGACACGCCTGACATCTGGTCCGCGTTCATGAAGCCGGGCAAGAGGCTCAAGGTCGGAGACCGGATCCGGTTCGGCAGTGAAGCCGGCGGAGCCTGCCTGCTCGGGCGGCTCCACGCGACAGTGGAAGCCAAGGGCGACGACGGGCTAGTCACGCTGCGCTTCGACCTGGCGGGCCCGATGCTGGACGAGGCGATCCGCGATGTGGGGGTCATGCCCCTGCCCCCCTACATCGCCGCCAAGCGCCCGGAGGACGATCGGGACCGCTCCGACTACCAGACCGTCTTCGCCGAGCATGACGGCTCGGTCGCGGCGCCGACGGCGGGCCTGCATTTCACGCCGGCGCTGTTGGAGGCTGTCCGGGCGCGCGGCGTGTCCACCCACGCGGTGACCCTGCACGTCGGGGCGGGGACCTTCCTGCCGGTCAAGGCGGAGAACACCGCCGACCACCGCATGCACAGCGAATGGGGCGAAGTGTCCGCCGAAACCGCCGCAGCGCTAAACGCGGTGCACGCGGCCGGCGGCCGCATCGTCTGCGTCGGCACCACCTCCCTGCGGCTGCTTGAAAGCGCCACGGGAGAAGACGGGATCGTGCGGCCGTTCCACGGCGACACCGCCATCTTCATCACGCCGGGCTACCGCTTCCGCGCCGCCGACGTGCTGATGACCAACTTCCACCTGCCGAAGTCGACCCTGTTCATGCTGGTCAGCGCCTTCGCCGGGCTGGAGACGATGAAGGCGGCCTACGGCCATGCGGTGGCGCAGGGATATCGCTTCTATTCCTATGGCGACGGTTCGCTGCTATTCCGATCTACCTGAGCGGGAGGGACAGATGAACTACATCCGTACAGCGTCATTCGGCGACCTATTCCTGGTGACCTTCATCGTGGCCGCGAGCTTTCAGATCGCCTTCTCCCTACTGGGCGTCATTCTCGCCTTCACCTCCCCTGGCCTCTTCCACTTGAACGGGGCGCAGGCGACCTCGCCGGTCGGTGCGATCGGGGCGCTTCTCTTCCTTCTCGCCTTCGGTCTCGCCATGAACGCCGCCATATCCGCTCTCGGCGCGCTCCTCGTGTTGCTCTGGCGGCGGCTGCTCCGGCAGGGCCCGGCGGCCCTGACCCAGCCTTGAGGTGACGTGACAGGGGATTGGCGCTAAGGCCTCCGGCCCATGCCCTTCCCCTTCGATATCACCGCCACTGAAGGCCGCGCTCGCACCGGGGTGCTGAAGACGCCGCGCGGGGATATCCGTACGCCCGCCTTCATGCCGGTCGGAACCGCCGCGACGGTCAAGGCCATGACCGTCGAGCAGGTCCGCCAGACCGGCGCGGACATCATCCTGGGCAACACCTATCACCTGATGCTGCGGCCGGGGCCGGAGCGAATGGAGCGGCTGGGCGGGCTGCATCGGTTCATGGGCTGGGACAAGCCGATCCTGACCGATTCCGGCGGCTTCCAGGTCATGTCGCTCGCGGGAATATCCAAGGTGAAGGAGGACGCCGTCACCTTCGCCAGCCACATCGACGGTTCGAAGCACGTCCTCAGCCCCGAGCGGTCGATCGAGATCCAGGCCGACCGCATCGGGGCCGACATTTCCATGCAGCTGGACCAGTGCGTCGCCTGGCCGGCCGAGGAGCCCGCGGCCCGCGCCGCCATGGAGCTGTCGGCGCGCTGGGGCGCCCGGTCGAAGGCCGCCTTCGGAATGCGCGAGGCCCAAGCCCTGTTCGGCATCCAGCAGGGGTCGACGTCTGAGGCGCTTCGTCGGGAATCCTCGGATCGTCTGCAGGAGATCGGCTTCGACGGCTACGCCATCGGCGGCCTCGCGGTCGGAGAGGGCCACGCGGCGATGTGCGAGGTGCTGGACTATGCGCCCGACATGCTGCCGGTCAGCCAGCCCCGCTATCTCATGGGCGTAGGCAAGCCGGTCGACCTGGTCGAGGCGGTCTGGCGGGGCGTCGACATGTTCGACTGCGTGCTGCCGACGCGG
>NZ_DASWNO010000285.1:0-5613 GCF_036399195.1 Brevundimonas sp.
TGAACCTGGCGGGCCGCCGAGACGGCGTCGGCGATGGTCGCCGCGCGTTGGTCGATCACGCCCCGCAGACGCGGCACGAAGACCTTGGCCATCAGCCAGTAGAGGATGGCGAACAGCAGGACGAGGTAGACGATCTGGCCGAACCAGTGCTGGAACTCGAACTGCGGCAGGCCGCCCCCGCCTTCGCCGTGCGCGGATTCGGTCGAGGCGTGCGTGTCCGCGACGGCCACCGAATGGGGCGCGTC
This sequence comes from Brevundimonas sp., assembly GCF_036399195.1. Classification (GTDB taxonomy): domain Bacteria; phylum Pseudomonadota; class Alphaproteobacteria; order Caulobacterales; family Caulobacteraceae; genus Brevundimonas. The sequence continues at coordinate 246 of NZ_DASWNO010000285.1, forward strand.
GTGAGTCACTGCGGGTGGAACGGATACGGTCATCTGTCGCCTGATGCTTGAGCGGTCGATACGTCAGTCAGCGAGGCGGCGGCTGGGCCGGAACCCGGCCGCCCCTCGATCAGATGGACGAAATCAGCTCGCCGACGTCCACAGCAGGATGCCGATGACGAACGACAGGATGCCCAAGGCTTCGGCCAGAGCCGCGCCCACGAACAGGTTGCCGATTTGCGAGCCGGCCGCCGACGGGTTGCGCAGGGCGCCCGAAAGGAAGTTGCCGAAGATGTTGCCGACGCCGATGCCGGCGCCGATCATGCCGGTCATGGCCAGGCCGGCGCCGATGGCGTTGCCGGCCGAGACGATGGCGGCGGCGTTGGCGGCGGCGTTGGCGGCGGTTTGCGGGTCAACCATGGTGTTCAGTCCTGTCAGAGGGTGGGTTGGAGAAAAACGGTAGGGGTTAGTGGTGGTCGCTCAGATTGACCACGTCGTTCAGGTAGACGCAGGTCAGCACGGCGAAGACGAAGGCCTGGAGGAAGGCCACCAGAAACTCGAGGGCCGTCAGAGCGGTCACGAGGCTCAGCGACAGGGCCGCGCCGGGCAGGCCCAGCAGACCCAGGCCGCCGCCCGCCGCCATCGCGCCGAGCGTGACGACGAAGCCGGCGAACACCTTCAGGGCGACGTGGCCGCCCATCATGTTGCCGAACAGACGAAGCGTCAGGGTCAGCGGGCGCAGCAGGAAGGAGAAGAACTCGATCAGGCCGACGATCGGGCGCATGACCAGCGGCGCCCCGGTCGGCCAGAACAGACCCAGGAACTTGAGGCCGTTCTTCTTGATGCCGATGATCACCACCAGCAGGAAGGTGATCACGCCGAAGGTGGCGGTCACGGCCAGCTGCGATGTGGCGGTGAAGCTCAGGAACATGCCCAGCAGGTTCATCGCCAGGATGAACATGAAGACCGTGAAGACGAACGGGAAATACTTCTTGCCGTCGTGGCCGATGATCGAGTCGGCGATGCCGTCGATCATGCCGAACAGGGTCTCGCCGACGGCCTGACCCCGCCCCGGAACCACCTTGGCGCCGGAGGTGACGACCTGCAGGAACCCGACCACCAGCAGGAAGGCGATGGTCATGGCCAGGTGGGAGTTGGTGAAGGCCAGATGGACCGTGCCGACGAGCGGCAGGGTCACCTCGCCGAAGTCGAGACCCGGCAGGGGGGTAACCTGAAACTGGTGTAGCGGATCGGCCATCGGGCGATCAGACTCCCTGGTCTTCGTCGTCGTCGAAGGGAACCGACTTCGGCTCCCCATGCTGTTTCGCTTCGGCCATCAGGCGCTGCGCCGTGCGCCACGCCATCCACACCGAGACGGCGAAGCCCAGAAGGACGCCGCCGATGATGCCCCAGGGCGTCGTCCCGGCGAACCGGTCGATCCCGAAGCCGATCGCCAGACCGACGAAAACCCCGCCGAACAGGTCGGCGAGGATTTTCCAGGCCTGCCCCGCCGCCGCCTGACCCGCCGCCTCGGCGGAGACGTGTCGAGCGGTGCGCGCCTCCAGATCGGATGCGCTGGTGTTGAGGCGTTCGATCGCCTCTTCGCGCGATTCCGGAGGTAGGGACATGGTGGCCTCAGCGCCTCGTGGCTGGCGCCGGAACGGCGGGCCTCGATGGGGGTCTGAATTCGGCGCGGAACCTATAGGCGCGCCCCCCTTTGGTCAAGGCGGTGCGACAATCGGCTAAACAGCTGATCCGACTTGCAATTTTTGCCGCTGAGCCTGAGGCGGCGAGACGATTCGCCCGCGGCCGCCTACTGGGGTCGCGCGGGCGGCGCGGCGTCGGCCGGCGTGACCGGCGTGGCGGCGGCGGACGAAGCCATGCAGTCTTGCCCGGCGTACAGGCCGTTCAGATAATACCACCGGTGCCGGACGGCGGCGGACTCCGCCTCCTTGCGCTCACGGTCGGGCCGGGTGAGGGCGTCTCCCGCGGCCATGACGAGGCCCGCGCCCGGGATGACGAGTGCCGCGCCGGCCTGGGCGACGCCGCTGATGGCGCTCAGGAAGCCGTTGCCGGGCGCACCGCCCATCTTCTGGCTGAGCTGAGCCGCCTCGTCGGAAATCTGGGGGCAAGTCAGGCTCGAGTCCGCCTCGCGCATGACCTCCATGGGACCTTCGGCCTGTGGCGCGGCGTCCTGGGCGGCGGCAGGCAGCACGGCCGCCAGAGACAGCGCGGCGGCGGTGGAGAAAGCAATGAACTTCATGACGACAACCCTCTAAGCCCCGGGACCTAACGGTCCGCGACTGTGGGAGTTGCCTCAGCGGCCCATCAGGCCCGGGCGGCGCGCGTCGCTTCGATGCCGAGGGCCTGGAGGGCGGCGGCGGCGATGTGCTCGGCGTTCAGGCCCGCGGTCGCATACATGGCGACCGGATTGTCCTGATCCTGAAAGACGTCGGGCAGGTGCAGGGTCCGGATCTTCAGTCCCGAATCGAGGGCCCCCTTCTGCGCCAGCATCTGCAGCACGAAGGCGCCGAACCCCCCCATGGCCCCCTCCTCGACCGTAATCAGGCACTCGTGGTCGCGCGCCAGCCGCAGGATCATGTCCTCGTCCAGCGGCTTGGCGAAGCGGGCGTCCGCGACGGTCGCCGACACGCCGCGCGCGGCCAGCAGATCGGCGGCCTTCAGCGATTCCTGCAGCCGCGTGCCTAGCGACAGGATGGCGACCGAGGTCCCCTCGCGCACGATCCGGCCCTTGCCGATCTCCAGCGGGTCGGCCAGCTCCGGGATTTCCACCCCGACGCCGTCGCCCCGCGGATAGCGGAAGGCCGACGGGCGGTCGTCGATCTCCAGCGAGGTGGCGATCATGGCGGCCAGATCGGCCTCGTCCGCCGCCGCCATCAGCACCATGCCCGGCAAAGCCCCCATGAAGCCGATGTCGAACGACCCCGCGTGGGTGGCGCCGTCCGCCCCGACCAGCCCCGCCCGGTCCATGGCGAACCGGACCGGCAGCTTCTGGATGGCGACGTCGTGCACGACCTGATCGTAGCCCCGCTGCAGGAAGGTCGAATAGATGGCGCAGACCGGCTTCATCCCCTCGGCCGCGAGGCCGGCCGCGAAGGTGACGGCGTGCTGCTCGGCGATGCCGACGTCATAGGTCCGCGTTGGGAAGGCCTGACCGAACAGGTCCAGTCCCGTGCCCGACGGCATGGCCGCGGTGATGGCGACGAGGGAGGGGTCCAGCTGGGCCCGCTTGATCAGCTCGGTCCCGAACACCTTGGTGTAGCTGGGCGCGTTCGAGACCGACTTGCTCTGCTTGCCGGAAACGACGTCGAATTTGACCACCGCGTGCAGCTTGTCGGCGCTGGACTCCGCGTGGGCGTAGCCCTTGCCCTTCTGGGTGACGACGTGGACGATCACGGGACGGTCGGTGATGGCCGCGGCGTTCTTCAGGATGGGGACGAGGTTATCCATGTCGTGCCCGTCGACCGGACCGATGTAGTAGAAGCCCAGTTCCTCGAAGAAGGTCCCGCCTACGATCATGCCGCGGGCGTATTCCTCGGCCTTGCGCGCTGCGTTGCGGAACGGGCGCGGCAGGTGCTCCGCCACCGACTTCCCGAAGCGGCGGAAGTTGCGATAGGCGTCGCCCGAAACCTGTTTGGCCAGATAGGCGCTCATCCCGCCGACAGGCGGCGCGATCGACATGTCGTTGTCGTTGAGGATGACCATCAATTGGCCGTGCGTCGTCTCGGCCGCGTTGTTCATCGCCTCATAGGCCATGCCCGCCGACATCGAGCCGTCGCCGATCACCGCGACGACGCGGTTCTTGCCGCCTTGCTGGTCGCGCGCGGCGGCGAAGCCCAGCGCCGCGCTGATCGAGGTCGAGGCATGGGCGGCGCCGAACGGGTCGTATTCGCTCTCGCTGCGCTTGGTGAACCCGGACAGGCCGCCCGGCTGGCGCAGGGTGCGGATGCGGTCGCGGCGGCCGGTCAGTATCTTGTGCGGATAGCACTGGTGGCCGACGTCCCAGATCAGCACGTCCTTCGGCGTGTCGAGAACATGGTGCAGCGCCACCGTCAGCTCGACCACCCCGAGGCCCGCGCCCAGATGTCCGCCGGTGACCGACACCGCGTCGATGGTCTCGGCCCGGACCTCGTCCGCCAACTGGCGCAGCTGGGGGATGTCGAAGCCGCGCGTGTCGGCGGGAATCTGGACCGTGTCGAGCAGCGGGGTGTTGGGCATAGCTGACATCTAATCCTAGATAACATGGCGCGCGAGTGTCCATGTCGTCGCCATGGCCTTTAGGCAAGCTTCAGGCGGACGTTGCTCGTCCCAGTTGATGGGCAAGACGCGCGGAGTCGCCGCGGGTGGAAAGCCAGATGAGCGCCTCTGTGGCAGAGGAAATTAGCCGCTCCAGCCAGACAAAGCCCGCCCCAGTCCGGTGGTCCGTTGCATGCTGGATGTGCGCCAGCTCCTCGACGCGGACTTCCTCGATGATCTTACGCAGGCCTTCGTCCCGGTTTGTCGCCCAGCGAATCTGGTCGTCGAGGTGTCGATGCACGGTCTCTTCGACGGCCTCCGTGCAGGCGAGGATCGCCTCACGCCCAAGAAGGCCGGTGATCAGGCCCAGCAAGGCGCCGCCAACGGCCCAAATCCACATCAACCGGCAGGGCTTGGCCTCGCGGCTAGGCATCAGTGCTCGGAAGCGGCTGCGGTGGCTCCGTTCATGCTCGCGTGCCTCCAGCAGGAAGGGCAAAAGATCGGGCGCGCGCAGCCGTGCGGCGGCTATTTGGGCGCTGTAGATGTGGATCGCTCCGTGTTCGCCCCCGTGATTGACCCGAAGGATGCGAGCGGCGACCGAGGTGTTTAGCGCCACTCGGTCAGGACCTGCGCTGAAGGACGTAGTCCACGCTGGCCTTGAGGATTTCCGCGTCCGGCCCGAACACGTCCAGGTGCGCGCGGGCCTGATCGGCCAGATGCGCGACCCTGTGTCGCGCTGCATCGACTCCCAGCAGGGTGACGAAATTGGTCTTGCCCTGGGCCGCGTCCTTGTTGGCGGCCTTGCCCAGCAGGTCTTCGTCGCCCTCGACGTCCAGCAGGTCGTCGACGATCTGGTAGGCCAGTCCGATGTCGTGGGCGAAGCTGATCAGGGCCTGACGCTGGGCCTCGCGGGCCCGGGCGATGATCAGGGGAATCTCGAAGGCGTAGGTGAACAGGGCGCCGGTCTTCAGCCGCTGCATCCGCGCCACGCCGCCGAGGTCGTCGCGGACGCCCAGGAGGTCGATCATCTGGCCGCCCGCCATGCCGCGTGCGCCGGACGCGAACGACAGCCGGCTCGCCAGTTCGCAACGGATCTCGGCGTCCTCGTGGGTGTCCTCGTGCAGCACAATGT
>NZ_DASWNO010000286.1:0-3971 GCF_036399195.1 Brevundimonas sp.
GTTCGATGTTGGCGCGCAGCTTGTCGGCGGTGGCCGAGGCCACGTTCAGGATCTTGCCGCGCAGGGGCAGGATGGCCTGGGTCGTGCGGTCGCGCGCCTGCTTGGCCGAGCCGCCGGCCGAGTCGCCCTCGACGATGAACAGCTCGGTCCCCTCGGCGGTCTGGCGCGAGCAGTCAGACAGCTTGCCGGGCAGTCGCAGCTTGCGCGTCGCCTGCGCCCGCTGGACCTCCTTGTCCTTGCGCCGCTTCAGGCGATCCTCGGCGCGCTCGATAACAAACCCCAGCAAGCTGTTGGCCTGCTTAGGACTTTCAGTCAGCCAGTGGTCCAGCGGATCACGCATCAGCTGCTCGACCAGCCTCTGGGCGTCGGGCGAGGACAGTCGGTCTTTGGTCTGACCCTGGAACTCGGGATTGCGAATGAAGACCGAGATCATGGCCCCGGCGTTGGCGATCACGTCCTCGGCCGTGATCAGGCCGGCGCGCTTCTCGTTGGTCAGCTCGCCATAGGCTTTCAGCCCCTTGACCAGCGCCGCGCGGAAGCCCGCCTCGTGCGTGCCGCCGTCCGGGGTGGACACCGTATTGCAGTAGGAGCTGACGAAGCCGTCGGCCTCGCCGAAGCCGATCGGCGACCATGTCACCGCCCATTCGACCGCGCCGGCCTCGCCCTTGCGCTCGACCCGGCCCGCGAAGGCGGGCGTCACCGTCTCCAGCTCGCCGATCCGCTCGGTCAGGGCGTCGGCCAAGCCGTTGGGGAAGTGGAAAACGGCCTCGGTCGGGGTGTGATCGGTGATCCGCTCGGCCGCACAGGTCCAGCGGATCTCGACGCCGCGGAACAGATAAGCCTTGGACCGGGCCATGCGGAACAGGCGGGCGGGCTTGAACGCCGCGCCGACCCCGAAGATTTCCTCGTCCGCCCTGAACCGGATCAGGGTGCCCTTCTTCTTCGAAGGCTGCACCTGGACGATCGAGCCCAGCGGCAGGCCGCGCGAGAACGACTGCTTCCACTCGAAGCCGTCGCGCCAGACGGTGACGTCGAGACGTTCGCTCAAGGCGTTGACGACGCTGACGCCGACGCCGTGCAAACCCCCTGACGTTTCATAGGCTTTTCCAGAGAACTTGCCGCCCGAGTGCAACACCGTCATCACGACTTCCAGCGCCGATTTGCCCGGGTGTTTGGGGTGGGGGTCCACCGGGATGCCGCGGCCGTCGTCCTTGACCGACAGCCAGCCATCGGCGTCGAGATCGACGGTGATCAGCTTCGCATGGCGGGCCACGGCCTCGTCCATGGCGTTGTCCAGCACCTCGGCGAACAGGTGGTGCAGGGCGCGCTCGTCGGTGCCGCCGATATACATGCCCGGACGCTTCCGGACCGGCTCCAGCCCTTCCAGCACCTCGATCGATGAGGCCGAATAGCCGGTGGCCGCCGCCAGGGGGGCGTGCGCTGCGTGCTCCGCGAGTCTTGCAGGGGTGACCGGCTCGGGCTTCGGGGCGGCGGCCTGCGGCGTCAGGGCCGGATCGGGCGCGGCGAGCGGGGTCGCCGGGCCTTGCGGCTCGGGGAGGTCATCGAACAGGGATGGCGCGGCGTTGGGACCCATAGCGGTACTGTGCTGCGATTCGGGGACCGGTCTGGTAGGCCCCGCGGCTCTTCTCCACAAGCGGCGCGGCGCTTGCGACCGGGGACGGCAGCATCGCTCGGGTCAGCACCGCGATGAACAGCACCCACGGCAGCCCCTGATGGGCCATCAGGATCGATTCCGACAGGCTGAGGATGAAGAAGGCCGCGAAGAAGCCCAGCGACCACCAACCCTCCCGCATGCCGGAGCCGGCGCTGCGCAGCACGGTCACGACGAGGGTCGCCAGCATCAAGGCGCCCACCAGAAACGCGCCCGGCCAGCCCAGCTGCACCAGCAGGTCGATCCAGCCGTTGTGCGCCGACGGCACGATCCAGCCGGTCTCCTTGCGCACCCAGTCGGCCGGGACGGACTCGCCGATACGGCCCCAGAAGGCGCCGTAGCCGTAACCGGTCCACGGCCGGTCGGCGACCTTGCGCATCAGGCTGTCCCAGATATCGGTGCGGCCCGTGAGGGACGGATCCTTGCCCAGCGCCTCGAGCACCGCGACCGAATGCGACTCCCACAGCCACACGCCCGCGCCCGCCAGCACCACCGCCGCCCAGACAGCCGCCACCGTGAAGGCCGCCCCGCCGCGCCGCATGGTCCAGAAACCGCCGACGACGGCCAGCCCGACCAGCAGGCACAGCAGCGAGGTCTTCGACTGCGTGGCCAGCACCAGCAACGACGACAGCAGCAGGGCGATCGCCGGCATGAGCTTGCGCGGATCAGGCGAGGCGAGGCAGGCGGCGGACGCCGTCGCCCCGATCACCATCACCGCCCCCATCTGGTTCTTCTCGTACCACAGGCCGCGCCACAGGCCGGCGTTGTCGTACTGATGCACGCCGATGGCGGGGAAGGCGAACACCATCACCAGACTGCCGATCGCCATGAACAGCGCCGTGTGCATCAGCAGCCGGGGCAGGTGGGGCCCTCGGAACACCGCGCCGAGATAGAGGGCGAAACCGCAACTGATGGCCAGGGCGATCACCCGCCGCATGGTGGTGGCGAAGTCGATCGACCAGTAGCGCGAGGCGAAGGCCAGGCCGACCAGCGCCGCGATCACCAGCATCGCCGGCCATGCCCGCCACAGACGGTCGACCCGGTACAGCAGCAGCCCCGCAATGGCCGCATAGGCCGGCAGCCACACCAGCCGCAGCACCGGCGTCTCTTCCTGCAGCGGTGCGAAAACAGGCCCGATCAGGGCTCCGGTCATCATTGCGACGATGACGCCGCAGATCGCCCGCTCCCACAGGTGGGGGGCGGGATCGGTCAGGACGTCGGTCGGACTGGATTCGCGCACCGGAGCAGGGTGGTTGATGCGGCTTAACGAAGGGTTGGGGCGGGGCTCAGCCGCGATCCTGTCGGCTGTGAAGAATGCGCCCAACGACCACCTGATCCGGGTCGATCCTGTAGATAGCGACAAAGCCGTCGCGGCCGAAGGGAACCACGAGCTTGCGTTCCTCACGATTGATCGCCCTGCCAACCGACGGGAACACCGCCAGCATCTTCAGATGATCGCGTATGGCGGCTTCTGCTTTCAGTGATCCGGCAGACGATAGTGCAGCCAGCCAATCGATCTGGGCCATCAGGTCCAGGTTCGCCCGTCGGCTCAGTACGACCTTCAACCGGTCGAACTCCGCCGCCGACGGTTTAACTCGGTGCTGAAGACATCGAGCGCTTCGTCGAGATCGACGAATGGGCCGGCGTAATCTACGGATGACGCGAGTTGGTCGTCCTTGACGCCGGTTTCTTGCGTCTCGCCTGTCCAGGCCCGCGTCGGCTCACTGAGGCCTACCGCCTTTCTCTCCGACCTCCGAAGGTCATCGCCATTGAGCAACAGCGACGCCAGCGTCACCTCGGCGAGACGCTCCGGGGTCAGGCCAATCCGCTTGGCGGCGGCAGCGAGCTTTTGGCGTGTTTCGTCGTCCAGATCGAGGGTGAAGGTCGCCATGGCCGCCAGTGTCGCACAAGGTCGTTGAGGAGGCTAGCGGATGCAATCTGAAATAGTGCTTGGTGCGTGTCGGCCCTCCCGCCCCTCTGAATGCGACTGGTGGCAAGCCGTGCCGGAATGGTCAGCGCACCCGAGCTTCCCTCAAGCCTTCTCCACGAACGTATCGATCACCTTCTTCTCGCCCGCCTTGTCGAACGCCACCGTCAGCTTGTTGCCCTCGATGCCGACCACATGGCCGTACCCGAACTTCTGGTGGAACACGCGTTCGCCCTTGGCCCAAGCGCCGCCGGCCTTCGGATCGGCCGTGGCCAACAGCCGCCCGTCCCCCTCGATCAGCGTATGGCGCGCCGATTTCGCGTCCGGCGCCCGTCCGGCGGTGAACGACTGGGCCCGCTTCCAGCCGGGCGA
>NZ_DASWNO010000287.1:0-2824 GCF_036399195.1 Brevundimonas sp.
GTGGCGGCGCCGGGCACCTGGCGGCGGCCGTCGATCACCACCTGTGGCGTCGAGACGTTTCGCAGCCGCAGAACGCGCCGGTAGTCACGCTGGCGCTGGGTGAACTCGGGCCGGGCGAAGGTGTCGGACCAGCCGAGATAATCCCAGTAATCGACCGCCCAGGTCAGGGCGATCACCCCGGGTTCGTCGACGACGGCCTCGAACCGCGCGTTGGCTTCGGGACAGCCGGCGCAGCCCTGGGCGGTGAACAGTTCGACGACTACGGGTTCGGGCGGCGGTGGGGCGGCGCGGGCGGCGCGTACGGCTGTCGGCTGGGCGTCGGCCCCGGCTCCGAGCAGCACGGTCGCCATGGCCGCCGCAGGAATGATCCAGCCCCGTCTGCGCATGGCGCGGAGGTTAATCACGGCGGACGGTCGCGCGCCCCTCATTTTCGCGTGAAGGCGGTCAGACTCGGATGTCGAGCAGCGCGCCGGGTCGCGTCGGACGCTCCTCGAAGGCCTTGGCCGTCGGCTGCGGGGCGGCGGCCTGAAGCGTCGGCTCGGCCGCGGGGCCCTGCACCGCCTCGAGCGCCGCCTTGAAGAAGTCCGAGCGGGAGGCGCGCACGGGGGCGGCGCCTGCTGGGTGCGGCGGGAACAGGACGGAGGGCAGAAGAGGACGAATCGCGCTCATGCCGACAGGGTTAATCAAAACCGTCGGAAATGGGTTAACGAGCGGTGGCCGTCGGCAGCGGACGCGGCGGCGCCTGGATGGCCTCGACCAGCCGGTCGACCTCGGCGTCGTCCACCAGCGGCCCCGAGAATTTGGCGACCACCCGCCCCATGGCGTCGACGGCGAAGGTCTCGGGCGCGCCGGTGATGCCGAGATCCAGCCCGGCCCGGCCCTCGCGGTCGACCAGCACCATCGAATAGGGATCGCCCAGCTCGTCGAGGAAGGCGCGGGTCTTCACCGGGTCGTCCTTCCAGGCCACGCCGACGACCGCGACGCCGCGCTGCTTCAGCGCCATCAGCTTCGGATGCTCCACCCGGCAGGGCAGGCACCAGCTGGCGAAGACGTTGACCAGCATCGGCTTGCCGACGCCGGCGGTCTTCAGGTCGACATGGCCGGGGCCGGGCTGGGCGCCGTTGAGGATCGGCAGGACCGTCTCGGGGATCGACTGCCCCACCAAAGCCTCCGGCTTGACCGCCGGGTCGCGCTTCAGCGACCAGCCAACGAACAGGGCGGCCAGCGCGGCGAGCACCACCAGCGGGACGATCGACAGCCAGCGGCTCATCGCGGCGCGTCCTTGGCTTCGAGCCGCCTGAGTTCGCGGTTCCAGCGCCGCGCCGAGGCCAGGGCGCGGAAGGCGAGGCCGGCGAGCACCAGAGCGCTGATCCCCCAGGCGGGCCAAACGAAGGCGGCGTATGCGCCCATGTCGAGGTCGATCATCGTCAGGCCTCCAGAGCGCGGCGGGCGCGGATGGACAGGACGCGCCGGCGCACGATCTCGGCCCGGATGGACGTCACCCAGACGGCGAGGAACAGCATCCCGTAGGCCGCCATCATCGTCAGCAACGGGGCCAGAAGGTCGCCGGTCACCGACGGGCCGCCCGCGCGGATCAGCGAGGCCGGCTGGTGCAGGGTGTTCCACCAGTCGACGCTGAATTTGACGATCGGCAGGTTGATCAGCCCGACCAGCCCCAGCACGGCGGCGGCGCGGGCCGCCTTGGCCTCGTCGTCGATGGAGGCGCGCAAGGCCATGTAGCCGAGGTAGAACAGGAACAGCACCAGCACCGACATCAGCCGGGCGTCGCCCCATACCCACCACGCCCCCCACATGGGCTTGCCCCACAGGCTGCCGGTGATCAGGGCCAGCGCCGTATAGGCCGCCCCGGGCAGGGCGGCGGCGCGGGCGGCGGCGTCGGCGAGAGGATGGCGGAACACCAGGGCGAAGAAGCTGGAGACGCCGAGCGCGCCGTAGATCATCAGCCCGACCGAGGCGGCGGGCACGTGGACGAACATGATCCGCACCGTGTCGCCCTGCTGGTAATCCTCGGGCGCGGCGAAGCTCAGCCAGGCGCCGACCGCCAGCAGGACGGCCGCCAGCGCCCACAGCACCGGCGTGAGCGGGCGGGTGAAGCGCAGGAAACGGTCGGGGTTGGCGAGGAACATCGCGCGCTTCTTTAGGGCCTGATCGCCGCTCGCGCTACTTGGCCGCCGCGCCTGTGCTAGAGCGTCGCGCCGGCGAGGACGACGACACCATGGGCGAAGACACCACCCGCGACAGCAACGGCAATGCGCTGGCCGACGGCGACAGCGTGACCCTGATCAAGGACCTCAAGGTCAAGGGCTCGGGCGGCGTGACGCTGAAGCGCGGCGCCCTGGTGAAGAACATCCGGCTGACGGGCGATACGGACGAGATCGAGGCCAATGTCGAGAAGGTCCGCGGGCTCGTGCTACGGACGGAGTTCGTGAAGAAGGCCTGAGCGGCGCGGCCGCGCGAAGCGCAACGATTGACAGCGCTGGTTCGTCACGAAGAAGTCACGAAGGGCACAAAGGCGCCGGAGCCGCGCCGCGACTCACTTCGTGTTCTTCGTGTAAGCTTTGTGTTCTTCGTGACGAGCCTGCCCAAGTGGCCGAGAGAACAGGTTCCAGCTTCGCGGGGAACAGGTCGCTTAGCCCTGCGCGTTCCGGATCGCAGCGGCGCCGGCGAACGGGGTAACCACGCTGGCGAACAGGACGTAGGCCGCGAGGAAGGCCAGCGCCGGGAGGGGCGACAGGCCGTTGGCGGCGCGCTCTAGGGCGCCGGCGCCGAACACGACGGGCGGGATGAACAGCGGCAGCACCAC
>NZ_DASWNO010000288.1:0-4467 GCF_036399195.1 Brevundimonas sp.
GCCGGCTTCGAAGACGTCGCCGTCGTGAAGGTTCACGGTGACTTCAGCCTCAGGGTCCAGCGCCAGCAGGCTGAGGCGAACGCAGGCGAGACCCGCCGCCACGCCCGGTTTCCGCGCCACGAAGGCGGCGCGCATCCTGGCGCCTTCGGGAATGCAGGCCTGGCCGGTCACGTCCCCCGCGCGGCCAAGGTCCTCGGTCAGCGCCATCAGCACCAACGGCTCGATCAGCAGGTCGGGCAGTTGTCGGATCACGGCGTCATCCTGCGAAGGCGGGAGCGGGAACGTCTTGCGAAAGCCGCAAGCGGGTGTGCTGCGCCTCGGCTTCGGTCGACGGATAATCGCTGCGGAAGTGCCCTCCCCGGCTCTCCCGGCGCGCCAGCGCGGCCTCGGCGATCAAACGGGCGGCGATCAGGGGCAGAGCGGGTCCGGCCGTCCGCGCCAGTTCGTCGATGACCGCCAATGCGCGCATCAGCCCCGCGCGGTCCCGCACAACGCCGACATCGGCGCTCATGAACGTCCTGAGCCGCTTCAGTTGGTCGTCAGACAGATCCGGCGCGGCGGGCGTCGCCCGAGCTGGGCCGGCCACAGCTTCAAGCGCGGCTGCGGCGCGCCCGGTGCGGCGGCCAAAGGCGGCTGCCTCCAGCAAAGAGTTCGACGCCAGCCGGTTGGCGCCGTGCACCCCCGTCGCCGCGCACTCGCCGACGGCGAACAGGCCCGGAAGGCTGGTGCGGCCGTCCGGCCCCGCGACGACCCCGCCCATGTGGTAGTGGGCCGCCGCCGCGACCGGGATCGGATCGAGGCGCGGGTCGAGCCCGGCGCGCATGCAGGCCGCGAACACCGCGGAGAACTCTTCAGGGAAACCGGCGCCGATCGCGCGGGCGTCGAGAAACGCCCCGACGCCGGCGGCTCTCGCGGCATGCACCGCGCGCGCCACCACGTCCCGCGGCTGCAGATCGGCGTCTTCCGCTTCGCCCAGCAGGAACCGCCCTTCGCCGTCGACCAGCCGCGCGCCCTCGCCGCGCAGGGCCTCGGTCGCCAGCGGCATGGGGTCCAGCCCGACATCGATGGCCGTGGGATGAAACTGCACGAACTCCGGATCGAGGATTTCAGCGCCCGCGCGCCAGGCCAGCGCAAGCCCCTCGCCCAGCAGAGCCGCGGGCGTGGTGGTGTAGGCGAACAGGCCCCCGGCGCCGCCAGTCGCAAGGACCACGGCCGGCGCCGCCACCTCGACGGTCCGGCGTGCGCCTGAACCACGGCGCTCGATCACCGCACCGCGAACAGCCCCGTCGTCGCCCTGCAGCAGGCCACGCAGCCGCGCGTCTTCCCAAACCTCAATGTGCGGCGCCGCTCGGACGGCGGCGACCAAGGCCGACAGGATGGCCCGACCGGCGCCGTCGCCTCCGACCCGCGCGACGCGGGCGTGCGAGTGGGCGGCCTCAAGGCTGAGCGCGAAGCCGCCGTCTGCCTGACGGTCAAAGGGCGCGCCGAGCGCCGCCAGCCATTCCACCGTGTTGCGGCCGTCCTCCGTCAGGGCGCGCGCCGCCTCCGCCTCGACCAGCCCGGCGCCGGCGCCGACTGTGTCTGCGGCATGGGACGCGGGCGCGTCGCGATCCGACAGGGCCGCCGCCACACCGCCCTGGGCCCAGGCGGAGGAGCAGGCCTCCAGCAGGGGCGCGGGCGTGACCAGCAGCACCTTGCGGGGCGCCGCTTCCAGCGCGGCCGACAGACCTGCGAGTCCGCCGCCGACGATCAGCGGTCCGTCATGACGGATGCGGCTCAACGACCGACGCCTAGAAAGCCGCCGGCCAAGGTCACGGCGCCGGGCAGTGTGCCGCCCGCAAGCGGCATCAGCGCCGCGAGGCCCACGCCGACGCAGGCGACGGCCGCGGCGAGGAATAGGCCGACGCTCTGGGCCGATTGGCGGCCTGTGAGCGGCCGCCCCTCGGGCCGCCAAGCGCCGCGGCGCAGGTGGCCGATCAGCGCGATGGCGAGGAAGGCGGCCAGAATGAACCGCCCGGTCGTCAGCCCCCAGAACACCACCAGCGCCCCCACCAGCACCATGGCCCCGCGCTCGACGTTCGGGTGGATGCGCGCCAGCACCGGCCCCAAGGCCTTGGAGCCGTCCAGCGGCGGCGCCGGAGCCAGATTGACCAGATTGATCAGGGCGATCACCGCCGCGCCGAGCAGCCACATGCCTTGGCCGGTGGCGATGAAGCCAGCGAAGAACGGAATCGCCGCCAGCAAGCCGAACGCCGGTCCCGCCAGCGACACCAGCACGCCATGCCATTCGCTGGCGGGCAGGCGCTGGCTCTTCGCCAGGCCGCCGAGAAAGGGGATGATGTAGATCCGGGCGGGGCCCATTCCGAGCGCGTTCATCGCCAGCACGTGGCCGTATTCGTGCACGAACAGGCCCCAGATCGCGGCGACCGCGATCACCCAGCTGCCCGATATCCACCAGATGAAGCCGCCCAGCAGCAGGGTCGAGACCACCGCCCACACCGGGTTCTGACCTTTGTCCAGCGGCGGATCGCCGGCCGCTGGGCGCGCGATCTCGCGCTCGGCGGGCGCCGACGGCGGCAGGTTGTCCCAGGGACCGGGGCGGCGGTTCTCGGTGTCTGTCATACCGGGGACGTGGCCTTTTCCGCCCGCCGCCACAAGGGCGGGAGGGCGAGAGGCCGCAGGGCGACGCGGCGCATCAGATCAGCTCCACCGCCACATGATGCCGCGCCTTGATCATGTCGTAGCGGGCGGGAACGGCGGGCGGCGGCAGATCGATCATCCGCTGCACCGCCAGCGCGGCCGGTGCGATCATCTCCTCGGGCACGGTGACCTCGAACTTCATGTCGCGCAGGCAGTCGCGGATGTTCTCCAGCGTGATCCGCTTCATGAACGGGCACAGGTTGCACGGGCCGATGAAGTTCACTTCGGGCACGTCGCCCTTGATGTTGGCGGCCATGGAGCACTCGGTCACCAGCACCACCTGCTTCGGCTTGCGGCTGGTGATGTAGTCGGTCATCGCCGCCGTCGAACCGGCGAAGTCGGCGGCCGACAGCACGTCCTCCGGGCATTCCGGGTGAGCAAGGATTTCGGCGTCCGGATAGGCCTCGCGCATGTCGGCGATGTCGCTGGCGGTGAACCGCTCGTGCACGATGCAGCGGCCCTTCCAGGCGATGATGCCGACGTTGGTCTGGGCCGCGACGTTGCGAGCCAGGAATTCGTCCGGGATCAGGATCACCCGGTCGACGCCCCATTCCTTGGCCGCCCACTCGACCACCTGCACGGCGTTGGCCGAGGTGCAGCAGATGTCTGTTTCGGCCTTCACGTCGGCCGTGGTGTTGACGTAGGTCACCACCGGCAGGCCTGGATAGCGCTGCTTGATCAGGCGCACGTCGGCGCCCGTGATCGACTCGGCCAGCGAGCAGCCGGCCTTCAGATCGGGGATCAGCACGGTCTTGTCCGGCGACAGGATCTTGGAGGTCTCGGCCATGAAGTGCACGCCCGCCTGCACGATCACCTTGGCGTCCGACCGCGCGGCCTCCTTGGCCAGGCCGAGGCTGTCGCCGACATAGTCGCCGACGCCATGGAAGATTTCCGGTGTCATGTAGTTGTGCGCCAGGATCACCGCGCCGCGCAGCTTCTTCAGCGCGTTGATCTCGCTGATGAGCGCAGCCTGCGCCGGCCACTCCAGCGGGGTGACATGGTCGCGAACCTTTTCCCAGACGGGCGCGGTTTCCAGCGCCAGCTCCTTCGACAACCCAAACGCCCCGTCGGCCATGGCCTCATCTTCTCCACCTTATGCTCAAAGTTAGCATAAGTCGGGATGAATGTAGGGGGCTGGCTGGAAAACGCAAGTTTGCATGTGAATGCGAGCAGTCTCAGGCAGCAGCGCCCTCGTGGTCCAGCAGCCAGCGTTTGCGCTCCAAGCCGCCCGCATAGCCCGTCAGCGTCCCGTTCCGGCCGATGACACGATGGCAGGGCACGATGAGCGCCACCGGGTTCTGTCCATTGGCCAGCCCCGCCGCCCGCACCGCTTTCGGGGCGCCGATCGCCGCCGCCAGTTGGCCGTAAGTTCGCGTCTGGCCCGCCGGAATCGTCCGCAGGCTGGCCCAGACGGCGCGCTGGAAAGGCGTACCGTTGGTCTTGACCGCCAGCCCCTCCAGCGCCCTCAGATCGCCCGCGAAATAGGCGCGGACGGCGGCTCGCACCGGCCCCGGCGCGGAACCGTCCACCAGCGCGACCGGGCCCCAATGACGGCGCAGCAGCCGCATCGTCCGCTCTTCATAGCCGGCGAAGTCCAGCGCCCGCACGGCGCCGTCTGCGTCCGTCACCAGAAGCACTTCTCCGGCCGGGGTAGCGACGCGATCCAGCGTCAGGGTCTCAGGCGGCGTGTTTCGCATCGCTTCTCTCCATTACCGACAGGTCGCCGAGTCCGGCCGCCGCCAGATGCAGCGCTCCATAGGCCCGCCA
>NZ_DASWNO010000289.1:0-21760 GCF_036399195.1 Brevundimonas sp.
GCCGATGGCCGCCGAGTAGCGCGAACACCGATTGAAACCCGGATCGCGCAAGGCTCGAGAGCCGCGATCCGGACCAGGGAATTATTCCGCGGGGAGTCTGGATCACCAGGCTCCCCGTTTTCGTTCCCCGCCTCGAAGCCGCCCGAGCCCTCCAAGGAGGCGGCGAGAAGACCGAGGCCCGCCATGTGCGTGATCGAACCCGCCCCCGTCGTCGAGACCCGCCGCCTCGCCCTGCGCAGCCCGGGCGCCCAGGATGTCAGCCGGCTGGCCACGCTGGCCAACGACGCCGCCATCGCGCGGATGACGCTGCGGATGCCGCACCCGTTCGGCGTCGCGGACGCCGAGGAATTCGTGCTGCGCGTGGCGACGCAGGATCCCGCCCGCGCCCGGACCTTCCTGATCGAGCACGAAAACCACGGGCCGGTCGGCGTGATCGGCCTGTTCGAGGACGCCGACCCGGCGCCCGAGGTCGGCTACTGGATCGCGCGCCCGTTCTGGGGCCGGGGCTATGCGACGGAGGCGCTGCAGGGGGCGATGGTCTGGGCGTCGAAGGCGTGGAAGCGCCGGGCGCTGACGGCCGGGCATTTCTCGGACAATCCGGCCTCGGGCCGGGTACTGGAAAAGGCGGGATTCCTCTACACCGGCGAAGTGCGGAAGGGATTCAGCCGCGCCCGCAACGCCGAGGCCGAGACGCGCAGGATGGTGTGGCTGGCCTGAGGCCTAGCCGAACAGCGTGGGCCCGAACACGGCGGCCATAGCCACGGCGCCGCCCACCACGGCCACGACCGCGCCGGCGATGAAGGCCGTCAGCGTTCGGGCGGCGCGCTGGCGGCGCAGGCCCGAAGTCTTGACCGAACGCAGCATGACGCCCGGCTTGGGCCCGAAGACTTCCGAGCCGGAAATATTGTGCTGGGACATGAGTGCGCGCTCCCTGATCCACCGCCCCGTGCGGGTCACGGAGAGCGAAGCCGTGCCGAAAAGGCGAAACAATGGCGAACGCCGTTAACCCACCCTTCCGTGATCGGATGAATGGGGATCGCCGCCTAAAGCGTGACCGACACCCGGCCGCCGCGGGTCGAGACCCGCTGCATCAGCACGATCCGGTCGCCGCCCGCGCTGACCGGGGTGATGATGAACCACGAGCCGTCGGGCAGGTTGTCGAACCGGAAGCGGTTGTCGCTGCACTGGGTCTGGCGGACGAAGGCGCGGTAGTCGGCGTTGGGGTCTGGCACGGTGCGAGCGCGCACGACGGCCTCGGGCACGGCCGCCCGGTCGGTCGAGCCGTACAGCGTCCTGAACCGGGCGGCCGTGTAGGGCGTGTCCGGCGTCAGGCCGACGGAGCCGGTGCAGTTGAAGACCTGCCCATTGCGGCGGTAATCGACCCGACCGTCGATGGAGGCCCGGCCGTCGGTGGCGGACCAGGCGAAGTCTCGCGGCTCGAACGCGGTGGCGGCCGGCCGCGCGCCATAGCGCCCCCCATACATGTCTGGGCTGACGGTTCCGCAGCCGGCGAGGGCGGCGGCGACGGCCACTACGGAGATCAGAGAGCGGGCGGACATGGGGTTCTCCATCGCGAACGGCGGCTTGCGCGATGAGACGCCCATCGCATCGGGAAGGTCAAGGTTGCGAGCCGCGGCGCCGTGGGCCAAAAGCGCGCACGGACCCGGCGCAGATCGGGTGAGGGAACGCTCATGACAGTCACGTTTGACGACATTCTGGCGGCCCGGGACCGCATCGCGGGTCAGGTCGACCGGACCCCGACACGTTATTCGAGGCGGTTGTCGCAGCTGACCGGCGCCGAGGTCTGGGTGAAGTTCGACAACCTGCATTTCACCGGCAGCTTCAAGGAACGCGGGGCGCTGAACCGGCTGCTGTCGCTGACCCCGGACGAGCGCCGACGCGGCGTGGTGGCGGCCAGCGCGGGCAACCACGCCCAGGCGCTGGCCTATCACGGCGCCCGGCTGGGCGTGCCGGTCACCATCGTCATGCCGGAGGGGACGCCCTTCGTGAAGGCCGACGGCACCCGGGCCCACGGCGCGACCGTGGTGATCAAGGGTCTCGACTTCACTGGTTCGACGGAAGAGGCGCACCGGTTGCGCGACGAGGACGGCTTCGTCTTCATCTCGGCCTTCGACGACGTCGGCATCGTCACCGGACAGGGCGTCTGCGCGGTCGAATTGCTCGAGGACGCGCCCGATATCGAAGCGCTGTTGATCCCGATCGGCGGCGGCGGCCTCATCGCCGGCTGCGCGGTGGCGGCCAAGGCCATGAAGCCGGACATTCGCGTGTTCGGCGTCGAGGCGGCCATGTACCCCTCGTTCAGCGCCAAACGCCGGGGCGAGACGCCGAAATGCGGCGGCCAGACCATCGCCGAGGGCATCGCCATCAAGGCTGTCGGCGACATCCCGTTCGCCATCGCCGATCCGCTGATCGAGGACGTGCTGGTCTGTCAGGAGGCCGATTTCGAAACGGCCGTCGCCTACTACGCCACGCTGGAGAAGACCGTCGCCGAGGGCGCGGGCGCGGGCGGCCTGGCGGCGCTGCTGGCCTATCCGGAGCGGTTCAAGGGGATGAAGGTGGGGCTGGTTCTGTGCGGCGGCAATATCGACGCGCGCATGCTGGCCGTGGTGTTGAACCGCGAGCTGGTGCGCGAGAAGAAGATGGTGGTCTACCGCATCCTCGGCGACGACCGGCCCGGCATGCTGTCCAAGATGAGCGCCGTCATCGGCGGCCTGGGCGGCAACATCATCGACGTGGTGCACAACCGGCTGGCGCTCGACGTGCCGGCCAAGGGTGCCGAGTTCGACATCATGGTCGAAACCCGTGGGGCCGCCCACGCGGACGAAATAAGACTTGGACTGGAAGAGGCCGGCTATGCGCTACGGATGGGTTAGGGGCGTCGCGGCTCTGGGGGCCGCGGCCTTGCTTGCCGGTACCGCCGCGTGCGGGCGCGAGCCGACGCCTCCGAGCGAGGCGGCGGCGCAGAACCTGCGAGCCGCCGAGTTCTTCCTCGCCTCCAACGCCAAGGCCGAGGGGGTCCGCACCCTGCCGTCGGGGGTGCAGTACAAGGTGCTGAAGTCGGGTCCGCCAGTCGGCGAGTCGCCGGATCGCAACGATCTGGTTCGGGTGAACTATGAGGGCACGCTGATCGACGGCTCGGTGTTCGACAGCTCGTTCCAGTCCGGCCAGCCCGCGGTGTTCACCGTGGGCGACGTGGTTCCGGGATGGACCGACGCCCTGCAGCAGATGCAGGTCGGCGACGAGTGGATCGTCTATGTGCCGCCGGCGCTCGGCTATGGCGTGCAGGCGCGCCCGGGCATTCCGCCGAACTCGGTGATGATCTTCCGGATTCAGTTGCTCGACATCGCCAGGGCCCCGGGCGGCGAGCGCGGCGGCCCGGTGGGGAGGGGGTAGGCCTCGGCCGAGGCCAGGTCGCGTTCTCCCTACCCCTTGTGGGGAGGGTGGTCGCGCAGCGACCGGGTCGGGAGGGCTCGGCGAAGAGAGCGCCGGGTCGTCGCCGAAGCGCCCCCAACCCCCTCGCCGCTGCGCGGCGAGTACCCTCCCCACAAGGTGGAGGGAGAGACTTATGTGCTCCACTCGCTCCGGACGGCCTCGTCCCTCTCCTGCGTCAGGCGGGACAGGCGCAACTCAGCAAACCCCTCCACCCCCACCAACCGCGACAGCGCCCAGACCGCGGCGCCGCGCACAACCGGCGCCGGGTCGTCCAGCAGGCGTTCAGCGACCGGGATCAGCCCGACGTCGCCGCTGTTGCCGATCGCGTAAAGGACGTTCCGCACGAAGCGGTCGCGGCCGATGCGCTTGACCGGGCTCTTCGAGAACAGGGCCCGGAAGGCGGCGTCGTCCAGCGCCGCCAGATCGGCGAGGCGGGGCGACACCAGCGCGTCGCGCGCCTGCAGCCGGGCGTCCCGCGCCGCGGCGGCGAACTTGTTCCAGGGGCAGACCGCCAGGCAGTCGTCGCAGCCGTAGATGCGGCTGCCCGTCGCCGCCCTGAACTCGGTGGGCCAAGGGCCGGCGAACTCGATCGTCAGATAGGACAGGCAGCGCCGGGCGTCGAGCTGGAACGGAGCGGGGAAGGCGGCGGTCGGGCAGGCGTCGAGACAGGCGGTGCAGGTCCCGCAGTGGTCGCCCTCGGGCGGGTCCGGCTCGAGCTCCGCCGCCGTCAGGATGACGCCGAGAAACAGCCAGCTGCCGTGGTCGCGGCTCAGCAGGTTGGTGTGCTTGCCCTGCCAGCCTAGGCCGGCGCGCTGGGCCAGCGGCTTCTCCATCAGGGGGGCGGTGTCGACGAAGACCTTCACCTCCTGACTCGTGCGCGCCGCTATCTGTCCGGCGAGCGTCTTCAGCCGGCCCTTGATGACCTCGTGATAGTCGTCGCCACGCGCGTAGACCGAGATGTAGCCGGCGCCCCGGTCGGCCATCTCCGGCAGGGGATCCGTCTTGGGTCCGTAGTTCAGCCCCAGGACGATCGCGGTGCGGGCGCCGTCCCACATGGCGGTTGGGTGAGCCCGGCGCTCCAGCGTCGTCTCCATCCAGCCCATCTCGCCGTGTCGGCCGGCCTCGACAAAATGCGCCAGCCGCTCGCCCGCGGACCACGGCTCGGAGGCCGAGGCGAAGCGGCAGGCTTCGAACCCCAGGGCTGAGGCCGCGGTGCGAATGAGGTCCTTTTCCGAATCCGTCATCCTCGGGCTTGTCCCGAGGACCCATTCCGGCGGCGGTGATGACGGTTGGGGTGAGGCACGAGTGGTGACCGGACGGAAGGGTTCGTGCGCCTCTTACCATGGGTCCTCGGGACAAGCCCGAGGATGACGGGATTAGTTGCGATCAGAAATCCAGATCGGCGTACCAGGCGGCGGCCGCCACGCCCGGGAAGCGGTCCGTCAGCAGGGGGCGGAAGCTCGGTCGGGATTTCAGCTTCATGTACCAGGTCTTGACCCCCGGCCACGTCGCCCATGTCACCTCGCCGAAATAGTCGAGCACCGACAGGTGGGCGGCGGCGACGATATCGGCCTGGCCCATGCGCCGGCCCGACAGGGCGTCGCGGGCGGCCAGGATATGTTCCAGCATGGTCAGGTGCGCCCGCAGGGACTCGCGTCCCGCGCGTAGCGCGCGGGCTTCGGGCGCGCCGAGGCGGAGCAGGGGCTTTTCCATCCGCTCGTGCAGCAGCACCGCGTTGACCTCGTCGGTGAAGCGGCGATCGAACCAGCCCACCAGCCGCCGCGTCTCGGCGCGGTCGGCGGCGTCCGCCGGCAGCAGGAAGGGCTCGGCCGAGCGATCCTCGAGCCAGCCCAGGATGGCGGCCGGTTCGCACAGGGTCAGCGTCCTGCCTGCCTCTTCCACCTTCAGCACCGGCGGCATGCCCGACGGGTTCAGGTCGGCGACGGGACAGCCGTCCTCCCACGGGCGGACGGGCGTCTCGGTGAACGCGAGTTTCGCTTCGCCCAGGGCAAGGCGCGCGGCGCGGGAGCCCGGATCGAAGGCGAAATGATACAGGACGCAGGCCGACATTCGGGGTTCATGCACGGAAGGGCGTTAAGCCCGCGTTAGCCACGCCTCAGGACCAAGGGCCTTTTGACGAAGATGGGCCTCCCGGCGCCGCCTCGCCCGCCGGTTCGGAAGCGGCTGGGGGCGCCGGACGGCCTCGCGGGTCGGGGTGGATCAGAACGTCGGCCCCGGGCCAGCGGGTCAGCAGCCGGGCCTCGGCCTCGGCCATGATGGCGTGGGCGGCCACCAGCGTCAGAGCCGGATCGAGATCTACGTGCATCTGCATCATCATCGTCGACCCGGACATGCGCGTGCGAAGCTGGTGCACGCCGGTGATGCGGGGATCGGCCAACACGGTCGTTGTGATCGCGGTCCGGTCGCTCTCAGGCAGGGCCTTGTCGACGAGGTGGTCCGCCGCCGTCCGCAGCACGCTGGTCGCGCCCCAGAACAGCCAGACCGCCACGACCAGGCCGGCGGCCGCGTCGAGGCCCGGCGCGGCGAGGAAGGCGCCGGAGATCACCCCGATCAGGACCACGCCGTTGGCGGCCAGATCGGCGGCGTAGTGGGCCCGGTCCGCCTCGACGGCCATGGAGCTCTCGCGCTTCAGCGCCCGTCCCTGCATCCACACCAGCCAGCCGGTCAGCGCGATGGAGATCAGCATGACCAGTACGGCCCAGTAGCCGGAGGTGACGGGGCGGGGGTCGAAGATGCGCTGAACGGCCTCCCAGCCGATGAACAGCGCCGAGGCGAAGATCAGTCCCGCCTGCACCAAGGCCGCCAGCGCCTCCCCCTTGCCGTGGCCGAAGCGGTGCTCGGCGTCGGCGGGCGCGGCGGCCCAGCGGACGGCGAAGAAGACGCCGAGCGAGGCGACCAGATCAAGCGTCGAGTCGGTCAGCGAGGCGAGGATGGAGACGGATCCGGAGGCGCCGAGCGCGAACGCCTTCAGCACGATCAACGCGATGGCCACGCCCACCGACAGGCGCGTGACGGCGCGGCTCGCGATACGCGGATCGTCCATGGCGCGCGGGGCGGCGGCGGGAGGCGTCGTCATCGGCGTCTTGTCGCGGAAAGCCGCGCCCATGCCAAGGCCGGGGCGGAGGGCCGCCCGTGGTCGAGAGGTCGCAGGAACGGCTCGCCTATCGGCCCGCGCGTGCGCTAAGGGGACCGACAGCAGGGCGGTGCGTGGACGCCCCACAGTCAGGGGACGTGCGTGGCGGACTGGATCGCGGCGATAATTCTGGGGCTGGTCGAGGGCCTGACCGAGTTCATTCCGGTGTCCTCCACCGGGCATATGCTCCTGCTGGGGCATTTCCTCGGCTTCGAGAGCACCGGCAAGACGTTCGAGATCGTCATCCAGCTGGGCGCCCTGCTGGCCATCATAAGCGTCTACTTCAAGCGCCTGTGGACGCTGGCGACGCGCTGGCCGTTCGATCCGGACGCGCGCCGATTTCTGATCGGCCTGCTGGTCGCCTTCGCCCCCGCCGTCGTGATCGGATTTTTCGCCTACGACTTCATCAAGACGGTGCTGTTCGAGACGCCCCTGGTGATCTGCGTGGCCCTGATCGTCGGCGGCGTCCTGCTGCTTTGGCTGGACCGGATGAAGAAGGTCCCGACCTTTCTTGAGGCCGACCGGTATCCGCTGCGGGTCTATTTCCTGATCGGCCTGTTCCAGTGCCTGGCGATGGTGCCGGGCGTGTCCCGCTCCGGGGCCACAATCGCCGGCGGCCTGCTGCTGGGCACCGACAAGCGGTCGGCGGCTGAATTCAGCTTCTTCCTGGCCCTGCCGACCATGGGCAGCGCCGTCGCCTACGACCTGCTGAAGAGCTGGGACCGACTGGACTTCAGCGACGCGGGCCTGATCGCGCTCGGCTTTCTGGTGGCCTTCGTGACCGCGCTTGCGGTGGTGCGCTTCCTGCTCGACTTCGTCAGCCGGCACGGCTTCGCCCCCTTCGCCTGGTGGCGGATCGCGGTGGGGCTCATCGGTCTCGCCGGGCTGGCGCTGACGGGGGGGCTGGCCTAGGGGCGGCAGTCCTCAGGCGCCCCGTCTTTCCGGGGCTGGAGCGGCGCAGCCGGGTTCCGCTGCGCGGCCCCGGAACGACGAGTGAGGATCAAGCCGCCTTCGGTTCGGCGAACTGGCCGCCGCGGCGGTAGCGCCACAGGTAGCCGGGGGCGATGGCCTCGACGCCGGTCGGCTCGATCCCAAGCTCGGCGAGGCCTTCCGCGCCATCGGCGACGACGTTGTCGCTCTCCAGCAGGATGACCTGATCGCGGGTCAGCACCGGCGCGATGCCGACGGCCGCGCTCAACTGGGCCATGGAGCCGATGGCGCGGGCGGCGAAGAACGGCAGCGGGACCAGACCATTGTCCCGGTAGGTCTCGCGCAGCACCAGCTTCAGCACGTCCTCGAAGGTCATCACCGCCGGGCCGCCCAGTTCGAACGTCCGCCCCGCCGCCTCGGCCAGGGTCGCGGCGCGGGCGACGGCCTCGGCCACGTCGCCGACATAGACCGGCTGGAACTTCGTCTGGCCGCCGCCGATCAGAGGCAGGGCCGGCGCATACTGCGCCATCTGGGCGAAGCGGTTGAGGAAGTCGTCGCCGGGACCGAACACGACTGACGGGCGGATGATCACGGCGTCCGGCTTGACCTCGCGCACCGACATCTCCGCGGCGGCCTTGGACAGGGCGTAGTCCGACTCGCTGTCCGGGCTGGCGCCGATGGCGGACATGTGGACCAGCCGGTCGACGCGGCCGGCGGCGCAGGCCTCGGCGATGTTGCGCGCGGTGTCGACGTGCATGGCGTGGAAGGTGCGGCGGCCGGACTCATAGAGGATGCCGATCAGGTTGACGGCGGCCTCGGCCCCAACCAGCGCCTCTGCGACCTGTTCGGGCTGGGTCGCGTCGCAGCGGAAGGACTGGATCTGGCCGACGTTGCCGGCGGTCTGCAGCTTCCAGGCGCGCTTGGGATTGCGGACGGCGACCCGCACCCGCCAGCCGCGTCGCGCCAGCGCCTGCACCACCTGGGAGCCGACAAAGCCGGAGCCGCCGAAGACGGTGACAAGGCCGGGGGCGACTTCGCTCATGACAGGGACTCCAGCGGACGACGGCGGGGCGGGCGGACCCGCGCTGCGGCGGGATTAGACGATGGCCGCGAGACCCGCAACGCAAAGGCGACAAATCCCTGTTGACCCGCCGGGGGGGCTGCCTTAAGGGTCCGCGCCTTCCGGACGGAAGCGCGTTCCGACGCGAAAACGTCTGGGCCCAGGTGGCGGAATTGGTAGACGCGCTGGCTTCAGGTGCCAGTGATAGAAATGTCGTGGAGGTTCGAGTCCTCTCCTGGGCACCATCTTCTGAACGGCGCCGCTCCGGATGGAGCGGCGCCGTTTCTGTTTTGGCGGCGGCGGCGGCGGCGGTGGTTAGTGGCTAGTGGTTAGTGGCTGCTGGATCACCGCCGGCTGAACGCTGAGAGCTGGCCAGACCGCATCAACCACTAACCACTAACCACTAACCACCCGGGGTCGGCCCCCGGGAGGAGACACAGCCATCGCCTCGCGCTACTTGAAGGCCAAGCTGATTGAGACGATGCGCCCATGACGATCCATTTCCATGAAGGCGACCTGCCCGACGACCTCGATCTCGGGCCCGTGGTGGCGATCGACTCGGAGACCATGGGGCTCCGGTTCCGACGCGATCCGCTGTGCGTGGTCCAGCTGTCGGCCGGCGACGGCGAGGCCCATGTCTTGCGGCTGAACCGGCCGGACTACGACTGTCCGAACCTGAAGCGGCTGCTGGCCGACCCGGCGGTGCTGAAGCTGTTCCACTTCGGCCGCTTCGACATCGCCATGTTCCAGCTGCACCTCGGGGTGGAGACGCGGCCGGTCTACTGCACCAAGATCGCCTCCAAGCTGGCGCGCACCTACACCGACCGCCACGGGCTGAAGGACGTGGTGCGTGAACTGGTCGGCGTCGACTTGTCGAAGACCCAGCAGTCCAGCGACTGGGGCGCCGCCGAGCTGTCGCCCGCCCAGCTGGAGTACGCCGCCTCCGACGTGCTGCACTTGCACGCGGCCAAGGTTCGGCTGGACGAAATGCTGGAGCGCGAGGGCCGCGCCGACCTGGCGCGCCGCTGCTTCGACTTCCTGCCCGACCGCTGCGCCCTCGATCTCGCCGGTTGGGACGAGACGGACATCTTCGCGCATAGCTGATGGCCGAGCCCGGGACCGACACGCGCGATCAGGCCGACGAGGCCCGGGTGGCCGCCACCGCCGCCGCCTTCCGCGCCCGTTCGCGCCGGGTCCAGCTGCTCCGGCGCATCCTGCCCATCGCCATCGTGGTGCTCGCCGGCGGGACGATCAGCTGGATCGTGCTGCGGAGCGTGATGTCGGATGTCGAGCGCAAAGCCGGCACCAGCCGCGAGATCCGCCTCGACAACCCGATGTTCCACGGCCAGGACGCCGAGGGCCGCAGCTTCATCATCAGCGCCCGCGGGGCGATCCGCGATCCGCAGACCGGCCAGTTCCGGCTGGTCGGCCCCGCGCTGCGGCTGAACCTGGGGGGCCGCAAGGTCACCACCATGACCGCCGACGGCGGCACCTACGACCAGACAGCCAAGACCGTGACGATCGGGCCGAACGTCCGCATCTCCGATGGTGGGTCGGGCTTCACCCTGACCACCCCCGAAGCCGTGGTCGACACGGCGACGGGCGTGATCACCGGCTCGAAGGGGGTGCAGGGGGCGGGTCCGCTTGGAACCATCTCCGCTTCGTCCTATGTGATCCATGAACAGGGCGAACGGGTCGTGTTCAGGGGCTCGGGCGATAACAAGATGCGCGGGACCATCAACCCGGCGGGTTCGGACAGATGAGCATGAAAACCTCCTTCGGCGCGGCGACGGCGGCCCTGATGCTGGCGGCCATCCCCGTCAGCGCCCAGACGCCCGGCTCCAGCAGCGAGGCCGTCGCCTATGGCGCGGACGCGGGCGAATACACCCCCGCCGGCTTCACCCTGCGCGGTCGCGCCGAGGTGGTTCAGGGCAGGAACCGGCTGCGCGCCGACGCCATCAACGGCTTCGTCAGCGACGGCGACCTGCGGCGGGTCGAGGCGTCGGGCAACGTCTATTTCGTCACTCCCGACCAGACCATGCGCGGCGACCGCGCGGTCTACACCCTGGCCAGCAACGAAGTGGTCGTGACCGGCGACGTGATCCTGACCCAAGGCCAGAACGTCCTGACCGGCGGCCGGCTGGTGTACAACACCCGCACCGAGGCCGCGCGCATGGAAGGTCCGGCCAACGGGCGCATCCGCGGCGTCTTCTATCCCCAAAACAGCGGGAACTGAGCCTTCGGGCCGGACCGACATTGGCGCGCAAGGAACTCTCAGCCCTTAATGTGAACGAGGCCCCGGCGGAGACGGCGGCGGCCCCGGCGCGCCCGAAGGGTCTGCGGGTCGAGCACATCGCCCGGGCGTTCGGCCAGCGTCAGGTCGTCAGCGACGTCTCCCTGCACGTCGAGCGCGGGCAGGTCGCGGGCCTGCTGGGTCCCAACGGCGCCGGCAAGACCACCTGCTTCTACATGATCACCGGCCTGATCCCGCCGGACTCGGGCACGATCTGGCTGGACGGCGAGGACATCACCGCCCAGCCGATGTACCAGCGCGCCCGGATGGGGCTCGGCTATCTGGCGCAGGAGGCGTCGATCTTCCGCGGCATGACGGTCGAGCAGAACGTCAAGGCGGTGGTCGAGCTGCACCATTCGGGCCAGCAAGCGATCGCCGACGAGACGCGCCGGCTGCTGGAAGAACTGCGCATCGACCATTTGCGCCACGCCCCGGCGGCGGGGCTGTCGGGGGGCGAGCGGCGGCGCTGCGAAATCGCGCGGGCCTTGGCCAGCCGACCCAGCTTCATGCTGCTGGACGAGCCCTTCGCCGGCATCGATCCGCTGGCTATCGCCGACATCCGCCAGGTGATCCGCTATCTGGCCGGACAGGGCATCGGCGTGTTGATCACCGACCACAATGTGCGGGAGACGCTGGAGATCATCGACCACGCCTCGATCATCTCGGCCGGCTCGGTGCTTTTCGAGGGCCGGGCCGAGGACGTGATCCGCGATCCTGAAGTGCGCCGCGTCTACCTCGGCGACATGTACGGCTGAGGCCCGCCTTTCCGATAATTCACTGGCGTCCGGCCCGTCATCGGGTTCTCCTGCTCCTGACAGGAGACCGCGCATGGCCCGTATCAGACCGCCGAAGAAGAGCGAGACCCTCGAGGTCCGTCTCCCCTACGACGCCAAGGCCGCCTTCATGGCCCGGTGCCGAGAGACGGGACAGACCGCCAGCGAGGCCGTGCGCCTGTTCATCGACAGCGAACTGGCGGGCCGGGCTCGCGCCCGAAACCGACTTCGAGCCTGGCAGACGCTCGCCGCCGCCGTTGCGGGACTGGCCATCGGCGCGGCCGCCGCGCCCTCCCTGGCGCAGACGAGCGCGGGCGACGAGGCGGCGTTCGAGACGCTGGACCGCGACGGGAACGGGATGCTCACACCCGCCGAGTTCGCGCGACGCTAGCAGACGCGCCCACCCGACCATCCTTCCGGGGCTGTGGCGGCGCAGCCGGCGCAGAACCCGGAATCCAGAGATTGAGCTCGGCGCCCGACCCGCCTGCGGACGGAGCCCCGTCTCCTGGGTTCCGGGTTCCGCTACGCGGCCCCGGAAGGACGAGTGTAGGTCTACAGCACCCTGACGAAGAACCGGTCCGAGTGCAGCTTGAACCACGTCCACGGCTTGAACAGGCCGGCGCCGGACTTCCATGAGGCGACGACCCATTCCGCGCGGCCGACGATGTTCTCCGCCGGCAGCAGCCCGACGCCGACCTCGCGCGGCCAGCGGCCATCCAGCGAGTTGTCGCGATTGTCGCCCATGACGAGGTACTGGCCGGCTGGGACTACGATCGTCTCCGTGTCGTCGCCGGGGTCCGAGCCGCCGTCGTAGGTGGTGTAGGCGCGGCCGTCCGGCAGACGTTCGCGCACGAGGTTGACCGTGCGATCGGGCGCGTCGTGATCCCGGGTGACGCCCAGATCGGTGCGCCGAATCGCTCGCTCGTTGATGAACACCTGACCGCTGCTGACCCGGACCCGGTCGCCGGGCAGGCCGATCACCCGCTTGACCCAGACCTGCTGACGGTCGCGCGGCAGGCGGAACACCACCACGTCGCCCCGCTCGGCCGCGCGCCCGAACAGCCGTCCGGAGCCGAGCGGCGGATCGAACGGCAGCGAGGCTCGGCTCCAGCCGTAGGCGAATTTCGACGTCACCACATAGTCGCCGGTCACCAGCCCCGGCTCCATCGACGACGACGGGATGGTGAAGGGCTGGGCGACCACGGTCTGCAGCAGCATGGCGATCAGCAGCCCGGCGCCCACGGTGCGGATCAGGTCGATGGCGTCACGGAAGAAGGGCGCTCGGAGTGGGGCGGAGGCGGAGGCGATGGATGGGGTCATGCGCCAATCCACGGCTCCGAAAGGCTGTTGCTCAAGCACGGAGCTGTCCGGACAGTGAGGATTCATGTCCGGACGCGTCGCACATAGCTGCTGACGCAGCTTCCGGGACGCGGAGCTGAGTTATCTGGCCGTCCCGGATCACGCTGCGCGTGTCCGGGATGACAAGCCAGCCGATCAGCGCGGTCCTGTGCTCAGCCGCGTGATCAGCACCGCCGCGCGCTGGGCCTGACGCTCGAGGCTGGTCAGGTCGGCCCATTCGCCCTCGGCGTGGGCGCCGCCGCCGGCCATGCCGAGCCCGCCCAGCGTGTCGACGTCGGCCGCGACGAAGCCGCTGTCGGCCGCGCCTCGTCGAGCGGGGTCGTACTCGGCCATCTCCGGCAGGCCGAGGTCGCGGTTGACGGCGTTCAGCCGAGCCAGCAGGGCGCGGTTCCCCTCGGTCGGAGCCATGGGCGGGTAGCCGTCCTCCGAGAAGGCCAGCTCCGCCTCCGTGCGCGGCAGGTGCTGTTCCACGATGCCCTGCATCCGCTCGCGCACCCGCGCGTCCTGCTCCGGCGTCAGAGTGCGCAGGTCGCCGCGCGCGACGGCGGTCGAGGCGACGATGTTGGTCTTGCCGGAGGCCGAGACGCGGAAGCCGTCGGCGTCGATCTCGGCCGGCGTGCCCCCGGCGATGACCCCGACGTTGTAGGTCAGATTCGGCTCCGGCAGTTCGCGGCGGAAGCCGTCGAGGATGCGCGCCATCTCGTAGATCGCGCCATAGCCGAGCGTGTCGTTGAACACCCCGCTGGAGTGGCCGGTGCGGCCTTCGGTGGTCAGGGTCCAGCTGGAGGAGCTGCGCCGTGCGATGGTGCCGAAATCCTGCCCGTCCTCCGCCGCTAGGTTCTCGAACTCCAGCGCCCAGCCGGCGAAGCGTCCGGCCGCGATCAGGTCCTTGCGGGCGACGGCGATGGGAGACCCCGGCCGCTCCTCGTCGCCGGTCAGCACGACCGTCACGCACGATTGGGACAACGTCCCCGCCGCGTGCATGGCGCGCAAGGCCGCGATGATGACCACCACGCCGCCCTTGTCGTCGCCGACGCCGGGTCCGATGGCGCGGTCGCCCTCGCGCCGGAAGGTCTGGAACGGACTGTCCGGCTCGAACACCGTGTCCAGGTGGCCGATCAGCAGCACGTTGCGGCCGCGTCCCGGTTTCGTGGCGATCAGGTGGCCGGCGCGTCCGGTCTCCGCCATGTCCACCCAGCGGACCTCGAAGCCGAGCGGCTCCAGCTCCGCCTTGACCATCTCGCCGACCGCCCGGACGCCGGGCAGGTTGAGGGTGCCGCTGTTCTGGTTCACCATCCGCTCCAGCAGGGCGACGTGGCGGTCCTGTTCGGCGGTGACGGTCTGCATCATCGTGCGCTCGGCGGGCGTGGTCTGGGCCATGACGGCGCCGGGCAGGGCCAGCAGAAACAGGACGGTGGGGATCAGGCGCATGGGATTCCTCTCGCAACGGGCCGAGGCTTGCCGATCCGCTCGCCGGAGTAAAGGACGCCTACGGACGGCGCGGATTTAGCCCGACCTGGAGGATGCGGTGCCCGGCCTGACTCTCGGGGCGGTCATGATGGTCACCGCGTCCTTGAACTCCAGCCGGTGCACCAGCCGGTCGGCCTCGTCGCGAACCTCGATGCGGTAGCTGAAGTCGATGTCGCCTCTGCGGACATCGCCGGCGATGCAGTCCCGGGCGCAGCGCAGGGCATAGCCTTCGACCGCCTCGCGCGGCATCTCCACGCCTTCGGGATCGAGGATGCGATCGACGCCGTCGACCAGGTGCATGAAAAAGCGCGGCATGGGGTGCTCCAGCCAAGGCGGGAGCACACGAGTCTCTCAGGCGATACCTACCGAGAGAGGCGCAACGCTGTCATGGATATAGGTACGGCGCGCCCTGCGAGCCAGCCCCCGGCTTAGAACGCCGTTAACTGGTTCGGCGACAAGGTCGCCTTAGCAAGTTTCGGGCCACTCTGGTCCTGAACGGCGGGGGACGACGCGGTGCTCGGGCAGAGGCTGGAGATCAGGCAGGGCCAGGGGCTGGTCATCACCCCCCAGCTGCAGCAGGCGATCAAGCTGCTGCAACTGTCCAATCTCGAGCTTGACGCCTTCGTTGAGGCCGAGCTGGAGAAGAACCCGCTGCTGCAGCGCGAGGACGCCGAGCCCGGCGGAGAGATCGAGAGCGCGGCCTCCGCCGACAGCCCCGACGCCGCCGAGATGACCTTCGACGAGGGCCGGGTGCAGGACGCCGACCGCGCGCTCGACGCCCGTTCCGACGACGTCTACGGCGACGCCAGTCCGGGCGAGCGCACCTCCGACCGCATGGAGGACGTCGGGACCGGCGAGGCCCAGGTCGGGCTCAACGACTGGTCGCGGGCCGGATCCGGCGGCGGCCTGCCGGACGGCGAGGGGCGGGAGCAGCCCGACACGCGCGAGGCCACCCTGTGGGAGCACCTGCAGGCGCAGGCGTCGCAGGCGGGCTTCTCGTCCGCCGACCACGCCATCGCCCTGACGCTGATCGACGGGGTCGACGAGGGCGGTTATCTGCGCGGCGATCTGAACGAGGTCGCCGACCGGCTGGGCGTGCCGCTGGAGCGGGTCGAGGCGGTGCTGACGACCTGCCACGGCTTTGAGCCGACCGGGGTGATGGCGCGTTCGGTGCCGGAATGCCTGAAGCTGCAGCTGGTCGAGCGCAACCGGTTCGACCCGGCCATGGAATGCCTGCTCGACAATCTGGACCTGCTGGCCCGCCGCGACCTGACCGCGCTGAAGAAGGCCTGCGACGTCGACGCCGAGGACATGGCCGAGATGATCGCGGAGCTGAAGGCCCTGACGCCGCGTCCGGGCGCGGGGTTCGGCGGAGAGCCGGCCCAGACGGTGATCCCCGACGTCCATGTGCGGGCGGATCCCGCCGGCGGCTGGAAGGTGGAGCTGAACGCCGACACCCTGCCGCGCCTGATCATGGACAAGCGCTATCACGGCGTGGTCGTCGCCGGCGCCCGCTCCGAGACCGAGAAGACCTTCGTCGCCGACTGCGCCGCCCAAGCCAGCTGGCTGGTGAAGTCGCTGGACCAGCGCGCCAAGACGATCCTGAAGGTGTCGTCCGAGATCGTGCGCCAGCAGGACGCCTTCCTCGCCTTCGGCGTCGAATTCCTGCGGCCGCTGAACCTCAAGACCGTGGCCGACGCCATCGGCATGCACGAGTCGACCGTCAGCCGGGTGACCTCGAACAAATACGTCTCGACCCCGCGCGGGGTGTTCGAACTGAAGTTCTTCTTCACCGCCGCCATCCAGTCGTCGGACGGCGGGGCCACCCACTCGGCCGAGGCCGTGCGGCACCGGATCAAGGCGATGATCGACGGCGAGGTGCGCGACGGCGACATCCTGTCCGACGACCGCATCGTCGAGATACTGAAGGAGACGGGCATCGACATCGCGCGCCGGACGGTGGCGAAGTACCGCGAGGCGCTGCGGATACCGTCCTCAGTCGAGCGCAAGCGGATGCTGAGGACGGGGTGATCCCCGCGGACACCGAGCCGCCCCCTCCACCGCTTCGCGGTCCCCCTCCCCATTTCATGGGGAGGATACGGGCCGTCTTTCTCCTCCCCACCCGTGGGGAGGTGCGCGGCGCGGCTTCGGGGCGTGACGGAGGGGCGGCGCTGAAGGCGGCGCTGCCCCACCCCTCCCCCGGCGAAGCGTCACCACAATTCGGTGATCGGCGTTGACACCTTCCGCGTTCGGTCGCGTTCTGTGGGTATGCAAATCCAAGTCAGCGGCAAGCACGTGGATGTCGGCGACGCGTTAAGCTCGCGCATCTCCCAGGAACTTCAAGACGGGATCGGCAAGTATTTCGAGCGAGGGGCCCAGGACGCCGAGGTCATCGTCGCCAAGGAAGGCCACAGCTTCAAGGTCGACTGCTGGGTCCGCCTGGCGTCGGGCCAGGTGGTCTTCACCTCGGGCCTCAGCGCCGACGCCCATTCCGCCTTCACCGAGAGCCTCGAGAAACTTGAGAAGCGGGTCCGCCGCTACAAGCGCAGGCTGAAGGACCACCATATCGGTCCCAAGGGCCTGTCGCCCGAAAAGGCGGAAGACGCCGCGCGCGAAGTGGCCCGCAGCATCGTGCTGCGCGACCCCGATTCTGTTCAGGACGAGGACTTCGGCGACGCCGGCCGTCCCGACGAGCCGCCGCCCGTCGGCATGGTCATCGCCGAGACCGAGACCGAAATCCGCACCATCACGGTCGGCCGCGCGGTGGCCGAGCTCGACATGACCGGCTATCCGGTGGTCGTCTTCCGCAACGCCGCCCACGACGGCATCTCGGTGGTCTACCGAAGGCCGGACGGCAACGTCGGCTGGATCGATCCGGAACGCACGATGAAGTCGTCGAACGGTCACGGTCCGGTCAACGGCGGCGGATAGGCTTCCCCAACGGAAGCGGGTGGTCTAAAGCGCCCCCGCCCGTCGGGACGAGTGGGTATGGTCGGGAACGCCTGAATGGACATCGGTGACTTGCTGGCGGACGGCGGCGTGGTGCTGCGCGGCGGCGCTTCGTCGAAGCGCCAAGCCCTGCACGCCGTGGCCGAGGCCGCCGCGGCCACGCTCGGACTCCCCGAAGACCGGATCATGGACGCCCTTCTGGAGCGCGAGGCCCTCGGCTCGACAGGCCTTGGCTCGGGCGTGGCGGTGCCGCACGCGCGGCTGGTCGGGGTGGACCGCGTCTCGGCGGTCTTCATGCGGCTCGAGACGCCGGTCGCCTATGGTTCAGTGGATGACCGACCGGTCGATCTGATCTTCGCCCTGTTCGCCCCTCCGCGCGACGGAGCGGGGCATCTGCGCGCCCTCGCCGCGATATCGCGGGCGCTGCGGGCGCCGGAGATGCGCGAGCAACTGCGTCAGGCCCGGACCCCGGACGCCATCCGCGCCCTATTCGTCCGGGACGGAGCGCCCGCGACCGCGGCCTGAACAATTGCAAGTCGTCCGTCCGGGGCCGCGGGCGGACCCGGCGTCCAGGAGACCGGGCGCGGACTAATTCTGAGCCGCTGTCGGGGAGTCCGGACCTCTGGATCTAGGGGTCCACGCCCGGCCGCGCTGGACGCGGCCCCGGAATGACGGGGTCCGTAATTGCGGAGGCTGTTGGGACCCTAGTGCACCGACACCGGCTCCAGCTCGTGAGCGACCGCGGCGGCGAAGGCCGTCTCGCGATCCATCATCACCGCCAGCCGTTCGCCGTCGGCGGCATGGACGGCGAACAGGGTCGCCTCGGGATCGATCTGCAGGCCCTTGGTCTCCTCGGGGATCACGTCGGCCAGCACGTCGCTGGCGCGGATTTCCCGCACATAGACAAGGTCGGGGGCTCCGAGCCCCTGGAAATCTTCGTTGGTCATCAACATCGGCGTCATCACGACCGCCTCCTTACGCTTGACTAACGCCCTGAGCGGGCGATTGGGTCCGGCCCCGATAGCGGCGACCGGCAGATTGAGTGTCTCAGCCCGTGGTGATCGGGATGGTCCTGACTGTCGCGACGCTGTCAGGCCGGATCAGATCGACGTGCAACAGCCCGTGCTCCAGCCGGGCCTGCTCGACCTCCAGCCCGTCGGCGAGAACGAAGCTGCGGACGAAGCCCCGCCCGGCGATGCCGCGATGCAGGAAGGCCTGGTCGGCCTTTTCAGACGGCTCGCGCCTGCCGGCGATGGTCAGCTGACGGCCCTCCAGCGTGATCGCCAGATCGTCGGGGCCGAAGCCCGCCACCGCGAGGCTGATCCGCACCGCGTTCTCACCGCGTTGCTCGACATTGTAGGGCGGATAGCTGTCGGCCGCGGCGCGGGCGGCCCGGTCGATCATCGCCCGCGTATGGTCGAAACCCAGCAGGAAGGGGCTGTCGAACAGGATGGTGCGCGTGGTCATGTCTCTCGCCCCCGAAGCAGGCCTGCAGCCGTCCGCGCCCCCCGTCATCGGCAGGGCGCCGGCCATGACTCCCAGATGGGGCGGAGAAGCGCGCAGATCAACGGGGTCCGGATGGGACGAAGGCCCCGCGGTTTCCCGCGGGGCCTTCGATGGTGGAGCTTAGCGGAGTCGAACCGCTGACCTCTTGCATGCCATGCAAGCGCTCTACCAGCTGAGCTAAAGCCCCGAACCTTTGGGCCAGCAGCCCGTCGGTCGGATCGTCGGTGGAGAAACGCCCCCCCGGCGAGGCGGCGGAACCTATGTCAGGGCCTGATCGCGATCAAGCCCGGTCCCGCCATTTATTTTCAGCCTGTCCGGAGTCGCCGCGAGGGGCCCCGGACCGGCCGAAAATCAGTCTTCGTCCTTGCCGCCCTTGACGATGTCGTCGTCGAACGCGTCGTCGTCCTCGTCCTCGATGAAGGGCACGGAGTCGTCGTCATCGTCGTCGGCCAGGACGTCGTCGTCGTCGGTCGCCTCGCCCATGCCGGGCTCCTCGGCCGGGTCGACCGGGGCCTCGTCGTCGTCGTCCGGCGTCAGGATGGGCTCGTGGCCCTCCTCATCGATCTCGGGCGTGACGACGGCTTCTTCCTCGTCCTCGTCGTCACCGGCGGCCTTCTTCTCGACCTGGTCCTCGGCGTCCTCTTCAGGCGCGTCGGCGGCGTAACCGGCCGGGCGACCGCGGCGGTTGCGCAGTTTCAGCGCTTCTTCCGGATCGAATTCGGTGTCGCATTTGGGGCAGTGGGCCGGACGGCGGGTCAGGTCATAGAATTTGGCCTGGCAGTTCGGGCAGACCTGCTTCTGGCCCAGTTCGGGATTGGCCACGGTGAAAGACCTTTGGCGGGAGTGGGAAATCGGGCGCGTCCCTTGCCACCATGGGGGGCCGCTGTCAAAAGCCATCTCTCGCGCCGCCCGCGCCGCTTGACCTGTCTGGAGCCCGCCGGGTGCCGATCGCCTCCGCCCTGACTGCCCGACGCGCCTCCGCGCTGTCCGGCGTGGTGCGGGCGCCGGGCGACAAGTCCATCTCACACCGCGCCCTGATCCTCGGCGCCATGGCGACCGGGGTCACCAACATCGAGGGGCTGCTGGAGGGCGACGACGTGCTGGCCACCGCCCGCGCCGTCGAGGCCTTCGGCGCCGGGGTCGAACGGCTCGGCGAGGGCCGCTGGCGGATCACCGGTCGGGGCGGGTTCACGCAGCCCGCCGGCGTGATCGACTGCGGCAACGCCGGCACAGGGGTGCGACTGCTGATGGGCGCGGCGGCGGGCTATCCGATCAGGACGACATTCGATGGCGACGCGTCGCTCAGGAAGCGGCCGATGAAGCGGGTCGCTGGACCGTTGGCTGATATGGGCGCCGGGTTCCGGTGGCTCGGCGAGGAAGATCGGCTGCCGCTGGAAATTGAGGGCGGGTCGCTGTCGGCGATCGATTTCGTCCAACCCGTGGCTTCGGCGCAGGTAAAGTCGGCCATCCTGCTGGCCGGACTGGAAGCCGTCGGCGTCACCACCGTCAGCGAGCCCGCGCCGAGCCGGGATCACACCGAGCGGATGCTGCGCGCCTTCGGCGCCGAGGTCGGGATGCTGCGGGCGGGCGACGGCTGGATCGTCACCCTGAAGGGTGGTCAGGCCCTGACCGCAACGGCCATAGCGGTGCCGGGCGACCCGTCGTCGGCGGCTTTCCCGCTGGCGGCGGCTCTGATCGTTCCCGGCTCCGAGGTCAGGGTCGAGGGGGTGATGCTGAACCTGCTCCGCACCGGTCTGTTCGAGACTTGGCGCGAGATGGGCGCCGACCTGACGGTCTCCAATCGCCGCATGGCCGGCGGGGAAGAGGTGGGGGAGGTCACGGCGCGTCATTCCGCCCTGACCGGCGTGACCGTGCCGCCGGAACGGGCGGCGTCGATGATCGACGAATATCCGATCCTCGCCGCGACGGCCGCCTTCGCCGAGGGCTCCACGGTCATGCGCGGCGTCGGCGAGATGCGCGTCAAGGAGAGCGACCGCATCGTCCTGATGGTCGCCGGCCTGCGGGCCTGCGGCGTCGCCGTGGAGGAGGAGCCGGAGGGCTTCACCGTCACCGGCGGCCCGGTCCGCGGCGGCGCGAGCGTGACCACCCATGGCGATCACCGCATCGCCATGAGCCATCTGGTGCTCGGTCTGGCGGCGGATCAGCCCGTCTCGGTGGATGAGCCGGAGATGATTGCGACGAGCTTTCCCGGATTTGTCGAGTTGATGCGGGGACTGGGGAGCGAGATCGGATGACGGCGTCTCGTAGCCAGTCAAAGTGGTCGCCGCGACAGACGCTTCGCGCGGCGACCCTGTTCTGGGGATGTGCGTTGGCGATTTGGGTGGGCGGCTCGTTCGTCGACCTGAGGGACGGCCAGACATGGCGGCAAACGAAAAGGCGCTATGTTTCCATTGTCGAAGCGCGCGGCTTCGAAGTGAACGACTTCGGCTTTTATCGAGTGGTCCGTGAGGCGCACCCCAAGGAATTCAAGGAAGTCGTCATGCTGCGGGGCCTTCTCCCGGCCGTGGTTCTGGGGACATTCTTCGGCGTAAGTGCCCTGGGATGGCTTTCACAGCCCCGATCGGCTGGCGATAGGCTCCCCTGACCGCTCGTTTTAGCGACACGGCGCTTGTGCGCGGCGCGGCGCAGGGGCTAGGCGTCGGCTTAGTTGGCGATGCCCGGTGTCCCAGGAGGGGCTAGTTCTGATTAAACCCCTTATCATCTCCGTCGACGGCCCGGCCGCCTCGGGCAAGGGCACGATCGCGGCGCGGCTGGCCAAGCTCTACGGTCTGCCCTTCCTCGACACAGGTTTG
>NZ_DASWNO010000290.1:0-2116 GCF_036399195.1 Brevundimonas sp.
GAGCGCGAACAGCGCAAGATCGGCTACGGGGCCGGTTCCAGCTACTTCATCGAGGTCGGCGCCTTCGCGGCCATGACCTTCATCGCCGGCCAGCTGGGCGCCATCGAAACGGCGGCCTGGACGATCGTGCTCAACGTTTCGGCCATCGTCTTCATGGTTCCAATGGGCCTGTCCGCGGCGACGGCGGTGCTGGTCGGGCGGGCCTATGGAGCCGGGGACGGGCGCGCCGTGCTGAGGGCCGGTCTTGTCGGGATCGGCGTCGTCATCGCCCTGACGCTGCTGGTCGCGCTGGTGCTGTGGCCCACCGCGCCCTGGGTCGCCAGCGCCTACAACCGCGATCCGGCTCTGCTGGCGGTGGTGATCCCCGCGCTGGTGCTCGCGACCCTCTTCTTCGTCGCCGACGGCATTCAGGTCGTGTCGGCCTCCGCCAACCGCGCCGCGGGCGACGTCTGGTGGCCGACGATCATGCATTTCGCCGCCTACACCCTGATCATGATGCCGCTGGGCTGGTGGCTGGCGCACGAGATCGGCGTCGACGGCCTCGTCTGGGCGGTGATCATCGCCAGTCTGGTGTCGTCGGTCCTGCTGACCGGGCGGTTCGTGCGGGTGGCGCGGCGGCTGCCGCAGGGATGAGGGATGAGGGATGAGGGATGAGGGATGTGTCACTAGGCGGCGGCTTGCGATTTGGCGTCGCACTCGCCACTAACCGTGACCAGTCCCTACTCCCTCATCCTAGTCCCTCATCCCTAGTCCCTCATCCCCGGCCTTCATGTCCCGCATCCTGATCACCTCGGCCCTGCCGTACATCAACGGCATCAAGCATCTGGGGAATCTGGCGGGCTCGATGCTGCCGGCGGACGTATGGGCCCGGTTCAAGCGGGCGCAGGGTCATGAGGTGCTCTACATCTGCGCCACCGACGAGCACGGCACGCCCGCCGAGCTTGCGGCCGCGGCGGCCGGGCAGGACGTCCGCGCCTACTGCGACGAGCAGCATGAGATCCAGAAGGCGGCAGGCGAGGCCTTCGGCCTGAGCTACGACTGGTTCGGCCGGTCATCGAACGCGCCGAACCACCGCCTGACCCAGCATTTCGCCGACGTCCTCGAGAAGAACGGCTTGATCGAGGAGCGGGTCGACAGGATGGTCTATTCGGTCGACGACGCGCGCTTCCTTCCTGATCGCTACGTCGAGGGCACGTGCCCCCACTGCGCCCACGTCGGCGCGCGCGGCGATCAGTGCGACAACTGCGGGCGGCTGCTGGATCCGGTGGACCTGATCGATCCCTATTCGGCGGTCTCTGGTTCCCGGAACCTCGAGGTCCGCGACACCCGGCACCTGTATCTGCTGCAGACGAAGCTGGAGCGGCGCATCCGCGACTGGATCGGGACCAAGACCGACTGGCAGACGCTGGCCCGCTCGATCGCCCTGAAACATCTCGACGAGGGGCTGATCGATCGCGGCATCACCCGCGACCTGAAGTGGGGCGTGCCGGTGGTCGGGCCGGACGGCGGGCCGCGCCAGGGCATGGAGGGCAAGGTCTTCTACGTCTGGTTCGACGCCCCGATCGAGTACATCGGGGCCACGGAGGAGTGGGCGAACGCGACGGGCCGGACCTGGCGCGACTGGTGGCGCACCGACGAGGGCGCCGACGACGTCCGCTACGTCCAGTTCATGGGCAAGGACAACGTCGCCTTCCACACGGTCAGCTTCCCGGTGACGATCCTGGGCAGCAGGGAGCCGTGGAAGCAGGTCGACCAGCTGAAGAGCTTCAACTGGCTCAACTGGTACGGGGGGAAGTTCTCCACCTCGAACAAGCGCGGCGTGTTCATGGATGCGGCGCTGGAACTGCTGCCCGCCGACTACTGGCGCTGGTACCTGATCGCCAATGCGCCGGAAGGGTCCGACACGGCCTTCACCTGGGAACAGTTCCAGAGCGCCATCAACCGCGACCTGGCCGATGTGCTCGGCAACTTCGTCAACCGCATCCTGAAGTTCAACGAGAGCAAGTTCGGCGGCGTCGTCCCCGCCGGAGGAGACCCCGTGACTATCGAGGACAGGCTGTACTCCGCCGTTTCGCAGCGGCTCGCCGAACTCACCGAGCAGATGGAAGCCATCGAG
>NZ_DASWNO010000291.1:0-12808 GCF_036399195.1 Brevundimonas sp.
GGATCGCCGAACTGACCGGCCGGGTGCGCGGCGGCGAGGTCAAGGAGGTGGTCCTCGCCCTGCCCGCCACCGTCGACGGCCAGACCACCGCCCATTACATCGCCGAGCGGCTGGCCGCCTCCGGCGTGACCGTCAGTTCGCTGGCGCGCGGCGTGCCCGTCGGCGGCGAACTGGACTGGCTGGACGACGGCACCATCATTCAGGCGTTGAGGCAGCGCCGGCCGGCGTAGGCGTCTGCGTCCGATTCTGGCGCGCCTGCCCTCCAGGTTCGCGCCATGATCCACTCATCGCCCCACCGCGTCGCGCCCGTGTTTCCGACCATGGCGGCCCCGGCCGACTCCCGGTAAGGAACGGAGCATGAACGTTTCTTTCGTCGCCTTTCTCGCCGCCTCGGTCGTGGCCCTCCTCACCCTCGGCTGGGCCCTGATGGA
This sequence comes from Brevundimonas sp., assembly GCF_036399195.1. GTDB lineage: Bacteria > Pseudomonadota > Alphaproteobacteria > Caulobacterales > Caulobacteraceae > Brevundimonas. Next base: position 432 of record NZ_DASWNO010000291.1, read on the forward strand.
GCGCCGCCGCGCGGCCGCCGCCGAGACGCGGAACTGGGAGCTGCGCGAACGGCACGCCGAGACCGAGGCCCGCATGCGGCTGTTCGAGGACCAGGCGGCGACCTCGACGGAACTGCTCCGGGCGCAGGCCGCCCAGTCGGCGAACACCGTCGCCGAGGCGCTGCTGAAGCGGACCGACGAGACCTTCCGCAACCGCGAACTGATGGCGCAGCAGCGCATGGAGGCCCAGCTCAAGCCGGTGGCCGACACCCTGAAGCAGTTCCAGGAACACGTCGCGGCCCTGGAGAAGGTCCGCGTCGAGGAGACCGGCGGTCTGAAGGAACAGCTCCAGCTGCTGATGACGGCCTCCACAGCCACCCGCGACGAGGCGCGACGCCTGACCGAGGCCCTGAAGGGCAACACCGGCCGGCGCGGCCGCTGGGGCGAGCAGACCTGCCGCAACGTGCTTGAGGCCGCCGGAATGGCCGGGCGCTTCGACTTCACCGAACAAACCTCGACCGCGGACGAGCACGGCCGACAGCAGCGGCCCGACTTCATCGTTCGCATGCCCGGCGGCGGCATGTTCGTGATCGACGCCAAGGTGCCGCTCGCCTTCGGCGACGAGGCAGACGGCGACGAGGACGCGCAGGCCAAGGCGGCGTCGCTGCGCATTGCGGCGAGCATGAAGACCCACGTCCGTCAGCTGTCGTCCAAGGCCTATCAGGACCAGTTCCGCCCCAGCCCGGACGTCGTCGTGATGTTCGTCCCCGGCGAGTCCTTCCTGTGCGCCGCCCTCGACCACGAGCCGGACCTGATCACCCAGGCGATGGACGCCCGCGTCCTGATCGCCACCCCCACCACCCTGTTCGCCCTCTGCAAGGCGGTGGCCTATGGCTGGCGCGCCGAGGAGCAGGCGAAGAACGCCGAGCAGGTCGCGAAGCTGGGCAAGGAGCTTTACAAGCGGCTGTCCGTCATGGGCGGCCACGCCGCGGCTGTGGGCCGGGCCCTCGACACGGCCGTCGGCAAATACAACCAGTTCGTCGGTTCGCTGGAGAGCCAGGTCATGGTGTCGGCGCGACGCTTCGAGGATCTCCACGTCGACCACGAGGGCAAGGAGTTGCCGGAACTGCCGGCGGTGGAGTCGGTCCCGCGGTCGCTATCCCGGCCGGAGCTTGCGGCTCCGTCGTCAACGGTCGCTGCCGAATAGCGCGACAGCGTCCAGTCTCCTTGACAAGGACGCTTGACACCGGCTCACCTTGATGTAAAACACCCTTGTCACTAAAGGGGGGACGCCGATGGGCGAGCAGGCCAAACCAAAGCGGCCATACGGCATGAAAGCGTTCGCGCTCGTCCTGGTCGCCGCGATGGTGTTGGGCGGGCTCGCCGGGGCGGGCAGCGGTCTTCTGAAGGATCAAGGCGGCGTTCTCGGTCTGGTCCTCACCGCGGGCATGATGGCCGCCGCCACGGCCGGATGCATGGCGCTCTGCCTGTGGTGGTGGCGCGGCATCGACGAGGCGGCCCGCGAAGCTCACAAATGGGCTTGGTGGTGGGGCGGCTGCAGCGGCATGGCCGTCGGCGCGGCCGTGCTGTTGACGCTGACCCTGAGGGATGACGGTTCGACCGCCCAGAGCGTCGGCGTCAGCGCGCCCGACCTTGTTGCGGGCGGCATGTTCGCCATCCTGCTGTTCCAGATCGCCGGCTACGTCCTCGCCTGGGCGGGCTGGTGGCTGAAGCACCGCTGAGGCCGGGGGCATGAACAACCACCTGAAAACCCTGCGCGGTGAGCGCGGCTGGAGCCAGGCGGACCTGGCCGAGGCGCTGGGCGTGTCGCGCCAGACCGTCAATGCGCTCGAGACCGGCCGCTACGACCCCTCCCTGCCGTTGGCCTTCCGCATCGCGCGGGTGTTCGGCCAGCCCATCGAATCCATCTTCCTGGAGACCTGACCATGACCGCTCTCGTCGAAGGACCGAAACCCTCGATCCTGCGCAAGGCCGCGCTCTTCGTGCTGCTGGCGGGGCTGGGGGGAGCCGTTGGCTTCGTCGGGGCCAACATGACGGATGGCGTGCTGACCGCGTGGGAAGACGAGGTCGCCGTTCTGATGTCGGTTGTCCTCATCGCCACGGGACTGATCAGCGCCGTCGTCGTCGCGGTTCGCCCGTCCACCGTGCCGAAAGGCTGCGGCCTACTCCAGGTGGCGGTCATGCTGTTGGCGGGCGTGATGTTCCTCCTGCCGGTGTTCGGCTCCGACTGGGCCTCCGCTGAGATCGTCTTCGGCGGTGTTCTGGCGCTGCTGGCGCTGCAGAGCGCCGCCAATCTGATGCTCTGGCGCGCCGCCGACGAGATGCTCCGCCGCATCATGTCCGAGACCAGCGCCATGGCTTTTTGGGCCGCCCAGCTGGGTCTGTTCGTCTACGCCGCCGCGGAACGTCTCGGTCTGGTCCAGAGCGTCAGCGCCTGGGGGATGATGGGCCTTCTGATGGGCGTGTACTTCATCTGTTCGATCATCGCCGCCGCCCGGCGCGGCATCCACTAGTTCAAACGTCGACCCATCGCGTCCAGCGTCCATCCGAAGGATCTCCTCCCCATGACGAATGCCTCCATCCCGTCGCGCGCCGCGCGCCTCTGCCGCAGCGCCCTCGGCGCTGTGTTCGGCCTCGCCCTCGCCGGCGCCGTCGCCTTCCAACCGGTCGAAGCGATCGCGCAGGCCGCCCAGGATGCCGCCGCCGTCCGCGCGGTTCCGCAGGCGGCGGGCGCGGGCCCCGCCCTTTGGGTCATCCGCGACGCCGATTCGACCCTCTACCTGTTCGGCACCGTCCATGTGCTGCGCCCCACCACCGCCTGGGGATCGCCCAAGGTCGACGCCGCCTTCGCCAGCGCCGACCAGATCTGGTTCGAGATCTCGAACCCCGACGATCAGGCCGCCATTGTTCCGCTGGTCCAGCAGCACGGCGTCTCGCCCGACCGCCCCCTGTCCAGCCTGCTGACCGAAGCCGAGATGGCCGAGCTGAACGCCGCCGCCGCCTCGGCCGGCCTGCCCGCCGCGCAGCTGAACGTTTTTCGCCCCTGGTTCGCGGGCCTGACACTGTCCGTCGCTCCCCTGGTGAAGGCCGGCTACGATCCCCAGTCGGGGGTCGAACTGGTGCTGAAGCGCCGCGCCGAGGCCGCGGGCAAGCCGATCAGCGGCTTCGAGACGATCGACAAGCAGATCGGCATCCTGGCGGGCATGTCCGAGGCTGATCAGCTGGCGTTCCTGCGCTCGGTGCTCGACGCCTGGGAGGACGCGACGGTCGAACTGGACCGCATGGTGGACACCTGGGCCTCCGGCGACCTCGAGGCGTTCGAAGCGGTGTCGGTGGAGGAGATGCGGACGGAATCGCCTGCCGTCTATGAGGCCCTTCTGGTGAAGCGGAACGCCGACTGGGCCGGCCAGATCGCGACGATTCTGGAAGGCTCGGGCACCGCCTTCATCGCCGTGGGCGCCGCCCACCTCGCCGGGGACGACAGCGTCCAGGCGATGCTGCAAGCACGCGGCGTCGAGGCGGCCCGGGTCGAATAGAGGCTGGAGCGGGCAGCGGGAATCGAACCCGCACGAAAAGCTTGGGAAGCTCTCCGGAACAGCCCGCTTCCAAGACTGTTTGCTTCTGCGGCCGCTTTCCGCCGGCTCAGGGATGCAAATGACCGACGAACAGGAAGTGGCCGTCATCCCTCTCGTCGAGGAACGGGTCTCGATCACCAAGCGGGAGATCGAGACCGGTCGCCTGAGAGTCCGGGTCTCTGTCGAAGAGCGCGAACAGAACTTCCCGGTCGAGCTTTCGCATGACGAGGTCGAGGTCGAGCGTGTTCCCGTCAACAAGGCGGTGACGCAGTTGCCGAGCGTGCGACTAGAGGGCGCAACCACGATCATCCCCGTCGTCGAAGAGGTCGTGGTTCTCGAGAAACGCCTCGTCCTGGTCGAGGAGATCCACGTTCGTCGCAAGTCCGCCATCGAGACACGGAACGTTCCGGTCACGGTGAAGTCCGAGCAAGCAAACATCGAAATGACGGACGCGCGGGAGCAGCCGAAGAACCGCCACGACCTCGGCACGGGACAAGAGGCATGAGCTCGATCGTCTGGGCGCTCTACGACACGCGGGGCGAGGCCGAGCGCGCCTTACGTTCCCTGACCGCGGAGGTCCCGCTGCACCACGCGGGCGTCTACGACGCCAGCCCCGCAAGCCTGGAGCAGCTAAGGAGACTGGATCTTTCTCCAGACGATCTTGCGGCGTGCGAGCGGAAACTCAGCGCCCACGAGCACCTGCTTCTGGTCCGGCCCATGACCGCTGACGGCGTCGATCGCATCATCTCGGTCCTGGAAAGCGGGCCCACCCCGGAAACGCCCCAGTCACGCCCTGCCGCTCCTGCTGCTCAGGAACCTCAAGCGCCCCGCTCCGCCGTCATCGAGGAGCAGCGGGTTCCCCGGATCGAGGAAGAGTTGCGGGTCGGCACACCCGAAGTGGTTCGCGGGGGCGCGACGGTCCGCGCCCACGTCGAAGAGGTTCCGCAAACCCGGGACGTCGAGCTTCTCGAAGAGATCCTGCTTGTCGACAAGCGCTTGGCCAACCGCCGGATCGACGAGCAGGAACTGCAATCGGCCGGTCTGATGCGCGGACGGGTCGTCGAGATCGCACAGATGCGAGAAGAGGCCGTCGTCACGAAGCAAGCCTTCGTTCGCGAAGAAGTCGTCGTCACAAAGACGGTGGAGCGTCGAGTCGAGGAAGTTCACGAGACGCCGCGGCGCACCGAGGTGGGGACGGAAGATTTCCCCACAAGCGCCTCGCACCACCGCCCCACGGGTTATCCGAATGAGGGGATGGAATGAGTTCCTCGAACGACCCATCATTCCCTGAGCGGGGCCCGGCCCCAGAGCGGGCCGACGGCGGCGCGCGTGATCCAGGACTTCCGGAGCAGCCCAAGCCGCGCGTCGAAGCGCTGGACGGAGACCAAGGATCCTTGGCCGGGCATGGCCGCGCTGCTGGCGCAAGCCGCATAGGTGTCTTGGGGGATGAGCCCCCTGAAGCGGCATACGCGACACGTGAATCTTTAGCCTCACCTCATGCGGATCGACGGGCCGGCCGTTCGGGCACCCGAACCATCCTTATCTCATTGGGCCTGCTGGCGGCTCTCGTTGGGGCATTCGTCTATTTCGGTTCGTCCGAAGGCGATCCAGACCCCGCCGTGGTGGAATACGCCGACGATGCCCAAGAAGCCGTCGCGGTCGATGACGCGCAAATCCTGGAGGCGTCCGAGGCGCAAACCGACCGGTTGGAAACGAGCCCGGTGGTTGACACAAATGACACTCAGTCGATTGCTGAACCCGACGTCGCTCCCGTCCCCCGGCCTGCGGAAGCCCCTAGGCCCGCAGCCGAGCCGCCGGCCGAGCAGATCGATGACGGAGAAGGAAATTCCGGAGCCGTCGCGACAGTGAGCGCCTTTTATGCCGCGCTGGGGCGGGGAGACGGCGGATCGGCGGCGCGCCTGGTGATACCGTCCAAGCGCGCCAGCGGCCCCCTGTCGGCAGGTGCGCTCACCCGGTACTATTCTTCTTTCCGCCGTCCTCTGCGCCTTCGCGACGCGACCGCCATCGATGGCGATACCGTTCAAGTGACGTACGACTATGTCCTTCCCGACGGCCGTACTTGCCAAGGGCGCGCATCGGTCGAGGTGGTGGGCAGCGGGGAGGAAACCCTGATCCGCTCCATCCGCACTCAGGGCCCCTGTTAAGCCTCCTTCTTCCGAAGGTTCGTACGACCTGATTGCGGACAGGGCCTATGTCGACTCTGGGCATGTCTCGGCGGGTATTGGAAACCCTGCCGAGGCCCTGCTTAGATGCTCTCTGCTGACGTGCTCCGATCAGCGCAGCGGACGGGTGTCCCCTTGACAGAGGAGGGATTTCGCGACGACGGGGAGCCTGATGAGTGAGCCAGTGGATCCCCTGAGAGCGGTTGACCGGGTTCCGGGATTGCAACCATCCGGTCCGGGGCCGGAGATGCCGGCGGGTCTGTACCGCTCGCTGCTGGAGAACATGAGCGAGGGCGTAAGCCTCTCGGATGAAAGCGGAACCATTGTCTACACCAACCCGGCCGAAGATCGGATGTTCGGCTATGCGGCAGGGGAGTTGGTCGGGCGGCATGTCTCGACCCAGAACGCCTACCCGGCGCTAGAGAACGCTCGCAAGGTTGAGGCGGTCATCGCCGAGTTGAAGCGCAACGGCGTCTGGCGGGGCGAGTGGCTGAACCGGCGGAAAGACGGGTCGATCTTCACTTCAAGATCGCGCATCACCGCTGTCGATGTGGAGGGTCGGACCTACTGGCTGTGCCTGCAGGAGGATGTGACCGAAGAGAAGGCCGCGGTCGCGGCGCTCGCCGAAAGCCAGGCCCGACTTCAGTTGGCCACCGACGCGGCCGCCATCGGCATATGGGACTGGGACGTTCTTTCCGGGCGGATGAATTACTCGGCCGAGGCGAAGGCCATCTGCGGTTTCGCCCCGGATCAGGACGTGACCTTCCAAGGCGCGCGGCGTGTGACGCATCCGGACGACTACCCGCGCACGGCCGCGATGGCGCGCCGGGCGCTGGACCCCCTGCTGCGGGAACGGCTCCCCTACGAGTATCGCGTCGTCCGCTCCGACGGGGAGGTCAGATGGGTGCTTGCACACGGGGAGGCGGTGTTCGCCGACGTCAACGGTGAACTCCAGGCCGTCCGCTATGTGGGAACGCTCCAGGACATAACGGATCGGCGACGCCTCGAAGACGCCGAACGTGCGGGACGGGCGCGTCTCGCCCTGGCGATAGAGGCCGGTCGCATGGCGGTCTGGGAGCTGGAGATCGCCACGGACAAGGTGACGGGGTCGCCGGAGCTGAACAGGCTTCTCGGCTTTCCGGAGGATGCGGACCCCACCGCGGAGGAGATGCGCGCCCGCTACTATGCGGGTGAGGAGGAGCGCCTGCGGGCGGTGGGAGAAGCGGCGCTCGCACGTGGCGAGCGAGTGATCGACGCCGAGTATCGCTACGTCTGGCCGGACGGGACCGTGCGTTGGCTGTGGCTCCGCGCCGAGTTCACGCTCGACCAAGCCGGCGCGCCGTCACACGCGGTCGGGGTGCTCGCAGACATCACGGAGCGGCGCAGATCAGAGGAGGCTATGCGAGCCGGCGAGGCCCGCCTGGCGCTCGCACAACGCGCCGCGGGTTTCGGGGTCTGGGACTGGCTACTCGATACTGGCGAGATCAACTGGTCGCCGGAGATGTTTCACATCAACGGCCTCGACCCCGTGCGGGACGCCGTATCGCCATTCGACGCCTGGCTCCGTGTGCTTCATCCCGATGATAAGCATGAAGCCAGCCAGGCGGCGCAGCGGGCCGCATCTCACGGCGATCCGTTCAACATCGAGTTCCGGATCGTGCACCCAGACACCGGCGAAACGCGCTGGGTGCGGTCCCAGGCGGTGGCGGTGCTCGATGCCGACGGAAAGCCGAGCCGGTTGGTCGGCGTGAACGTCGACATCACTGAGGATCGCCGTCGCGAGGAAGCGTTGCGAAGCTCGAACGACCGGCTCCAAGGACGCGTCGCTGAAGCTCTGGCCGAGCGCAACGTCCTGGCCGACATCGTCGAGGGCACCGACGCATTCGTCCAGGTGCTCGACCCCGATTTCCGGTGGGTCGCGATCAACAAGGCCAGCGCCGACGAGTTCGAGCGCATCTACGGCGTGCGTCCGGAGGTAGGGGCTTCGATTCTGGACCTCTTGGCCGACAAGCCGGAGCATCAAAGCGCCGTGCGGGAAATCTGGGCGCGAGCCTTGGCGGGGGAGGAGTTCAGCGAGACGGGCGAGTACGGCGACCCGGCGCTGGACCGGCGTCACTACGAGATGAAGTACAACGTCCTGCGTGATGCGGACGGCCGCCAGATCGGCGCCTACCAGTTTGTCTATGATGTCACTGAGCGCGTGCGCGAACAGCACAGGCTGATCGAAGCGGAGGCGGCCAGACGCCGCTCCGACGCACTATACAGGACATATTTCGAGAACACGCCGGAGGCGCTCTTCATAGTCGGCGTGACGCCCGACGACGATTTCCTCGTGGAGGAGATCAATCCGGCGCACGAGGCGGGCGTCGGGCTGAAGTTTGAAGACATTCAGGGGAAACGGGTCGCCGACATCCTGCCGGAAGCGGCGGCGAACCGTATTCTGGAGACCTACCGGCATGTCCTTCGAACGGGGCGAATCTACCAGTACCGCGAGGTCTTCGAGCTGGATGGCGAGAAGCGTCATTGGGACACCTCGCTGGTGCCGATGCGGAACGATCAAGGTCGGATCATCCGATTGATCGGCGCCAGCCGCGACGTGACGCCCCAGGTGCAGGCGGAGGAAGCCCTGCGCCAGAGCCAGAAGATGGAAGCGATGGGCCAGTTGACCGGCGGCGTCGCGCACGACTTCAACAACCTGCTTACGCCAATCGTCGGGTCGCTCGACATGCTCCAGCGCAAGGGCCTCGGCGGGCCCCGTGAGCAGCGCTTGATCCATGGAGCGATCCAGTCCGCGGAGCGCGCCAGGGTGCTGGTCCAGCGCCTGCTGTCTTTCGCGCGCCGCCAGCCCCTGCAGCCGACCGCCGTCGATATCGGTCGTTTGGTGGAAGGCATGGGCGAGTTGCTCGCCAGCGTGACCGGGCCACAGATCGAGGTGATCTTCCGGGTCGCGCCCGAGCTTCCGCCGGCGCGGGCCGACGCCAACCAGGTCGAAATGGCGCTGCTGAATCTCGGGGTCAACGCCCGCGATGCAATGCCCAATGGGGGTGTTCTGACGGTCAGCGCGGAACTGGATGAAGTCGGTGAGGGAAATCAAGCCTCGCTCGCCGCTGGACAGTACATCCGCCTTTCCGTCGCCGACACCGGCGCCGGGATGGATGAAGCGACAGTTCAGCGAGCGATCGAACCCTTCTTCTCAACCAAAGGAATCGGTCGTGGGACAGGTCTAGGCCTGTCCATGGTGCACGGACTCGCTTCCCAGCTCGGAGGAGCCCTCTCCATCCAGAGCCAGGTGGGCCTCGGAACCGATGTGAGCCTGTGGCTGCCGCTCGGCGAGGGTCAGGCGGTTGAAGCGGCGGACGTCGACGCTCGCCCTGTCGCAAGCGCGCCCGCCGGGGCCGTGCTTTTGGTCGATGACGAGGAACTCGTGCGACTGAGCACGGCCGACATGCTTGTCGAGCTCGGATACGAGGTCATCGAGGCTGACTCAGCCGACTCCGCGCTCCAAATGCTTCAGCAGGGCCTGCGGCCGGGTCTGTTGGTGACCGACCACCTGATGCCCGGCCTGACCGGCGCGGACTTCGCTCGGGTCGCCAGGGAGATGCAGCCGGAGCTCGCGGCGCTGGTGATTACCGGTTACGCAGAGGTCGAGGGGCTGGCGCCGGACCTGCCCCGGCTTACCAAGCCTTTCAACATCTCCGAGCTCGCCGCGAGCATTGCGTCACTCACGGCCGCATCAACACGGACACGACAGCGTCCACGTCCAGCGGTCTAGGATGCCTGGTGAACTGGGCGAGCGCAGCCAGGACCGAGTTGTGGGACCAAGGCTTCAGTCAGTCAGAAATTCGAGCGGCTTGCGGGGGACCCGAAGCCGCCATGCCCGCGTATGCCGCGGGTGAGGAGCGCAGGACGTAGGTCCGCATTCCGACGGGTTAGCTGCGTCCGCCGCGGACCCATTGCGGACATTCAGCCGCGGCTGCCGGGCAGGTGTTCGCTTGACGGGCGGACGGGCGCGCCATCAATGCGCGATCCGTGAATGAGACCCGACTTGATGCGCGCAGCCACACTGACTGCTTCGGCCCTCGTCCTTGCCGCCTTGATCACGCCTTCTGCCGGAATGGCTCAGGATGTGGGTGGCGAGGCTCACCACCTAGGTGAGGCGACAGAGATTGACGACGTGATCGTCCAATCGACCCGTTCACGTCGCCGGGTGCAGGACGAGCCGGTTCGAGTCGAAGTGCTCGGGCAGGAGGAGATCGAAGAGAAGCTGCTCATGCGGCCCGGCAACATTTCGATGCTGCTGGCGGAGACCGGTGGTCTGCGCGTTCAGGTAACGTCACCGGGGCTCGGTGCGGCGAACATCCGGGTCCAGGGTCTGCGCGGGCGCTACACGCAGCTGCTGGCCGACGGACTGCCGCTCTATGGTGGGCAAGCCTCTTCTCTTGGCCTTCTGCAAATCCCGCCGAGCGACCTGAGGCAGGTCGAGGTGATCAAGGGCGCGGCTTCCGCGCTGTATGGGGGTCAGGCGCTTGGCGGCGTCATCAATCTGATCTCCCGTCGCCCCGGTGATGAGGCCGAAGGCGAGCTTATCCTGAACGCGACGTCGCGGGAGGGCCAAGACCTCTCCGCCTATGGGGCGACCCCGCTCGGTGGGGGTTGGGGCGGCTCGGTTCTCTTCTCCGCCAATCGGCAGACCGAGCAGGACATCGACGAGGACGGCTGGATTGACATGGCCGGGTTCGAGCGCACCTCGGTGCGGCCCCGTCTGTTTTGGGACGGGCGAGACGGATCCAGCCTGTTCATGACCCTCGGCGCGATGACGGAAGACCGTCGCGGCGGCACGCTCGATGATAGGCTCACGCCTGACGGCCGCCCTTTCGAGCAGAACCAGAACACACGGCGTGTCGACGGAGGCGCTGTAGCGGAGCGCCCCCTGGGCGACTGGGGCGTCGCGCAATTCCGCGCCTCAGGCGTTAGCCAGTCCCATCGGCACCGCTTCGGGAGCCTGATCGAGAAGGACCAGCACCAAACGCTTCTGGTCGAGACGTCTCTGGCTGCAGACGCCTTCGGCAGCTCATTCGTGGGCGGCCTCGCCTATCAAACCGAGGACTACGCATCCGAAGCCTTTGCCGGCTTCAACTACCAGTTCGAAACACCCGCCGTGTTTGCGCAGGTCGAGCGGGAGCTGACGACCGATCTCGTCTTCGCCGGCAGCGCCCGTTGGGACGACCACAGCACCTATGGCGGCCAGCTCAGCCCCCGCTTGTCGCTGCTCTACAAGCCCGGCCCGTGGACCGTTCGCGCCTCGTGGGGTCAAGGCTTCTCCGCCCCGACGCCATTTGTCGAGGAAACGGAAGCGTCGGGGCTGTCCCGGCTGGAACCGCTCTCCGGCCTTCGGGAGGAGAGGGCCGAGAGCGCATCGCTGAATCTCGGCTACGCCGCCGGGCCGTGGGAGCTGGGGCTGACCATCTTCGCCTCCGACATCGAGGATGCCGTGCGGCTCCAGACCACTGCACCGGATCGCGTCCGACTCGTCAACGTCGATGGCGTGACCAGAACCCGCGGGGCGGAGGCGCTCGCACGCTGGAAACAGGGGCCGTGGGTTTTTACCGGCAGCTACCTTTACGTCGACGCGAGCGAGCCTGACGACTTCGGTATCGGCCGGCGAAACGTTCCGCTGACCCCGCGCCACTCCGCCGGGTTCGTGGCGATGTGGGAGGAGCATGACCGGGGCAGGATCGGCTTCGAAGCCTACTACACGGGTAAGCAGCCTCTGGAGGACAATCCCTATCGCACCGAGGGCGACGCCTATCTGGAGTTGGGCCTTCTGGGCGAGGTCGTGCTTGGCCGCTACCGACTGTTCCTGAACCTCGAGAACCTGCTCGATATTCGGCAGACCCGCGATGATCCGTTAACTCGCCCCCAGCGGGCGGCGGACGGCAGCTGGACGGTCGATGGGTGGGCGCCGCTAGAGGGGTTCACCGCCAACGCCGGGATCAGGATCAAGTTCGGCGGATGACTGAGAGGCGTCTGCTTTCCACCCATCGCGGACTTCAGTGAGGCGCAGACGCCCTGAGGCTGGAGCGGGCGGCGGGAATCGAACCCGCACGAAAAGCTTGGGAAGCTTTCAGGCTACCACTACATCACGCCCGCGCAGCCGCCGCAGCCTTACGGGCAACGGGCTGCGGCTTCAAGGCGGGACGGCTCTCGACGCGCTCAGTCGGCGCGGTGAACCACGACGCCGTCGACCACGGTCAGGACGGCCTTGCCCTTGGGAATGTCCGCGGCCGGGGCCGTCATGAGATCGACGTCGAAAGCCGTGAGGTCCGCCCGCTTGCCGACCTCGATGGTGCCCAGCTCGGCCTCCCGGAAGCTGGCGTAGGCCGGCCAGAGGGTGAACATCTTCAGAGCCGTGGCGCGGTCGACGGCCTCCTGCGGCCGCCAGTCGGGTCCCTGCGCGCCCTCCAGATCGCGGCGTGCCACGGCGGCGTAGAATTCGATCAGCGGCGAGCCGCGCTCGACGGGGGCGTCCGAGCCGCCCACCACGACCACGCCGCGCTCGGCCAGACTGCGCCAGGCGTAGGCGCCGTCCAGCCGCGCGTCGCCGAGCCGGGCCGGCGCG
>NZ_DASWNO010000292.1:0-4648 GCF_036399195.1 Brevundimonas sp.
GGTGGTCCGGATCGGCATGCGCGTCTCGAACATGAAGGCGAGGGTGTTCTCGATCCTGACCGGCTTCAGCTCCGCCGCCACCGCCTTGTCGTAAGACGCCTGATCCGGGCCGTGGCCGCTCATGCAGTTGTGCAGACTGGCTCCGCCGGGGGCGAAGCCGCCCTCCTTGGCGTCATATTCGCCGGTCACCAGTCCCATGAACTCGCTCATCACGTTGCGGTGGAACCAGGGCGGCCGGAAGGTGTCCTCGGCCACCATCCAGCGCGGGGGGAAGATGACGAAGTCGCAGTTCGCGGTCCCGGGCGTGTCCGACGGGCTGGTCAGCACCGTGAAGATCGACGGGTCCGGGTGGTCGAAGCTGACCGTGCCGATCGTGTTGAACCGGGCGGTGTCGTATTTATACGGCGCGTAGTTGCCGTGCCAGCCGACCACGTCCAGCGGGCTGTGGTCGAAGGTGGTGGCGTACAGCCGCCCGCCGAATTTCTGCACGCACTGGGTTGGGCGATCGATGTCCTCGAAGGCGGCGACCGGCGTCTGGAAGTCGCGCGGATTGGCGAGCCCGTTCGAGCCGATAGGGCCGAGGTCCGGCAGGCGGAAGGGCGCGCCGTAGTTCTCGCAGACATAGCCCCGGATCGCGTCGGCGCACTCGAGCCGGAACCGAACCCCGCGTGGGATGACGACGATCTCGCCGGCCCGGGCGTCGATGCGTCCCATCTCCGTGACAAACACGTGGTCGCCCAGCTGCGGCACGATAAGCAGCTCGCCGTCGGCGCAGTAGAACACGCGGTCGGTCATCGACCGATTGGCCGCGTAGAGATGGATGCCGGTCCCAAGGCCCGCATCGGCCTCTCCATTTCCGCCATAGGTGACCAGCCCCTCGACCCAATCGGTCGGCGCGTCAGGCAGGGGCAGCGGGTCCCAGCGCATCCGGTTCGGAGACGGCGGCGCCTCGTGGAACGGGCCGGACCGCACGAGGCCCTGGGAGAAGGGCTGATAGGCCGGGTGCTGGGCGCTGGGCCTCAGCCGGTAAAGCCACGACCGCCGGTTCTCGCTGCGCGGGGCGGTGAACGCCGTCCCCGACAGTTGCTCCGCATATAGGCCGAGCCCGTGCCGCTGCGGCGAGTTCCGCCCCTCGGGCAACGCCCCGGCCACGGCCTCGGTCGAGAAGTGATTGCCGAACCCCGGCATATAGGCGGGCGCGTTGGCGCGAGTGGTCATGGTGCTTGTCTCTCCCGTACGCGGTTTAGTCTGGGCGGGGCAGCCTGACTACTGATCGCCGTCCGGACGCCATCTTATCGAGAAAGCGACCCGCGCCGACGATCGTTCGGTATTCGGTGTCAGTTTGAAATATCGCGCCAGAGGAAGGGCGACCTGTCCGGACCCCTCAGGAGTCTCCCGAACGACCTCGCAGGCCTCCAGAATACCTGAAGGCGGCACAGCGCAGGAGAGCACAACCTCTCCTCCACGGGGAAACCGCCTCGCCATACGGTCAAGCTCCCGTCCGCGCGGTTGACGGACCCACACGGGAGCGGAAATCACGGGCGCCGGGGCGACCGCTTGCGGGGCGCCGTCCGGTGAGACAGAAGCGAGGATGAGAGCGAAGGCGATCATTGGTTCATACTCTCAGAACCCTTGGCTCCGCGCCATCCGCTCCTGATGGAAGCCCGGGTCCCCGAGCAGCTCGTTCAGCACCCGCACCCGCTTCATGAACAGGCCGACATCGTACTCGTCGGTCATGCCGACGCCGCCGTGCATCTGAACCGCCTCCTGCACCGCCAGTTCGGCGACGCGACCGGCCTTGGCCTTGGCCACGGACACGGACACGGACAGCGACGCACTATCCTTGCCGGCGTCCAGCGCCTGCAACGCGCCCATCACCGCCGCGCGGGCGATCTCGATCTCGCTGAACAGATGCGCCGCCCTGTGCTGGAGCGCCTGGAACTCCCCGATGAATTTCCCGAACTGCTTGCGAGTCCGCAGATATTCCAGCGTGGTCTGGAAAGCCTGATCGCCCGCCCCGTTGAGCGACGCCGCCACGCACGCCCGGCCGAGGTTGAGCGCGCCCTCCAGCAGCGCCTCGCCCCCGCCGAGCGAGCCGATCAGGGCGTCGGCGTCGACCTCCACATCGGTCAGCGTCACCCGCGCGGCGTTGTGCGCGTCGACCATCATCGTACGCTCGACCTCGACGCCGGCCGTCGACGGATTGACGAGGAACAGGCCCATCCCCTCCTCCGTCCGCGCCGCCACGATCAGGGCGTCGGCGACGTGGCCGTCCAGCACGAAGCCCTTGGCCCCGTTCAGCCGAAAGCCGTTGCCCGACCGCTCGGCCGTCGCAGCGATCTTCGCGGGCGCATGCTTCGGCCCCTCGTCCACCGCCAGCGCCACGATGGCTTGGCCCGCCGCGATGCGGGGCAGCCACGCCGCCTGCTGTTCTTCCGACCCGCCTTTCAGCACCGTCGCCGCCAGCACGGCCGAACCCAAGAAGGGCGATGGCGTCAGCGTCCGGCCCAGCGCCTCGGCCACGACCCCCGCCTCGACCGCGCCCAGCCCGGATCCGCCGTGTTCCTCGGCGATCAGCACGCCGGCGAATCCCATCTCCCCGAACGCGCGCCACAACTCGCGTGACACCCCGTCGGGATCGCGACTGTCCCGGAGCTTGCGCAGGTGCGCGATCGGGGCGCGCTCGTTCAGGAAGCCGTCGGCGGCCTCCTTCAGCATGGTCTGCTCTTCGGTCAGGATCAGCGGCATGGGCGAACTCTCAAGCCCTCCCCTCGACGGGGAGGGTTGGGTGGGGTGGAGGCAAAATGGTGGAGATCGGCCGCGAGTGGGCGCCGTCGATGGTCTTTCGCGCCTTTCGCGCCAGCGCGTTCAACAGCGTGCCGCCACCCCATCCCCCAACCCCTTCCCCCTCGAGGGGAAGGGGAGCCGGCTCGTTGCGCATCATCAGGCCCCCGGCAGCTGCAGCAAATGCTTGGCGATGATGTTCAGCTGGACCTCGCTGGTGCCGCCCTCGATGGAGTTGGCCTTGGTCCGCAGCCAGTCGCGGGCCATGGCGCCCTCCCCTGACCGTTCGCCCTCCCACTCCAGCGCGTCCGCGCCGCCCGCCGCCATCAGCAGCTCGTGCCGTCGCTTGTTCAGCTCCGAGCCGTAGTATTTCAGCATGGAGGCGATGGCGGGGTGCGCCTGCCCGGCCTTGGCCAGATCGCCGGTGCGCTCCATCGCCAGCCGGAAGGCCGCCGCGTCGATCTCGAGTTCAGCGATCCGTGCACGGAGCATCGGCTCGCCGAGGCGGCCCGCGTCGTCCAGTCCGATCGAGCCGGTGGCCACCTGCCCGAGCGGCCGCCCGCCGCCGATCTCCCCCATCGCCCCGATCATGGTCCGCTCATGCGCCAGCAGGTGCTTGGCCACGTCCCAGCCGCGGTTCAGCGTTCCGACGAGGTTCGCCTTCTCCACCCGAACGTCGTCGAAGAAGGTCTCGCAGAAAGGGCTCTTGCCGCTGATCAAGGTGATCGGGCGGGTCGAGACGCCGGGCGTCTTCATGTCGAACAGGACGAAGGAGATGCCCAGATGCTTGGGCGCCTCCGGGTCGGTGCGGACCAGACAGAAGATCCAGTCGGCCTTGTCGGCGTAGGAGGTCCAGACCTTCTGGCCGTTGACGATCCAGTGGTCGCCGCGATCTTCGGCCCGCGTCTGGATCGCCGCCAGGTCAGACCCGGCGCCCGGCTCGGAATAGCCCTGGCACCAACGAATTTCCCCGCGCACGATCTCGGGCAGGAAGCGCTGCTTCTGTTCCTCGGTACCGAACTGCAGCAGGGCCGGGCCAAGCATCCAGACGCCGAAGCTGGCGAGCGGCGACTGGGCGTCGATGCGGCGCATCTCGGAGTTGAGGACCTTGGCCTGTTCGCGGCTCAGGCCGCCGCCGCCGTACTGCGCGGGCCACTCGGGCGCGGTCCAGCCGCGCGCCGCCATCCTCTCCAGCCAGAGCTTGTGCGCGGGCGTCGGGAAGACGGCGTCGCGCCCGCCCCAGACCCGGTCCTCGTCGCTCTTCACCGGGCCACGGCATTCCGCCGGGCAGTTGGCCTCAAGCCAGGTCCGCGTCTCTGTGCGGAACGCATCCAGATCGGTCATTCGCAAGCCTCCGTGCCGGGAGGTTAGCAGCGATTTTCGGGTGACGCTGCGTCAGCCGCCGCCCGGCAGGAACGGCGAAAAGGTGATGACGGTGAAGGTGTCGCGGATGTTGGCGCGCGTCTGCACCGACTTCGTCACGAAGGTGCCGATGTCCATCTCCTTCGGCAGCTGGAACTTGGCCAGCAGGTCGTACTGCCCCGAGGTGGAATAGACCTCGGACACGTGTTCGACGTTGTCCACGACATCGGCCGCCACGTCGTTGGCGTGGCCCAGCTCGCATTTGATGAAGACGAAGATGGCGGTCATCATGGTCGTGAGCTCCGGTGTTCGCGGGCTTGAGTAGCGGATGCGGACGTGACGGATAAGCCCCTCGATCCTGAAGCGGAATACAACAACCGCGCGGCCGTGCCGGATCACCCCGTTGTCATGGCGCGGTGGAAGGCGGACGCCGAGGCGGCGCGGGCGGCTCATCCGCTGGTCGCCCTGCCTTACGGAGCCGGCGAGCGTCAGGTGATGGACC
>NZ_DASWNO010000293.1:0-3601 GCF_036399195.1 Brevundimonas sp.
CTGCGCGACGGCGGCGAAGGCCGGCGGCTCGCGATCAGCGAGGGCGGCGCCAACACCGCGCGCTGGGGCGGCGACGGCAAGTTGTACTTCTTGTCCGGCCGCTCGGGCAGCAGCCAGGTCTGGCGCGCCGAGGCCGACGGGACGCGGCCGGTGCAGGTCACGGACCTGCCGCTCGACGTCAACGCCTACCGGCTGAGCCGCGACGCCTCGAAGGTGGCGGTCTCGCTGGCCGTCTTCCCCGAGTGCCGCGACCTCGCCTGCACGGTCGACCGGGCCAAGGCGGTGGCGGACGATCCCGCCACCGGCCAGGTCTATGACCGGATGTTCGTGCGCCACTGGGATACATGGGCCGACGGCACGCAGAACCACCTGTTCGTCCAGTCGATCGGCGCGAACGGCCGCGCTTCCGGACAGCCTGTGATGGTCACGCGCGGCTTCGACGGCGACACGCCCTCCAAACCCTTCGGCGACGAGGGCGAGTTCACCTTCACGCCCGAGGGCGACGCCGTGGTGTTCTCGGCGCGTCTGGCGGGGAAGACCGAGCCGTGGAGCACCAATTTCGACCTGTTCCGCACCAATGGCCTGAGCGGCGACGGCACGTTCGAAAACCTCACCGACGCCAACGACGCCTGGGACACCGGTCCGGTCTACTCGCCGGACGGCCAAACGCTGGCCTATCGCGCCATGGCGCGGCCCGGCTTCGAGGCCGATAAATACGCGATCTTCCTGCGCGACGTCGCCACTGGCCAGACGCGGCAGGTCGCGGCCGACTGGGACCGCTCGGCGGATACGCTGCAGTGGTCGGCGGACGGGAATACGCTCTACACCGTCGCCGGCGACGTGGGGCAGACGCGGCTGTTCGCCATCGACACCCGCAACGGCGTGGTCACCCCCGTCACGGGAGCGGGACACGTCTCGTCCTTTGCCCAGACCCCGTCCGGGTTCGTCTTCGCCCAGGACTCGCTGACGCGTCCAAGCGAGCTCTACGTGAAGACCTTCCTCGGACGCGAACTGCCGCGCCGGATCACCGACGTGAACCCGCAGCTGGACAGCCAGGCCTTCGGCGAGGCGGAGCAGTTCAGCTTCGCCGGCTGGAACGGCGAGACGGTCTACGGCCATGTGATCAAGCCGGCCAACTATGTCGAGGGCCGCCAATATCCGGTGGCCTTCCTGATCCACGGCGGGCCGCAAGGGTCGTTCGGCAACAGCTGGTCCTACCGCTGGAACCCGATGACCTACGCCGGCGCCGGCTATGCGGTGGTGATGATCGATTTCCACGGCTCGACCGGCTACGGCCAGGGCTTCACCGACTCCATCAGCCAGCACTGGGGCGACCGCCCGCTGGAGGACCTGCAGAAGGGCTGGGCCGCGGCGCAGCAGCGCTACGGCTTCCTCGACGGCGACAACGCCTGCGCCCTGGGCGCCTCCTACGGCGGCTATATGGTCAACTGGATCGCGGGGCGCTGGCCCGATGAATTCAAATGCCTGGTCAATCACGACGGCGTCTTCGACGTGCGCGGCATGGGATATTCGACCGAAGAGCTGTGGTTCACCGAGTGGGAGTACGGCGGCACCCAGTGGGAGAACCCGCGCGGCTATGAAGCCTTCAATCCGGTCAACCACGTCGATCAGTGGCGCACGCCGATGCTGGTGGTGCAGGGCGACCTCGACTTCCGCATCCCTACGGCGCAGGGCCTGTCCACCTTCACCGCCCTGCAGCGGCGCGGGATCGACAGCCGGCTGGTGGTGTTCCCGAACGAAAACCACTGGGTGCTGAAGCCGGCCAACAGTCTGCAGTGGCACACGGAAGTGTTCGGCTGGCTGGACAAATACCTGAAGCCCGCGCCTTGACCGGGGGCCGGGTCCGGGCTGAGGAGACGCGTTCCCAGGAGTGCGCCGCGGTCCGCGAACGGCGGCCGATGAGCCTTTCCGGGCGCTCATGCGTTGTGCAGGCTCGGCGGAGTCTCGCGGCGTGCACAACCCCCTGAAAGACAATCAGAACTGGCTCGTCGTCAAGGATCGCGCCTTGGTCCCCGCCGGCGCGTGGGCGCGCGAGCGCCGGACGTGGATCAAGACCAACGATCCTGTCTACACCAGCTTCCGCCATCCGGGCCGGGCGGAGAAGATCGCCGCCAGCGTCACCCTCGCCCTGATCGCGGTCATCGTGATCTTCCTGATGCTGTTCGAGTGGAACTGGCTGCGCGGCCCGATCGGGCGCTGGGCCACGGCGCGCTACGACCGCGAGATTGTGCTGGCGGGCGACCTCGACGTGCGGCTGTTCAGCTTGACCCCCTCCGCCCGCATTCAGGACCTGAGGATCGGCGGCCCCGACTGGGCCCGAGCGCGCGACACCCTGCGGATCGACGACGCCACCGCCTCGGTGCGGCTCGGGCCGCTGCTGACCGGGCGGATCGAGATGCCGCTGGTCGAGATCGCCCGGCCCGAGGTGGTGCTGATCGCCATGGAGGATGGCCGCCGCAGCTGGGTTCTGGATCCCGACAAGCCGGACACCGGCGAGGGACTGAAGCTGCCGCCGATCAACCGGCTGATCATCCGCGACGGGACGCTGTCGCTGGACGAGCAGGGGCGCGAGATCAAGCTGGAAGCCACGATCAACGCCCGCGAGGGGTCTGACGGCGACGCCGGCTTCAGGCTGGCGGGCGAGGGCACGATCAACGGTACGCCCCTGACGCTGGAGGTCCGGGGCGGCCCCTTCATCAACATCAAGCGGAACCAGCCCTATGGCTTCCGGGCCGAACTGGCCGGCGTCGGCTCGCGGCTCGTCGCCGATGGTTCGATTACCCGCCCGTTCGATCTCGGCCAGTTCACCGCCACCCTCAGCCTGCAGGGACGCGACCTCGCCGACCTGTATCTGCTGACCGGGATCACGACGCCCAATACGCCGCCTTACCGACTGAGCGGCAAGCTGACCCGGAACGACGTCCGCTTCACGTTCAACGACTTCAGCGGTCGGGTGGGCACCTCGGACCTTTCGGGCGATCTGACCGTGGACAAGGTGGGCGAGCGGCGGCGGGTGCGGGCCGACCTGCGCTCGCGCCTGCTGGACATCGACGACCTGGCGGCCGTGCTGGGCGCCAAGCCGCAGGTGACCGCCTCGGGCGACACCGTGGCCAGCTCGGGCGCGCCGGGCCGGCTGTTGCCTGACGCGCCGCTGAACGTCGAACGTCTGCGGGTCATGGACGGCACGCTGCGGTACCGGGCGGCGCGGGTGAAGCGCAACGCACTCGACATACGCGAGGTCGATCTGGGGGCGGAGCTGAAGAGCGGCGTTCTGGACCTCGACCCGATCTCCTTCACCTTCAACCGCGGCTCGCTGAACGGCACGGCCAAGATCAACGCCACCCGCGACCGCCCCTATTCGGCGGTGGACCTGCGGCTGCGCGGTTATCCCCTGGAGTCGATCATCCCCGCCCGAAACGGGGCGCCGACGGTCACCGGCAGCGCCCTGGGCCGCGCTAGGCTGGAGGGGCCGGGCGCCTCAATCCACGACTTCGCCGACAATTCGAAGGGAGTTCCGCAGCGCCGCCGCGCTCCGCGCCCAGGTCGAGGAATCCTACGAGACGCGTTCGCGAATCCAGGG
>NZ_DASWNO010000294.1:0-2576 GCF_036399195.1 Brevundimonas sp.
TCGGGCAGGGCGTCGGTCCAGCGGGTCTCCTCGACCTCGACCTCGATCACCCCTCGGGATCCTCGAGGTCGGCGGCGGGGCGGCGGGCGGCGGAGTCGGCGTCGTAGGCCCGGACGATGCGCTCGACCATGGCGTGGCGGACCACGTCCTGGGCCTCGAAGCGGATCACGCCCACGCCCTTCACGTCCTTGAGGATGCGCAGGGCGTGGGACAGGCCAGAGTCGCGGGGATTGAGCAGGTCGACCTGCGACGGGTCGCCGGTGACCACCATGCGCGCGCCTTCGCCCAGACGGGTCAGGACCATCTTCATCTGCAGCCGCGAGGTGTTCTGGGCCTCATCAACGATGACGAAGGCGTGGGCCAGCGTCCGGCCGCGCATGAAGGCGATCGGGGCGGCCTCGATCTCGCCCTTGTCGCGGCGGCGGCGCACGTCGTCGGGGCCGAGGATGTCGTTCAGCGCCTCCCAGATGGGGGCCAGGTAGGGGTCGACCTTCTCGTTCAGGTCGCCGGGCAGGAAGCCCAGCTTCTCGCCCGCCTCGACGGCGGGGCGGGTGATGACCAGCCGGTCCACCTGTCCCCGGCGCAGCAGGGAGGCCCCATAGGCGGCCGCGAGGAAGGTCTTGCCCGTGCCGGCCGGGCCGACGCCGAACGTCAGCTCGCAGTTGGCCAGCAGCGACAGATAGTTGGCCTGGGCGGCGGTCTTGGGCGCGATGGCCCCGCGCCGTCCGACCGGCAGGGCGATGGTGTCGGGCGCCACGCTCCCCTGCCCCGCCCGCGGCTGCGTCGCCGCGGCCCCGAGCGCGGTGCGCACGTCCGCCTCGGTGATCTCGGCCCCGGCGTCGGCGCGGTCGGCCAGCGTCTCTATGACCCGCTTGGCCTGCGACCGGTCGCGCGGCGAGCCGTTGATCGAGACCCCGCCGCCGGGCGTCTCGACCAGCACCTTGAACCGGTCCTCGATGAGCGCGAGGTGGCGGCTGCCGGGTCCGATGACGGCCCGCAGGGCGCCGTCGCCCAGGGCCAGGAACTCACTCTCGCGCGCCATCAGGCCGTCATCTCTCTCTCCATGTCGCCGACCGCCAGGCGATCAGGGCGTTGACCGGCCAACCGGCCCTTCAGCGAATTCTGCTGGCCGTGCTCAATCTCAACGGCAACGATCTGGCCGATCAGTTGATCCGCCCCGTCGACGTGAACCGACTGCAGCCAGGGCGAGCGGCCGATGGCCTGTCCCGCGTGACGGCCCGGCTTTTCGAACAGTACGTCGATTGTCTTGCCAGCCTGCGACATATTGAAGGCCGTCTGCTGCTCCCACAGCAGGGCCTGCAGCGCATGGAGCCGCTCGCGGGCCACTTCCGCCGAAACCTGCGCGCCCATGCCCGCGGCGGGCGTGCCCGGGCGGGGCGAATAGACGAAGGCGAAGGCCGAGGCGTAACCGACGCGCCGGACCAGATCCATCGTGTCCTCGAAGTCCCGGTCGCTCTCTCCCGGGAAGCCGACGATGAAGTCGCCGGACATGGCGATGTCCGGCCGGGCGGCGCGGATGCGGTCGATCAGTTCGAGATATTTCGCCCGTCCGTGCTTGCGGTTCATCAGCCGCAGGATCCGGTCCGAGCCCGACTGCACCGGCAGGTGCAGCCACGGCATC
The DNA here is from genome assembly GCF_036399195.1 of Brevundimonas sp. GTDB lineage: Bacteria > Pseudomonadota > Alphaproteobacteria > Caulobacterales > Caulobacteraceae > Brevundimonas. The sequence goes on from NZ_DASWNO010000294.1 coordinate 1,643, forward strand.
AAGGCGTCGAGCGCGCCGTGCGCCGCGATCAGCTCTTCCGACATGTCGTTCGGGTGGCTGGTCGTGTAGCGGATGCGCGCGACGCCCGGGATGTCGGCCAAGGCATGGGCCAGCCGGGCCAGGGTCGAAGGCGCGCCGTCCAGCCCCTCGCCGTCATAGGCGTTGACGTTCTGGCCCAGCAGGGTCAGCTCCCGCACCCCCTGCGCCGCCAGTTCGCGCGCCTCGGCCAGCACCGCCGCCACGGGCCGCGACCACTCGGCGCCGCGCGTATAGGGCACGACGCAGAAGGTGCAGAATTTGTCGCAACCCTCCTGCACCGTCAGGAAGGCTGTCGGTCCGTCGACGCCGCGCGCCTTTGGCAGGGCGTCGAACTTGTCGACGGGCGCGAAGTCCGCCCCGATCCGCTCGCCCCGCGCCCGCGCCGTGCGCGCCAAAAGCTCGGGGAGCTGGTGATAGGCCTGCGGTCCCACGACCAGATCGACCGCCGGCTGCCGCCGCATGATCTCCTCGCCCTCGGCCTGGGCCACGCAGCCGGCCACGGCGATGGTCAGGGCCCCCTGCCCCGCCGCCGCCCGGCCCTCCTTCATCTCGCGCAGCTTGCCGAGCTCGGAATAGACCTTCTCGGCCGCCTTCTCGCGGATGTGGCAGGTGTTCAGGATGACGAAGTCTGCGTCCTCGGCCGTGTCCGTGGCGGCATAGCCCAGCGGGCGCAGCACGTCGGCCATCCGCTCGGAGTCATAGACGTTCATCTGGCAGCCGTAGGTCTTGATGAACAACCGCTTCCGCGGCGGCTCGACCTTTGGCGTGGTCAGGGTCTCGGTCATAGGATGTGTCTAGTCCGCCACGGCGGGTTCCGCCACCGGAGCCGCGGCAAGAGCCGTCAGCTATCGATAGCGTCCACGTCGACGCGGGCGGCGTTGCGGTGGAAGATCAG
>NZ_DASWNO010000295.1:0-23790 GCF_036399195.1 Brevundimonas sp.
CCCTCGTCCAGGAAATGGGCATCCGGTATCTTCGATACGGCCCGCCGCTGCACACCACCCTTCTTGGACCTGGCCGCTACGACTGGTCGTTCGCTGACGAGACCTTCGCTGAGATCCGCCGGCGACGGCTGATCCCGATCGTCGACCTGTGCCATTTCGGCGTCCCCGACTGGATCGGCGACTTCCAGAACCCCGACTTCGGGCTGCATTTCGAAGCCTATGCACGAGCCTTCGCCGAGCGCTTCCCGTGGGTTCAGCTCTACACGCCGGTCAATGAGATGTTCATCTGCGCCACCTTCTCCGGCCGGTTCGGATGGTGGAACGAGGAGGGCAAGACGGACCAGACCTTCGTCACGGCGCTGAAGAACATCGTGAAAGCCAATGTTCTGGCGATGGAGGCGATCCTTCAGGTCCGTCCGGACGTCATCTTCATCCAGAGCGAGTCGTCCGAGTATTTCCACGCCGAGAATCCGGCCGCGATCAAGCCGGCGGAGACGATGAACTGCCAGCGCTTCCTGACGCTGGACCTGAACTACGGCCGCCGCGTCGACTCCGGCGTCTACGAGTTCCTGATGGACAACGGCATGACGCGCGAGGAGTACCACTTCTTCCTCGGCCGCCGGCTGCGACAGCACTGCATCCTCGGCAACGACTACTACTGGACCAACGAGCACCGCGTCCGGGCCGACGGATCGACGACCGCGTCGGGCGAGATCTTCGGCTACAGCGAGATCACCCGCCAGTATTACGACCGCTACCGCCTGCCAGTGATGCACACCGAGACCAACATCTCCGAGGGGCCGAACGGCGACGAGGCGGTGAACTGGCTGTGGAAGGAGTGGGCCAATGTCCTGCGGGTTCGCAACGACGGCGTCCCGACTGTAGGCTTCACCTGGTACTCGCTGACCGACCAAATGGACTGGGACACAGCCCTGCGCGAGCAGAACGGGACGGTGAACCCGCTGGGCCTGTACGACCTCGACCGCAATATCCGCGCCGTGGGGCGGTCCTACAAGCAACTGATCAAGGACTGGGCCGAGATCCTGCCGACACAGAGCGTCTGTCTCAGCGTGCCGATCGTGCCGCCCGAGGAATGGGGCGACGACCATTCGGTGGCGCAGTTGCAGGAGGCGGCGAACCTCCGGCGCCGGGAGTTGAAGCTGGCCGACGCGGAACCTTTCCCGACGTAAGGTGTTTGCGACCCCGGGAGAGCGTCATGACTCTGTTTGCGGGCCACATTCTGAACGACGGCGACGTCATCGTCACCGACGCCCATCCCGGCGAGTACACCGTCGTGGCGGTGCACGAGACCAAGGCCTGGATCCGCGAGCGCGACGGCGAGCGCGAGATGATCGTCGACTACCACCGCTGCGCCCCGACAGACCGGCTGCACTAGTCGCCGCTTTCAGCCGTTCCGCTGCTCCCAAGCCCTGACGAACGCCGCCGCGGCCTTGCCGCTGTCCGCCGCCGATCGGCCCGGCTTGAACACCCCCGATCCGAGCCCGAAGCCTGAAGCGCCTACGGCCAGCCATGTCATGACGCTGTCAGGCTCGACGCCTCCGACCGCGTAGACCCGAGTGCCCTGCGGCAGCACCGCGCGTACTGCCTTCAGGCCCGCCGGACCGGCGACCTCCGACGGAAACAGCTTGAGCACGTCGGCGCCCGCGCCGAGCGCGGCGAACGCCTCCGACGGTGTGAAGAAGCCCGGCATCGACACCAGCCCGGCCGCCTTGGCCGCCCGGATCACCTCGGGGTTGGTGTTGGGCGAGATCACGATCTGGCTTCCGGCGTTCGCCACGGCCCGGACGGCCTCCGTATTGAGCACCGTGCCGGCGCCGACGACCGCGCGACCGTCCAGCGCGTCCCGTAAACGACGGATGCTGTCGAGCGGCTCGGGCGAGTTCAGCGGCACCTCGAGACAACGGAAGCCCGCGGCGACGATCGCCTCCCCCACCTCGACCGCCTCGTCGGGCCGGAGCCCCCGCAGGATGGCGACCAGCGGGAGGGCGTCGAGCGTCGCCAGTATGTCTTCGGTCATGTCCGCGCTTCCCATATGCGCCACAGGCCCTTCGCCGTCACCTCGGCCGCGTCCGCGACTTCGGGTCGGGGGAGGCCCGCCACCTCCAGCGCCATGCCGTAGCGACGGGACAGCTCGGGCGCCCCGACAAGCGTGACTGGCGCCGCATGGGCGGCTTGAAGCTGAGCCGCGATCTCGGCGCCGATGAGCAGACCCGACAGGTAGTCGGGCGCCGCCTCCGGCGCCAGCCGCCCGCCCAGCATTCCGACCCGCACGGAGAACAGCGCCGCCGTCACCGCCCGGTCGGAAAGGCTTCGCTCGACCCCGCGGCTGAACGCCTCGTCGTCACCCGCCGCGCGATCAGGAGAACTTGAGAGGATGGCGCTCTGGCTCACCGCGGCGAACAGCTCACCGGTGACGAAGGTCCGGAACGAGACAATGCGGCCGTCCTCGACCCTGATCCATTTGCTGTGGGTGCCGGGCGCCACCGCCCAGCCGGAGCCGCCGTCCCCCCAGAGGCCCATCATCTGGGTCTCCTCGCCGCGCATGACGTCGGTCAGGACGCCGTCCTCAACCTCCGAGACGCCGGAGACGATGAACACCTCGCCGTCGGTTCCAGGCCGCACCAGAGCGCCCGCGATATCCGTAAGGGAGGCGGGACAGGGCTGGTAGCCGGCCTCCCGCCATTTTCCCCGCGCGCCCGCCATGCCGCAGATCAGGACCGGCGCCTCGGCCAGCCAGTCGCCGGCCACCTCGTCCAGCACGGCTCGGAAGCCCTCGGCGGACAGCTCTCCCGCGCCGCGTGGGTCCGCCCTCTGGTCGAGCACGCGCCCGCCCGCGGCCAGCCGCATCACCCGCACATTGCTGGTGCCCCAGTCCACACCGATCAGGGCGGCGGCTTCAAGCGAGGGGTGGGAGATGGCGGCCTCCGCGGAAGATCGGAAATAAGGCGTCGCCCGAACAAGCGCATGACAGGCCGCAATGTTCACGCCACGTCTTCGGTTCGAGGGCCCTGAACCGCTGCGCCCCTGACGGCGTTGAAGCTGTGTCGCCGCTGGCGCGTCGGGCGCCGCAGCAAGGAATCGTCATGGCCGCAATCTATCCGGACCTGTCGGGCAAGGTCGTGATCGTGACCGGCGGGGCCGGCGGCATCGGCGAAGCCATCGGTCGGAGCTTCCTGCGGCAGGGCTGCCGGGTCGGCGTCCTCGACCTCGACGCCCAACGCGGGGAGGCGCTGCAGGCGGAACTCGGCGAGGCCGGCGCCTTCCAGTTCGTCGAATGCGACCTCACCGACATCCCCACCCTCAAGGCCGCGATAAGGCAGGTGCGCGAGCGGTTCGGCGCCATCGACATCCTGATCAACAACGCCGCCAACGATCAGCGACACGACACGCTGGAGGTGACGGAGGATTATTGGGACGGCCGGATCGCCGTGAACCTGCGGCATCAGTTCTTCGCCGCGCAGGCGGTGCTCCCCGACATGATGGAGAAGAAGGCGGGCGTGATCCTGAACCTGGGCTCCAATTCGTGGATGATCGGTCAGGGCGGCATGGTCGCCTACACCGCCTGCAAGTCGGCGGTGCTGGGCCTGACCCGCTCGCTGGCGAGGGACTTCGGGCCTCATGGCGTGCGGGTCAACGCTGTCGCGCCCGGCTGGATCATGACGGAGCGGCAGCTGGAGCTGTGGGTCACGCCGGAGACCGAGCAGGAAATCTACGACCGCCAGTGCCTGAAGCGGAAGCTGGTCCCGGACGACATCGCCAGCTTCGTCGTCTTCATGGCCTCGGAGGACGCCGGCGCCTGCACCAATCAGCATTATGTCGTCGATGGAGGCTGGGTCTGATGAGGGACAAGCCCCTGCGGTCGCGCGCCTGGTTCGACAATCCGGAAAACCCGGACATGACAGCCCTCTATCTGGAGCGCTATCTGAACTACGGCCTGACCCGGCGCGAGCTGCAGTCCGGCCGCCCGATCATCGGCATCGCCCAGACGGGCTCGGACCTCGCCCCCTGCAACCGCCACCATCTGGTGCTCGCCGAGCGGGTGCGGGCGGGCATCATCGAGGCGGGCGGGATCCCGATGGAGTTTCCGGTCCACCCAATCCAGGAGACCGGCAAACGCCCGACGGCCGGGCTGGACCGCAACCTGGCCTATCTCAGCCTGGTCGAGACGCTGTACGGCTATCCGCTCGACGGCGTGGTCCTGACCATCGGCTGCGACAAGACCACGCCCGCCTGCCTGATGGCGGCGGCGACGGTGGACATGCCGGCCATCGCCCTGTCGGTGGGGCCGATGCTCAACGGCTGGCACGAGGGCAAGCGCACCGGTTCGGGCACCATCATCTGGCGGGCGCGACAGATGCTGGCTGCGGGCGAGATCGACTACGACGGCTTCCTGGAGCTGGTCGCCTCGTCGGCTCCCTCCGTCGGTTACTGCAACACCATGGGCACGGCGACGACGATGAACTCGCTGACCGAGGCGCTCGGCATGTCCCTGCCCGGCTCCGCCGCCATCCCCGCGCCCTACCGCGAGCGGGCGCAGGCGGCCTATGAAACCGGGCGGCGAATCGTCGAGATGGTGCGCGAGGATCTGAAGCCCTCGGACATCCTGACGCGCGACGCCTTCCTCAACGCCATCGTGGTCAACTCCGCCATCGGCGGCTCCACCAACGCACCGATCCATCTGATCGCCATCGCCCGGCACGTCGAGGTCGAGCTGACGCTGCGGGACTGGGAGGACCACGGTCTCCATGTGCCGCTGCTGGTCAATCTCCAGCCGGCCGGCGAATACCTGGGCGAAGACTATTTCCACGCCGGGGGCGTGCCGGCGGTGATCAACGAGCTGATCCCGCAGGGTCTCATTCGGGAGGGCGCCCTGACTGTAACGGGGCGGACACTTGGCGAGAACTGCGCCGGCAAGAACACCGTCCTGTCCGAGGTCATCCGACCCTTCGACGACCCCGTGAAGACCGACGCCGGTTTCCGCGTGTTCACCGGCAACCTGTTCAACACCGCGATCATGAAGCTGAGCGTCATCAGCCCGGAGTTCCGCGAACGCTACCTTTCGAACCCCGACGATCCGAACGCATTCGAGGGTGAGGCGGTCGTGTTCGACGGGCCGGAAGACTATCACCACCGCATCGACGACGAGAGCCTCGGCATAACCGAGACCAGCCTGCTGTTCATGCGGGGGGCCGGGCCGATCGGCTATCCGGGCGCGGCGGAGGTCGTGAACATGCGGCCGCCGGCCTATCTGATCAAAAAGGGGGTCCACGCCCTCGCCTGCATCGGCGATGGACGGCAATCCGGCACCTCCGGCTCCGCCTCGATCCTGAACGCGTCGCCGGAAGCGGCGGCGGGCGGCGCGCTGGCGCTGCTGCGCACCGGCGATCGAGTCCGTATCGACCTCAACACCGGCCGCGCCGATGTCTTGGTTTCAGACGCGGAACTGGCCGAGCGCCGGGCCGCACTGGAGGCCGCGGGCGGCTACGCCTATCCCGCGCACCAGACCCCTTGGCAGGAAATCCAGCGCGGCATGGTCGGGCAACTCGAGACCGGCGCGGTGCTGGAGCCGGCGGTGAAATACCACCGCATCATCGACCGCTTCGGCCCGCCGAGAGACAGTCACTGACTACAGCCTGACCAGCGCCTGCGGCAGGCCGGGGGTCTCGACACGCACCCGGTAGAGTCCGCCCAGCGTCGGCTGCTCCGCCCGGCGGTCCGCATTCCCGAGCCAGGCCGTGGTGCAGTAGAGCGTCCTCAGGTCCTCGCCCCCGAACGCCGCCTTGGTGACCGTCACGACCGGGAATCGGATGGTTCCGATCCGCTCGCCCTCCGGCGAAAACCGCGCCACGCCCGAGCCGTTGAACAGGCCGACATGGACGACGCCTGCGGAGTCGACACTCGGTCCGTCCGCGGAACCGTCGACCGTCTCGGCGAACAGCCGCTTGTTGCTCAGCCGCCCGTCGTCATGATCGAAGGCGTAGATGCGCCGCTCGGTGGTGTCGTTGTGATAGAGGGTCCGCCCGTCCGGGCTCATCGCCGGCCCGTTGGTGACGCGATAGCCGTCGTCGTGCCGCGTGATTTCACCGCGATGGTAACGGTACAGCGCCCCTGAGACCGTCTCCTCGCTGTCGTCCATCGAACCGAACCAGAGCGATCCGTCCGGCGCCACGAAGCCGTCGTTGAGCCGGTTCTGCGGACAGTCCGGCTCAACCGCCGCCAGCTTTTCGAAGGCGCCGCTCACCGGATCGAACCGATGCAGCCCGGAGCGAACGCCGCAGACCAGCGACCCGTCCTCGGCCGGCAGGGCGAAGCCGGTCTGGTCGGGCGTGTCCCACGAAGCACGAGAGCCGTCTTCTCCATAGCGGTGGAGCTTGCGGCCCTTGATGTCGACGAACCAGACGCACCGCTCGCGGGCGGACCAGACCGGGCCCTCGCCCAGTTCCGCCCGCAGGTCCCAGACCAGTTCCGGTTCATCCATCCGTGGGTCTCCCGCTTCAGCAGGTGAAGAAGCGGAAGCGGATCCGGTTCCGGTAGGTCTGGCCCGGATCAAGGCGGACAGAGCCGAAGGCGGGCTGGTTCGGCGTGTCGGGGAACATCTGCGGCTCCAGCACCACGGCGTCCCCCTGCCGGTACAGCCGCCCCGATTTCCCTGCGAAGGAGCCGTCGAGGAAGTTGCCTGAATACATCTGCACCCCAGGCTGGTCCGACCAAAGCTCCATGGCGCGGCCTGAGACGGGATCCTCCAGCCGGGCGACAGGGCGCGGCTCTGGCGCAGTCTCACGGCTGACGACCCAGTTGTGATCGTAGCCCTTGCCGAACACGATCTGTTCTTCGGAGGCGTCCCGGACCCGAAGGCCCACCGGCGTCGGCTGACGAAAGTCGAACGGCGTGCCTTCGACGCTGCGAAACTCCCCGGTCGGAATTGCCGTCGGATCGGTAGGAAGGTATTCGTCCGCATAAAGCGTCAGAATATTCCCCATCGCCCCGCCCGGCGCGCCCTCTCCGGCGATGTTCCAGTACGCGTGATTGGAGATGTTCACGACCGTCGCCCGGTCCGTCGTCGCCGCGTAGTCCAGCGACAGGACGCCGTCAGTGGACAGCCGGTAGGTCGCCGTGACGGTCAGTTCTCCGGGATAGCCCTGATCTCCGTCCGCGCTGACGCACCGGAGGACCAGCGTCGGCGCGGGCTCATCCGAGAGCGAGACGATCTCCCAAACTCTTCGGTCCAGCCCCTCGGTCCCGCCATGCAGCGAGTTCGGCCCGTCGTTGAGCGGAACGCGGTGCTCGGCGCCGTCGAGCACGAAGCGTCCGCCCGCGATCCGGTTCGCCACTCGTCCCACCGTGACGCCCATGTAGGCGGTCTGGTTCAGGTAGCCCGCCAGCGTGGAGAAGCCGAGAGCGACATCCGCAGTCTCGCCGTCGCGCCCCGGGGTGATCACCGCCTGGATCGCCGCGCCTAGTGTCAGGATGCGGACGCGCACGTCGGCGGCGTCGAGCGTCACCAATTCGACCGCGTCGCCTTGAGGGGTACGGCCGAACGGTTCGCGGCTCGCCGTCCCCGGTCCGGGTCTGCCCTGCACTGACTAAGCCTCCCGTAGGACTGTTTCCGCCTCTGCAGATAAGTCCTCTGCGGCGCTCCGGTGCCCCGGCTACGTCAAATCCGCGAGTCCGGGATCCAGCCCCCGCGCCCGCCGCGCCGCTCGTTCCTGTCTGGTCCCACTGCGCCACGCGGCGACGGAGAGCACCGCCAGCGCCGCCGCGCTTGCGGCATGGAGCATGACCGCGGCCGGCGAACCCCGACGGGCGCGCACCAGCGCGGCATCGGCGACCGGGATCATGGCGGCCAGACCCGAGACCGCGGCCAAGGACTTCGGCGAAGCGGAGGCCGACATCGCGAGACCGCCAGCCAAGGCCAGATCGCGGACGCCGAGGGCGCGGACGTAGTCCTCGCCGGCTCCCTGGACAGGCAGGCCGAACAGATGCGCCGCCTCTCGCGGCCGCGACAGGAATAGACCACCAAGGCCCAGCAATGCCGCGCCCAGCACCAGGGCCCCCGCCGCAGGCGCCCTGGAGCCGCCGGCCGAGGCGGTCATGCCGCCGCTCCCGCGGTCGGCCGGCTCCAGGAAAAGCAGCCGGACGGCCCCGCGCCCTGCACCATCAGCGCGCCATGCCGGTACAGCATCCAGGGGTTGGCGCCGTCGGGCAGACGCAGGATGGCGATCGACCCGCTCGCGTCTATCTGGACAAGCCGGGCGTCGGCGGCCACGACCGTGTCCATCACTTCGACCCCCGGCCGCAGCAGCACCATGGTCTCGGCGCCCGCGGGAGGAGGCCGCAGGTTCCAGGCTCCCAAGCCGGCGGCGAGGAACACGGCGATCGCCGCGGGGCCTCTGCCAGCGCCGCCCGGGGATTGCGCCCCACGGGCGACCGCGACGGCGGCGAGCAGGGGAAGGAGGCCAAGCACGACGAGCCATCCGGCGTCCCACAGGACCGGATCGCTGACGTCGAGGCGGATGTGATGGATCTCGAGGATCCAATGGAACAGGCCCACGTCGACGATATTCCACACGCCGAAACCGGCGAGCACTCCCACCACAAGCCGACGTGAGCCGCCCGCCTGCCCGAGGCTGTGCCGCGACCGCCACAACAGGATCAGCCCCACAACGGCGACCGCGTACATCAGGGCGTGGAAGGCTCCGTCGGCGAGGATCTGCGCATGCAGACTCTCCACCTGCGGCGCGTCGACCAGGCTCAGCAGATGGTGCCACTGGAGGATCTGGTGGAGCAGGACGCCGTCGAAGAAGCCGCTCAGCGCGAAGCCCAGAACGAACGCTCCACCGAAGGGGGGTGACAACAGCGCCGGGCGGGTCATCGCGAGCTCCATCTGGTCGACACCGGGCGAACCGGAGGACCGAACTAAGGTTCCACGGCCACGAATACTTCACCTGCTCATCGTCTTGTCGGCCACGCTGGACCGCGTCCTTGTTTCGCCCTCCCGACACAGGAACCCGAACCCTGCGCCGGGCGCTGAAATCTCGATGGAGTTTTCAGATGCTTGCACGAACAGGCCTCGTGCCCATGGCCGACGAAGACATGAGGGAGAAGGCGCGTCGCTGGCAGGCGCGAGCCGCCGACGCGGACGACCCGCGCCAGCGCGAGATGTTCGAGCGGCTCGCCGCCGACTACGAAGCGGCCGCCATCTCGGCGAGACGGCATGGCCGCCGCTAGCTGGCGCGCATCAGGAATGGTCTGGGCTGCAACGCTGATGTCCGGCTGCGCGGAGGCCCAGGAGGCGGCGTCCTCCCCGACCAATAACGCCCCGGCTTTCTCGATCAGCGCGCCGTCGCCCATCACGGGCGCGGATCAGGACTACGATGCCCTGCTCGCCGCCGCCGCGGACGCTGAGTTCGTCCTGCTGGGCGAGAACAGCCACGGCACCGCCGACTTCTACCGCGAGCGGGCCCGCATCACCCTGCGTCTTATCCGCGAGCGGCGCTTTCGGGCCCTCATCCTCGAGGCGGACTGGCCGGAAGCGGAGCGGCTGAACGACTATGTGCGGCGAAAGGGCGTGGACGCCTCGGCGGAGCAGGCGCTGGCCGGCTTCGACCGCTTCCCACGCTGGATGTGGAGGAACGCGGAGTTCGCCGCCCTGATCGAGGACATCCGCCGGCACAACGAGCCGCTGCCGCCGGATCAGCAGGTCGGCGTCTACGGCATGGATGTCTACAACCTGTTCGAGGCGGCCGCTGCGGTCACCGACTACATGGCCCGAACCGCACCGCCGGACGCGGACACGATCCGGCGCCTGTATCGCTGTTTCCAGCCGTATCGCGGGCGGCCCGAGGCCTACGGTGCGGCGACCCGGCGACCGTCGGCCTCATGCGAGGATGATGCCGTCGCCGCGCGCGAACTGGTCGAGTCCGTCGGGCCGCCGGCCCGACCGGGAGCGGACGACGAGCATTTCTCGGCGCTGCGCAACGCCAGCCATGTCATCGCGGCGGAGGCTTACTACCGCGCGGCCTACAGCGGCGCCTATTCGTGGAATGTCCGCGACCGCAGCATGAGCGAGACCATCGAGGCCGTGGCGGCTCACCACGCCGCGCCAGGCGAAGAGCGAGGTCGGGTCGTCGTCTGGGCGCACAACACCCATGTCGGAGACGCGCGGGCGACGGAGATGACATACCGGGGCGAACTGAACCTCGGTCAGCTGCTGAAGGAGCGGTACGCAGACCGCGTGTTCAGCGTCGGCTTCCTCACCTACGCGGGTCGGGTGAGGGCGGCGCGGGACTGGGGCGGCTCCGGGCGCGTTTACACGCTCAACCCAGCCTTGCCGGGCAGCTATTCCGCCATCCTGGAGGCCGCCGGGCTGGACCGGGCCCTGGTCATCCTGGGCGAGGAGGCCGAGGACTCGCCGCTGCGCCAACCCGCCCTGCAGCGGGCGGTGGGCGTGATATACCGCCCGGACGACGAACGCGGCGCCCACTATTTCGAAGCCAATCTGTCGACCCAGTTCGACGGCCTCGTCTTCCTGAAGCTGACCGAACCGGTCACGCCGCTCTGACGGCGGCGCGATGCGGTGGAACGTGCGCCCGATCCGACTGTTGATGGGCGATGATATACCCACGCCAGTTCATCGAAGTCTCGGGCGTGCGCCTCGCCTATGCCGACATCGGGAGCGGCCCGCCCGTCATCCTGCTGCACGGCGCCTTGACCGGAGCCGACGACCTTCTGTTGGCCTTGGGCGATGCACTCGCCGGTCGGGTCCGGCTGATCGCGGTCGACCGCCCGGGCTACGGCGGCAGCGACGGGGACTGGGAGACGGCGTCGATCTGGCGGCAGGCGACCCTTCTCCGCGGCCTGAGCGGAGCGCTGGGGCTGGACCGGCCGGTCGTCGTCGGCCACTCCTTCGGCGGCGCGGTCGCTCTCAGTTGGGCCGTGCAGGCCCCCGGGGAATTGACGGCCGTGGTCGCCCTGGCTCCCCTCGCCTTCCCGGAGCCGAGGCTGGAGCAGGTGCTGTTCGGACCGAGAGCCGCGCCGCTTGTCGGCGACCTGCTGTCATTTCTGTCCATGCCGTTCGACGCGGTGGCCATGCCCGCCGTCTGGCGGGCCATGTTCTTCCCACAGCCGATCCCGGACCCGTTCGAAGCGGCGTTCCCGACCCGAGTTCCAGGCGAGCGGAGCCGCATGAAGACGGTGGCGCGCGAGGCGGCCCGCCTGCTCCCGGACCTCACGCGCTCCGCCAGCCTGTATGGCGGTGCGCGACTGCCGATCCGCATCATCTGCGGAGACCAGGACCGTGTCGCCAATCCGATGCTTCACGGCCGGGCGCTGGCGGCGATCTTGCCGGAAGGCGGCTACCTCTCCGTACCGGGCGCCGGCCATATGGTGCATCACGCCAGGCCCGACCTCGTCGCCGACGCCGTGCTGGAACGGGTCGGCGTCGGCGCCGCGGAGGACAGGGTTCCCGCGTGACGGACCCGTCGGTCCGCTGGCCCGCCCGGCTCTGGCTGGTGCGCCATGGTCAAAGCGCCGGCAACGTCGCGCGAGACCGTGCGCGCGCGGCGGGACGCGCGCGGATCGACCTCGACATTCGCGACGCGGACGTGCCGCTCAGCGTTCTTGGTCAACAGCAGGCTGAAGCCCTCGCGGCTTGGTTCGCCGCCTTGCCCGAGCGCGAACGGCCGGAGGTGGTGCTCGTCTCGCCCTACCTCCGCGCGCGGCAGACGGCGCAAGCGATCCTCGACGCCCTGCCCGGCGGACCGAACCTCCTGTGCGCTGACGAGCGGCTGCGCGAGCGGGAGTTCGGCATCCTCGACCGCCTGACCACCAGCGGCATCGGCGAGCACTTCCCCGACCAGGCTGAGGCTCGAGCCTTGCTGGGTAAATTCTACCACCGTCCGCCAGGCGGCGAGAGTTGGTGCGACGTCATCCTCAGGCTTCGCAGCGCGCTCGACACCCTGAGCCTTCATCACCGGGGCAAGCGGGTGCTCATCGTCGGGCACCAGGTGGTGGTGCTGTGCCTTCGCTACCTGCTTGAGAAGCTCGACGAGGCGCAAATCCTCGCGATCGACGCCAAGGGGGATGTGGCGAACTGCGGCGTCACCGAATACGGGCTGGCGCCAGGAGCCGGCGAGCTGGAGCTCATGCGCTACAATTTCGTCGCGCCGCTGCTGACCGTCGGAACCCCCGTGACGACCGAACCCGACGCCGCGGTCGCCGTCCGATGAGCGTTCTGGACTTGACCCCCGAGCTGCTGCGGACCGTTCCGCTGCCCGCGCTCCGGCCGGATGGCGACAAGCAGGATCGCGGCACCTGTCTGGTGATCGCCGGCGGCGGCGGCGTGCCGGGCGCGGCGCTGCTGACCGGTCGGGCCGCGCTGAGGGTCGGCGCGGGCCGGCTCAGGCTGGCGGCTCCGCGCCCGCTTGCCTGCGCCTACGGCGTAGCGCTGCCGGAAGCCCGGATCGTGGCGACACCGTCTACCGCTTCTGGGGAGTTCAGCCGCAGCTCCGGCCGCGTCCTGGGGCGGTTCGTGGAGACCGGCGTGTCCGTCGTCGTCGGTCCGGGCACGATGGACGGTCCGACAGCCCAGCGACTTGCGCTGGACCTTCTCGGCGGGGACGGCGCGGCGCCGTTCGTGGTCGACGCCGCGGCCATGCCCGATCCGGAGCTGCAGCCGAAGTTCGGCGGGCTGGCGGATGGGCGCGTGATCCTCACGCCCCACGCGGGCGAGATGGCGGCGCTCAGCGGGTTTACGAAGGACGAAGTCCTGGCGGACGCTCTGGGAATCGCCCGCGAGACCGCAGAGCGGTTGAAGTCCGTTGTGATCATGAAGGGCGCCGTCACCTTCGTCGTCTCGCCGGACGGCACGGCATGGCGGCACGCGGGAGGCGTTCCAGGCCTTGGCGCTTCCGGATCGGGCGATGTTCTGGCGGGCGTGATCGGCGGCCTGCTGGCGCGCGGCGCGGCGCCGGTCACCGCTGCGCTCTGGGCCGTCTACCTGCACGCCGCGGCGGGGGCCCGCCTCAGCCGCGAGATCGGCGCGCTGGGGTTTCTGGCGTCGGAGCTGCTGGACGTGCTGCCTCGCGTCCTCTCCGGGACAGACAGCTAGTTCAGGCGGCGTTCGCGCGGCGGTCGCCGGCGCGGCGATCCTCGTTGCGCATGCCGCCGTTCAACATCATCAACTCGAGCCGGACCTCGATAAGGCGAAGCTCGATCGATCCGAGAGCCAACAGCAGCACAGAAGTTATCAGGGCCGCCGCCTCGAAGCCGATGACGACGACAGCGGCGCTCTGACCCAGGACGCCTCCGGCGAGCAGCGTCAGGGCGAAGGCCGCCGCGCTGAGAGCCACGCCATAGGCGCCGATGACCTTCATCCACGACGACCTCGGCGCATCCATGTTGATGCGGTTTCCCGGGCGGCGGCGATCGCGGCCTCGCCGCTCCCGACGCTCGCGGCGATCGGTTTCGACCGCTTCAAGCTTGCGCGCGACAGTGTCAGCTTCGACGGACATGATGAACCCTCCTGATAGATCGGACCGCCAACACGCGCCCATCGGGCGAGCAAGGCGAAGCGGCGCCAAGCACGAAGCGGCCTCTCACGCCGCGGCCGCCGCTCTGGCGAGTACAGCCTGTTCCGCGCGGGCGGCCCTCAACACGTATCGGATCTGGTAAGTCAGCAGCCGCCAGTTCAGCGGCTTGGTGACGAAGGACGTCGCGCCCAGGCGGTAGGCGCGATCGATCGCTTCCACGTCCTCGCGCCCGGTCTGAACAATCACCGGCAGCCCCACGGTGGCGGGATCCGACCGCAGGCGCTCCAGAACCGCGAAGCCGTCCATGACCGGCATCTCGAGATCGACCAGCAAAACGTCGAAGCGCCCGGCTTCCAGCATCTGCATCGCCTCCGCGCCGTTCTCGGCCACGGTGACGCTGGCGTTCGGCGATGCGAGATTCACCTGCGCGAACTCTCGCAGGATGGGGTCGTCGTCGACGAAGAGCAGTCGGGCCTGCTCGTCGAGAACGTAGAAGAAACCACTCACAACAACCCCCTTCGGCCCTGACGCCGACCTCGGGAGCTTAAGGGAGAAGTCATTAATCGACTGTATAGTCTGGCAATGTCCGTAAGCAGACACAAAGCCAACAGCTTTCGCGGGAAGTTCTTCGGCGGTTCCATTCGCCGAAAACTGATCGGCCTGGTTCTTTCATCGCTGCTGACGACCTGCCTCATTACAGCCGCGCTGTCGGGATGGCTGGACGCGCGCCGCCAGTCGCAGCTCGAGACTGAACGCCTCACGCAGACGGCTCACGTCATAGGTTCGCTGGCCGCCGCTTCGGTGGAGCGTTCGGACGCCTCCGGGGCCTTCGTCGCGATCCGTTCGATCAGTCAGATGCCCGACGTCCAGTACGCGCGGATCGTGGGGCCCGATCAGCGATTACTTGCGGAGACCGGGGGGGGCGTCAGACTCAACTCTGACATCGCGCTTGAGGCCGGTCAGAAGGGCTCCATCTGGTCGGTCATCAGCAGCGGCACCATACAGGCCACGGTTCCGGTCCGCAGCCAGGGCCGGGTCGTGGGCGAAATCACCCTGCTGAGCGAGACCCCGGGTCTTCGCGCACGCGTGCTGGGCGCCGTCCTCGTCAGCTTCGCCGGCGCCGGCGTGGCGCTGTTGGCCGGGCTGCTGATCGCCAGCAGCATGGCGCGCCGGATCAGTCGCCCGATCATCGAGTTGGCGCAGTTCACCAGCACGCTTAAGGCCGGGGAATTCCGGCGCGCGCCGGAGATCGAGGCTGAAGGCGAGATGGCCGATCTGGTCGCCGGCTTCCAGGCCATGACCGAGGCCATCCGCCTGCGCGACGACCGCATCGCCGCTCACGTCGCCGGGCTGGAGCACGAGGTCTCGGCTCGGACGGCCGAACTGGTGGTCGCAAAGGATGCGGCCGAGGCCGCGACGGCCGCCAAGTCCGACTTCCTCGCCGTGATGAGCCACGAAATCCGGACGCCGATGAACGGCATCCTGGCGCTGAGCGAGCTGCTTCGCAGTTCAGACCTGCCCCCCCGGCAGCGCCGTTACGCCGACGTGATCGCGAAGTCCGGACGCTCATTGCTGAGCATCATCAACGACATCCTGGACTTCTCGAAGGTCGAGGCCGGCAAGATGGAGCTGGAGACCGTCGAAGTCGATCTGGCCGAGACGGCGGAGGACGTCGCCAGCCTGTTCGCCGAGCGGGCGCAGGAAAAGGGCCTCGATCTCGCGGTCTATGTCGACCCGGCCATCCCCCCAGTCATGGCCGACCCGACCCGCCTGCGTCAGGTCATGAGCAACCTGACCAACAACGCCATCAAGTTCACGGAGTCGGGCGGCGTGATCCTGACCATCGAAGCGGATCCCTCGCAAGCGGGCTGCTACGTCTTCAGCGTCACCGACACCGGACCGGGCATCCCCGAGACGGTCCTGCCCAAGCTGTTCGAGGCCTTCTCGCAGGCCGATCAGACCACGACGCGCAAGCACGGCGGCACAGGTCTGGGGCTGACGATCTGCGACCGGCTGGTGCGGGCCATGGGCGGCGAATGGCGGCTGTCCAGCGAGGTGGGCCGCGGCTCAACCTTCGCGTTCGCCGCGCCGTTCGAGGCGGCCGCGGAGCCTGCGGCCTGGGATCTGCCGTCGGCCGGCCTGAGCGTCATGACTTCAGGCCTTGGACCGATGACGGAACAGGCCGTGACCCGATATCTCAAGGATTTCGGCATCGGCCTGACCGACGACCCGGCCTCCGCCGGGGCGGCCTTCGTGGGTCCTGCCGCCGCGCCCCTTCCCCTGCCGTCCGTGCTCATGGGGCCGGAAGGGGCGTATGACGCGAGCGCGGCGTGCGTCGCTCCATGGCCGATCCGTCGCGCGGACGTCAGGACCTTGGCGGATCAGATCGCCTCGGGTCAGCCCATGGCGCTGGAGGCCGGTTCCACGGGACTGCTGACCGGCATGCGCTTCCCGGGGGTGTCGGTGCTGGTTGTCGACGATTCCGACGTCAACCGCGAGGTGGCCGGCGAGGCCCTCCAGAGGCTCGGCGCCGATGTGGCCCTGGCCGAGGACGGCCTGCAGGCGGTCGAACGTCTCCGCACAGACCGGTTCGATCTGGTCCTGATGGACGGCTCCATGCCCGTCATGGACGGGTTCGAGGCCAGTCGGCAGATCCGGGCGGAAGAAGCCCGGGACGGCCGGCCGCGGACCCCCATTCTGGCGCTCACCGCCCATGTCGTCGGCTCGGCGGCCGACGCCTG
This sequence comes from Brevundimonas sp., assembly GCF_036399195.1. Taxonomy (GTDB): domain Bacteria; phylum Pseudomonadota; class Alphaproteobacteria; order Caulobacterales; family Caulobacteraceae; genus Brevundimonas. The sequence goes on from NZ_DASWNO010000295.1 coordinate 16,292, forward strand.
GCGCAGCGCCGGGATGGACGGTGTCATCCACAAGCCCTTCACCGTGGGCGACCTGGCCCAAGCGCTCAAGACCCACTGTCCGGACCGCGCCGTGGAGGGCGAGGACGCACCGGCGGCGGAAGTCTCACCGGCCGCGGGCGCCGACGATCTCTTCGATCCGGCGGTCAGGGCAGAACTGGAGGCCATGGCGCAGAACGGCCGCCCGGACTTCGTCGAGCGCATCGCCAACCTCTACGCCACCAACGCGCCCCTGCGGTTCGAGGACCTGCGGGCCGCCATGGCCGCGAGCGACCTCGACGCGGCGGCGCGGGCCGCCCACGCGCTGAAGTCCATGAGCTTGAGCCTCGGGGCCTCCGCCGTCGCGAAGGCGGCTTCGGCCGCCGAACGGGCGGCGCGGGAGAACGCCGGCGACGCCATCGACCTCCCGGCCATACAGGCCCTGCTGGACCGCACCATGGCCTCGCTCGGCCTCGCCTCGGCCGCGGCCGAGGCCGCGCCTGAAGCTCCTCAGGCCCCGACCGTGAAGGACGATGTGAGGGCCGCGATCGCCGCCGGCCACATTCAGGTCTTCTACCAGCCGATGATGGATCGGACCGGCGGCTTCGCCGGCAAGGTCGAGGCCCTGGTGCGCTGGACCTGTCCGGACCGCGGGCCCATCCCGCCTGACGACTTCATCCCGGCCCTCGAAGCCGCGGGCGGAATCGAAATGCTCACCGACTTCGTGCTGGACCGCGCCATGGAGCAAACCGGCGGCCGCCCCGGCGTCCTCGTGGCCGTGAACGTCTCGGCCTCGGAGTTCCAGGATCCCGGCTTCGCGGACCGCGTCTCCGCCCTCGCCGCCCGCCGCGCGTTTCCGCCGAAGCGGCTGGAGATCGAGATCACCGAAACCGCCATCCTGGACATCCAGCACGCACGCCCCACCTTGAGCCGTCTGGCCGAACTGGGCGTGGCCGTGGCGCTGGACGATTTCGGGGCGGGGTACACCAGCCTGCACGCGCTCCGCGAGCTGAAGTTCTCGACCCTGAAGATCGACCGGAGCTTCGTCACGGGGTGCACGGAAGACACCGCGTCCGCCGCCATCATTCATGCGGTCATCGGCGTCGGCCGCGCGATGGGCATGAAGATCGTCTGCGAAGGCGTCGAGACGGAGCAGCAGGTCCAGTTCCTCCGCACCGCCGGCGCCCACCTGATCCAGGGCTATGTGTACAGCCGACCGGTCCCGTTCGATCAGCTCCCCGAGTATCCGTCGCTCCCGGTCGGAGCCACGGCCGTTCCGTCGATCCCCGCGACCCTGAAGGCATCCTGAGTCTCCGATGGCCAGTATCGTAATCGTCGATGACGACCCCACCGTCCGCCTGATCGCAACGGAGATGCTGCGCGACTGCGACCACGCGATCGTCGAGGCCTGCGACGGCGACGAGGCGCTGAAGCTGGTGCGGTCCATGCACATCGACCTCGTCGTGCTCGACATGCTGATGCCCAACAAGGACGGGCTGGAGACCATCATCGAAATCCGCAACTTGCGGCCGTCGATCCGAATTCTGGCGATCTCATCAGGCGGACGCACCGGAGCGGACTTGCTGCTCAGGACGGCGATGGCCTTCGGGGCCGACGCCACCCTCGCCAAACCGCTCAGGGTCGACACCTTCGCCGGTTCTGTGGATCGGCTGCTGTCCATCCCGGCGCGGCGCATGGGCGCAGCCTCCACGGGCTGATCCGTCTCGCTCCGTCAGCGCCGCCGGATCACCGCCCCGACGGCGGCGATGCGTTCGACGTCATCGTAGGCGGGGCGGCGCAACATGCCGCCGAACACGTCGGGATCCAGTTCCTCGTAGGTCATGACGAACTCTGATCCGAGACGATCTTGTAGACCCTCGCGCACGACGTCCCGCCCCTCCACGATCGGACTGCCGGTGTAGAGCACCAGCCGGCCCTGCTCGCTCAGCCGCGGCAGACTCTCGCTCACCCAGTCCAGTCCCAGCGCGGCTCCGTAGAGGTCCCCGCCGTCCCGGTAGATGCGGCCGCCGCTGCCCGCGACGTAAGGGGGATTGGCTACAATGAGGTCGAACGGGCCCTCGACGGGCGCCAGCCCCTCGCCTTCCGCGCCCCGCACGGATGCTCCCGCATGGGCGGCGTTGATCTGCAGGTACAGCAGGGCCTTCGCGTTGACGTCCGTCCCCCAAACCTCGGCGTCCGGGCGGCGAGCCGCGATGGCGAGAGCCCCGGCCCCGGCGCCGCAGCCGATGTCCACGGCGCGTTTCACCGGCCCGCCCTCGCCAAGCGCCGCGTCGATCAGTCTCACGAAACGGTAGCTGTCCGGCCCCAGGAAGACCGCGTTCCGGCTGCTTCCGGCGGCAGAATGGACATGCAGGCGGCCGTCGAGGGTGCTGACGCGCACCGTCAGCCTCAGCCCGTCACGGCCCACCTCCACCACGCCGGCGGCCCGCAGGTCGTCAAGCACGTCGGCCGGCAGATCGTCGGGGCCGAACGAACGCGTCCAGCCGAACACATCCCTGAGGTTTTCGGATCGGGCGCGCGCAAGCCGGCTGGAGACCAGTCGGTGCGTCCCCGGGGTCGGCATGACGAACCGGTAGCCGGCTTCATCCAGGGAACGGAGAACCCGGCCCAGCGACTTACTCTGTGCTTCCGACCGGCGTGCGTGCGACGTCAAGCCGTCCTCAGCTGCAAGCTTTCACCCCAGAGGTGCTCGCGATAGCAGTCATAGCAGGCGGCCCCCGCCATCAATCGCATCACCGCGCCCTCGGCCAGGCTGCGGATCACCTCGGGCCGATCCTCGGCCAGCGGCGTCAGCACTTCCTCGTTCCAGGTCCGCGAGTGTTCGACATCTAGCGTGGCGTGCAGGGCGTAATATTTGCGCTCGGGTCCGACCCCCAGCCGCTTCAGGCCCCGCGCCACATGATCCGCGCGCCAAGGAGCCGTGAGCTCGACCGCGCCGAGCGCCCCCAGCGCGTGGAACGCGTAGCGGCGCGTCGTGGAGAACGCCACCAGCACATTGCCCAGCGCCAGCGAAGGCCAGACGGTCTCCTCGATGGTGGGGTGAAGGTCCAGATGCTGCGCCAGCTTGGCCAGCATCGGCCCGTGCATGCCGGCCATGCTGCCCCGGCCCATCTCATCCCAGTAGTTCCGGGCCAGCTCCAGCTTGGGCCGGTCCGGCATCTTCACCTGCGCCATGGCGACGAGGTCGTCGAACCCGGCCTCGCCCGCCACCTCCTGCAGCAGGAACCAGCGCATCTGTTCGAAATCCGCTTCTTCCGCCAACCATGGGAACAGCGGATCGTTCTCGCCGGGCCCGGCGCCCTTCAGGGCCTCGAACCAGGCGACGAAGTCCGCCGGCGTTTCGGGAAGATCCTTCAGCCACGGCTCCGCCGCCGCGCGCGCCCGCTCAATGTAGGCGCCTTCCGTCACGATGAGCTCCGCATCCTCGCGCGCATCGGCGACCCAGTCCGCGTAGGGAATGGTCGGCTTCAGACGGCGATGGTTCCAGCGGGCGAGCCGCCGATGAAAGTCCGAGGGGCTCGCCGATTCAGGGCGCAACGCCGTAACGGCGTCCGGGACGCGCATGATGGGTACTCCGTATGATGAGTGCGGATTACGCGGCAGAGCTCGGAAAGTTCCCTTCGTAGAAACAACGGCTTGCAGCGAGCCTGTGTCGAGAAACCGACTCTGGAACCGGGGCAACGACGCCCCGTTCCTCCGGCATCAGAGGACACTTCATGCAACACTCCGGATTCACTTGGACTTTGAAGCGCGACGGCGACGCATGGCTGTGGGCCGCCCGCGGCCGGAACGAGGAAACCCTGATAGAAGGCCGCGCCCGCTCCCGCGCGGAGGGGGCCGCCTGCCTCGTGCGCGCCATGTCGCAGGCTGTTCTGGCGTCCGACGGCCCGGTGGCCGCGTGACATGGGAATGAAGGTTCTCGAGACCGCGGTTTATCGCGGGCCGCACCTCTACAGCGCCCGGCCGATGATCCGTGTCCAGCTGGATCTCGGCCCGTTGGAGGATCACCCGACCAGTCGCCTTCCCGGCTTCACGGAGGCGCTGCTGAGCCTGATGCCGAGCCTTCAGGGACACGGCTGTTCGTATGGGCACGCCGGCGGTCTGGTCGAACGCATGCGCGAAGGCACCTGGCTGGGCCATGTGATCGAGCACGTCGCCCTGGAGCTGCAGAGCCTCGCCGGTGCGCGGACAACGCGCGGCAAAACCCGGTCGGTCAAGGGCCGGCCCGGCGTCTACAACGTCATGTTCGCCTACGAGGACGACACCGCCGGCCGGTTGGCGGGACGGTTCGCCGTCGAACTGGTCGCCGGCCTGCTGCCGGACGATCTCAATTCGCTCGAGGGACTGGACAGGATCATTCCGGTCGACGAGCCGGCGCCCCTTGACCTCGCTTCGGCGGTCGAGGCCATCCGGCTCGCCTTGCGCCGGGCCGCGTTCGGACCGAGCACCGCCTCCTTGGTCGCGGCCGCTCGCCGCCGCGGCATCCCCGTCGAACGGATGAACGGGCAGAGCCTGATTCAGCTCGGCTGGGGCCGTCGCCAGCGCCTGATCCGCGCGAGCGTGACCAGCCAGACCGGGCTGATCGCCGCCGAGATCGCGGGCGACAAGGCGGAAGCCAAGGCCGTGCTGGACCGCGTAGGCGTTCCGGTCGCCCGCGGGGTGACCGTGCGAACCGCCGCCGAAGCGCTGACAGCCTCCAAGGGCCTCAAGCGTCCGGTCGTGGCCAAGCCGCTCGACGGCAACCACGGCCGCGGCGTCACCACGGGCCTGATGACCGACGCTCAACTGCTGCTCGCGTTCGAAGAGGCGGCGCGGCACAGCCGGCGCGTGATCATCGAGGAACAGCTTCCGGGCCACGACCACCGGGTGCTGGTCGTCGCGGGTGAGGTGGTCGCGGTCGCCGAGCGAGTGCCTCCGCACGTCACCGGCGACGGCGTCAGCACGGTCGCCCAGCTGGTCGAGGCGGTGAACGCCGACCCCCGGCGCGGGGTCGGCCATGAGGCCGTGCTGACCCGCATCCGGCTCGACGCCTACGCCGCCGAAATCCTGTCGCGCCAGAGCCTGACATCGGAGAGCGTGCCCGAGGCCGGGCGCAGGGTCGATCTGCATACGGCGGCGAACCTGTCGGCGGGCGGCACGGCGGTCGACCGGACCGAGGAAATCCATCCCGACAACGCGGCGATCGCGCGCCGCGCCGCCCTCGCCGTGGGGCTGGACGTGGCCGGCATAGACCTGCTGGCGCCGGACATCACCCGCTCCGTGCGCGAGACCGGCGGCGGCGTGGTCGAAGTCAACGCCGCGCCAGGGCTGCGCATGCATCTCGACCCGTCGCACGGGCAGAGACGCGACGTCGCCGCCCCGATCGTCGCCTCCCTGTTCCCGCGCGGCAGCCGCGCCCGCATCCCGGTGCTTGCGGTCACCGGCACCAACGGCAAGTCCACCGTCGGCCGAATGCTGGCCCAGATCTTCCAGGCCGGCGGCCAGACGGTCGGCCTGACGAATACGAGCGGCGTCTATATCGGAGCCGAAAAGGTGTTCTCCGGCGACGCCTCAGGGCCGAGGAGCGCTCGAATGGTGCTGCGCGATCCGACGGTGGACGTGGCTGTGCTGGAGTGCGCGCGCGGCGGCATCCTGCGCGAGGGACTGGCCTTCGACCGGTGCGACGTCGGGGCGGTGCTGAACGTCCAGCCTGACCATCTGGGCCTCAAGGGCATCGACACGCTGGAGGACCTGGCGGCGGTGAAGTCGGTCGTGGTGGAATCCGTGTCCCGGCGCGGTGTCAGCGTCCTGAACGCCGACGATCCCCTGACCATCCGCATGGCCCGTCACGCGGGCGGGCGCGTCTGCTGGTTCACCATGCGAGGCGGAGCGGACGCGCCCGGCTTCGTCCTGAAGCATCTGGCGCAGGGCGGCATGGCGGTGCTCCACGATCCGGCCACGGGCCTCATCACCCTTCACGACCGCGGGCAGCAGCACGTCGTCTGCCACGCCCGCGACATCCCCGCGACGCTCGAGGGTCAGGCGGCGTTCAACGTGCAGAACGCCCTGGCGGCCGCCGCCATGGCCCACGCCGCCGGCGCGCCCCTGCATCAGATCGCCACTGCGCTGGCGACCTTCCGCTCCACTTTCGAACAGAATCCCGGCCGGCTGAACGTCTTCGACGACCATGGCTTCCGGGTGATCCTGGACTACGCGCACAACCCCGAAGCCCTGCGTGCCCTGGGCAGCATGGTTGCGGCCATCCGGCCGGAAAACGGCCGCACCATCGGCATGGTCAGCATCCCCGGAGACCGGCAGGACGCGGAAATCCGGGCGATGGGCGAGATCGGCGCGGAGTATTTCGACCACATGGTCTTCCGCGAAAGCCCCGACAACCGTGGACGGCCAAAGGGCGAGGTCATCCGGTTGATGACGGAAGGCGCCATGTCCGCCGGCTACGACCCCGCTCGCATCAGCGGCGTGCATGAGGAGCCGAAGGCCGCTGAGCATGCGCTCCGGATGGCGCGGCGTGGCGACGTCGTGGTGGTCATGCCGACCCGGATCGAGGAAATCTGGCGACTGATCCAGGAGTTCCGGCCCGATACCGCCCCCTCGTCCGAGCCGTCCGGCGGGGTCATTCTGGAGCCGCCGCATGGCTGAGGGCCGGGGCGCGCTTCTGATCATCGGCGGGCATGAGGACAAGGAGGGCGATCGCGTCATCCTGAAGGAGCTCGCCCGTCGGCTCGATGGCGGCAAGCTGGTGGTCGCGACCGTGGCCTCCCACGAGCCGGAAGGCTATTTCGACGCCTACCTCGAAGCCTTCCGCGGGCTCGGCGTGACCGACATGGTGGAACTGTACGTCGACGAGCGCTCCGACAGCGAGTCTCCGGAGGCTCTGGAGAAGCTGGACGGCGCGGCCGGGGTGTTCTTCACCGGAGGCGATCAGCTGCGCATCACCAGCCAGATCGGCGACACCGCGCTGGAACGCAGGATCGGCGAACTCCATCGCTCGGGCGTCGTCATCGCGGGGACGTCGGCCGGCGCGTCGGTCATGAGCGAGACCATGCTCGTGGCGGGACCGAGCGCTGAATCCTACCGGATCGGCGAACTGCACATGGCGCCAGGCCTGGGACTGATGCGGCACGTCATCATCGACCAGCATTTCGCGGAGCGCGGTCGCCATGGCCGGCTGGTCGGCGCCGTGGCGCATAATCCGCGGCTGCTCGGCGTAGGCATCGACGAAGACACAGCGCTGCTGGTCGAAGGCTCCCAAGGCCGGGTGCTGGGATCTGGCGCCGTCTATGTCGTGGACGGGGAGTCGGCGACCCACTCAAACATCGCCGAGGCCCGCCGCGAGGACGCCCTGTCGATCTTCGACGTGCGAATGCATGTGCTGTCCGCCGGCGACCAGTTCGACTTCGCGAAGCGGCGTCCCTGCCGCGCGCGCTGACATCCCACGCGCCTCAGCGGAACGGAGCGCTGAGAAACCGCGAGCCGGATAG
>NZ_DASWNO010000296.1:0-8305 GCF_036399195.1 Brevundimonas sp.
GCGGCGATTCGTCCGGCGCGATCAGTCCAGCCGTCCGCGACCTGCTCCAGCACGGCGTCCGCCAGACCTCCAAGGCCGACGGACACAAGCCGCTCGCCATCGCCGGCGACGGCCCCGACCCAGAGGCGGACCAAGTCCCCGAGGGCGGCGTCGAAGGAGTCGCCCGCCAGGCGATGAAGCGCAGGCAGGGAGATGAGCAAGGCGGGCGCAGCCGCGGCGGAGAGTATAGCGTCCGCGTTCTGCGGCTCGAAGGTCAGGATCAGATCCCCCTCCAGGCCCGCCTCGCCTGCGTGCAGCGCGACAGGTGCTCCCGCTGCGACAAGCGTGCGATCGGCCAGCGCGACGAGCGGCGGCTCCGAGGCGGCCGGCTGAGGCTCCGCGCCGAACCCCTCGCCGTTGATCGCGCGGATGATGTCGGCGTCGCCGGCGCCGGCGCGGCGAGCCGCCAGGGCCGCTCTCGCGAGGGCTGGATTGGAACGCGGGTCGGTGCAGTCGCCCTGTGGTCCATGGCAGCGGGTGACGGCGTCCGCGACGCCGCCGAGGGCGATGGAGATCGCCTCGAGCGCGGCTCCGGTGCGTCGAGCCAGCTTCCGCCTCGCGGCCTCGGCCCTCAAACGTCGCGCGGACGCCGGATCGGAAAGGTCGAACAGCTCCCCGCCGACCGAGGCGGGCCGGGCGGGGCTGACGAGGCCCAGCAGCAGGCTGGCCGTCAGCGCTTTGGCCACGGACGGCTTCAGCCGCATCGCGTAGTGGGTCAGTGCCTCCTGGAGCGGGTCGGACCCGGCGCAAGCAAGACCTTCCGCCTCCGTCCAGTCCAGCCAGGATTCGACCTGCACGTCGGTCCAACCGTCAGGCGCGAGCACCGCCGCCACGCGATCGCAGCGTTCGATTTCGCGGAGAGATCGGCCGAGGGCTGCGGCACGGTCGGCAAACGGAAACGGCATCGACGGACTCGGTGTGACCTGATCAACCGTAGCGACCCAAAAGACCCCGTCGCAATAAATATGGCGGTCCGGGCGAGGGTTACCCCCAACATGTTGATCGGGTGATCCTGCCGCGAACGCTGGACGGAGGGGCTCCGCGTTTCTATGATCACGCCACGCCGCCGGCCTTCGCCGGCGCGGTGAATCGCGAGTGGATTACCCGACGTGCTAGGCAGGATCTTCGGCTGGACCAGCGGCGCCACCATCGGCACCTTCTTCACCATCGCCAAGCGGGGCGAGCATGTGGGGACGGACGAGTTCGGCAACCGCTACTACCTGTCCCGCGACGCCAAGAGCTACGACGGTCGCCGCCGCCGCTGGGTGACCTATAACGGTTACGCCGATGCCTCGAAGGTGCCGCCGGACTGGCACGGCTGGCTGCACTACACCTACGACGAGACGCCGACGGACAGCCCCTTGCCGCGAAAGGCGTGGGAAGAAGCTCACCTGCCGAACCTCTCCGGGACGCCCATGGCGTGGCGGCCCAAGGGGTCGCTGGCGGCCGAAGGAAAACGTCCGGCGGCCACGGGCGACTACGAAGCCTGGCGCCCGGAATGACGACTCGCTTCGTCGTCCTGGCCGGGGTGGCGGTTCTGGCGCTCGCCGGGGCAGGAGCCGGGGTGGCCTCGGCCCTCAATGATCTACCTCAGGACGCCGTGCCGGTCAGGGATCCCACGTCCGTTCTGAACACCCAGCCCGCCGCTCCGCCGCCGCCGCCGGTCGAGCCCGCCCCCGAGGGCGAGCCCGCCCCGGCGTCGCCGGTGGCGCTCACCCCGCCCGCGCCAGCGATCGTCATCGCCGACGACGATCCGATCGAGATCGAACCCGTGGACGAGAAGGCTGAGGCGCCGCCTCCTGTGAAGGCTGTCGAAATCCCGGTCGAGCCCTCGCGTCGCCAGCGCCGGCGCGTGGCCATCGTCGAGGCCATCGACAAGATCACGGCGGAATCGATGCGGTTCGAGGTCGAGGTGGGCGGCCGCCCTGTGCGCTTCAAACGCTCGCTGATCTTCACCGCCCGCGCCTGCGAGGTGTCCGCGCCCGACGAGCAGGTGACCGACGCCGTCGCCTATCTTGAGGTCGCGGTGCAACCGCGCGGGATTCTCAGGTCGAACGATCCGCGCCAGATCTTCCGGGGCTGGATGTTCGCCTCGTCGCCCGCGATCAACGGACTGGAGCACCCGGTCTATGACGCCTGGGTTGTGGGCTGCAAGGCGTAGAACACCGCTTCGGCGCCGGTCATCGGCCTGAATAGCGAGCGCGTGTCGGGCTTCTTTCGCCGCGCCGCGGCCAGTAGCTTGAGATAGGCCGCCTGCGGCGTCTCGAGCGCACCGAACTGAGCCAGGTGTTCGGTCAGGAACTGGGCGTCCAGCAGGGTCCAGCCGCCGCGCTTCAGGCGGGCGACCAGATGCACGAGAGCGACCTTGGACGCGTCCCGCTCGCGGCTGAACATGCTCTCCCCGAAGAAGGCGCCGCCCAACGTCACACCATACAGGCCGCCGACCAGCCGCTCGTCCCGCCAGCATTCGATGGAGTGGGCGCTACCGCGGGCGTTCAGCTCCACGTAAAGGCGGCGGATCGGCCCGTTGATCCAGCTGTCCTCCCGCCCCGGTCCGGGCGCCGCGCAGGCATCCAGCACGGCCGAGAAGGCGGTGTCGACACGGATCTCAAACGGCTCCGAGCGTATGGTCCTGCGCAGCCGCGTCGGAATGCGGAAGTCTTCCAGCGGCACGACGCCGCGCTGCTCCGGCTCGACCAGAAAGATGCGGGGATCGTCCCGCCCTTCGCCCATCGGGAAAACACCGGCGGCGTAGCAGTTCAGCAGTTCATCGGGGCCGAAGCCGCCGAACGGCCCGCTGGCGCTGAACCCGGGGTCGTCCACCGAGCTAGGCGTCGCCCTTCTGGCGTTTGGCCCAGTTTTCCAGCCAGTGGATGTCGTAGTCGCCGGACAGGATGTCCGGCTCCTGCAGCAGCTTCTGGAACAGCGGGATGGTGGTGTCGATGCCGCCGACGACCATCTCGTTCAGGCTACGCTTCAGCCGAGCGATGCATTCCTCGCGGTCGCGGCCGTGGACGATCAGCTTTCCGATCAGGCTGTCGTAATACGGCGGGATCGAATAGCCGGCGTAGATGGCGCTATCCAGCCGCACGCCCAGGCCGCCGGGGGCGTGGAAATCCGTGACCGTGCCGGGCGAGGGCGTGAAGGTCTCGCTGTTCTCGGCGTTAATCCGGCATTCGATGGCGTGGCCGGTGAAGGTTACATCGGCTTGGGTGAAGGACAGGGGCAGGCCGGCGGCGATGCGAATCTGCTCGCGCACCAGATCGACGCCGGTGATCATTTCCGTAACCGGATGCTCGACTTGCAGGCGAGTGTTCATCTCGATGAAGAAGAACTCGCCGTCCTCCCAGAGGAATTCGATGGTGCCGACGCCGAGGTAGCCGATGGAGGCGATGGCCTTGTTGACGGTCTCGCCGATCGCAAGGCGCTCGGTCGCGGACAGAGCGGGCGAGGGGGCCTCTTCGAGTATCTTCTGGTGGCGGCGCTGCAGGGAACAGTCGCGTTCGCCCAGATGGACGACGTTGCCATGGCTGTCGGCGATGACCTGCAGCTCGATGTGGCGCGGTTTCTGGAGATAGCGCTCCATATAGACGGCCCCGTTGCCGAAGGCGGCGGTGGCCTCGGACTGGGCGGTCTGGACCGCCTCGACAAGATCGTCGGCCGTCAGCGCCACCTTCATCCCGCGCCCGCCGCCCCCGGCCGCGGCCTTGACGATCAGGGGGAAGCCGATTGTCTTCGACGCCGCGATCGCCGCGTCGATGGTCTCGACTTCGCCGGCCGAGCCGGGAACGCAGGGGATGCCCGCGTCCAGCACGGTCTGTTTAGCCGTGATCTTGTCGCCCATGACCCGAATATGCTCGGGCTTGGGGCCGATGAAGGTCATGCCGTGGGCTTCGACGATCTCGGCGAAGCGGGCGTTCTCGGACAGGAAGCCGTAACCCGGGTGAATGGCCTGGGCGCCGGTGATCTCGGCCGCCGCGATGATCGACGGGATGTTGAGATAGGACTTCGCCGCCGGCGCCGGGCCGATGCAGACGCTCTCGTCGGCCAGCCGCACCCACATGGCGCCCCGGTCCGCTTCCGAGTGCACGGCGACGGTGGAGATGCCCATCTCCTTGCAGGCGCGATGGATGCGCAGGGCGATTTCGCCGCGGTTGGCGATCAGGACTTTCGTGAACACCGGATCAGGCCTCGAGCACGACGAGCGGCTCGCCGAACTCGACCGGCTGGGCGTCGCCGACCAGCACTTCCCTGACGACGCCGTCGCGCGGAGATTGGATCGGGTTCATCGTCTTCATCGCTTCGACGATCAGCAGGGTCTGGCCCTTCTTGACCTTGTCGCCCGGCTGGCAGAACGGCGGCGCTTCGGGCGAGGCCTGCAGATAGGCGGTGCCGACCATGGGCGACTTCACCTCCTCGCCCGACTTGGCGACGATGGTGGCCGGGTCGGAGGGCATCGAGGCTGGAGCCGCGGCCGGAGCGGGCGCCGCGGCGGCGGCCTGAGCCGGAGCGGGCGCGTATTGCATCGGCGCCGCCATGGTGATCTCGCGGGCGACGCGGATCTTCAGGTCGCCGCGCTCGACCTCGATCTCGGTCAGGTCTGTGTCGTTCAGGATGTCGGCGAGGCCGCGCACCAGGGCGGTGTCGATCTCGTCGTTCTTGAGCTTGGACGCAGTGGTCTTGGAATCGGCCATGGGAGCCTCTGTTACCTTCTAAACCGAACGGTCGGCGGCGGCGCGGTGTTCCTGCGCCAGCCGGAGAGCGGCCTTCACGGCCAGTTCGTAGCTGAATGAGCCGAAGCCCGAAACCACGCCGGCCGCGACCGGCGAAACATAGGAACGGTGGCGAAAGCGTTCGCGCGCCGCTGGATTGGACAGGTGGCACTCGACGATCGGGATCGTCAGCGTTCTGAGCGCATCCAGCAGGGCGACCGAGGTGTGGCCGTATCCCGCGGGGTTAATGACCAGCGCCGAGGCCCTCTCCCGCGCCTCTTGCACCCAGTCGACCAACTCGCCTTCGTGGTTGCTCTGGCGGAACACCAGGACGGCGTCGCCCGCGGCCCGTTGGCAAAGCGCCTGAACGTCGTCCAGCGTCTCGTGGCCGTAGACGTCAGGCTCCCGCACCCCAAGCAGGTTGAGGTTCGGGCCGTTCAGGACGTAGAGGACGGTTGGATCGGGCATGAGCTCGTGGACGGCGGTTCCGACCGGAATCGGACGGGCCTTTTAGCCGAGGCGTGGCGGTTATCAAACCGTCCGCCCGAAAGCACAGGGACAAGACGTGAGCGTCATCCGCATCCAGGTCAACGGCGAAGACCGCCAGGTGCAGGCGCGCACCATCCTCGCGCTCGTGGCGGAACTCGGGCTGGACGTCCGCAAGGTGGCGGTCGAACGCAACCTCGAGATCGTGCCGAGGTCGCTGCACGCCGCGACGCCGCTGGCCGACGGCGACCGGATCGAGGTTGTGCAGTTCGTCGGCGGCGGGTGATTGCGCCGCGCGGCCGGGTGCGCTCTGATGGCGGCGGGGGATGCGATGGACCGTGAAATCAAGACCGCTCTGGGAGTCGCGGCCGGCGTTGCCGCGCTGGTCATCGCGTTCATCTTCCTGATCCGATATGCGGTGCCCGCTGTGCTGGAGGCCCATTTCGCGGGCAGCCTGATCGTCGCTTCGGTGCTCGGAATCGGGGGCATACTGGCGCTGGTCTGGGCCGCATGGCGGCTCTGGGCGTGGGCCGCCGGATCATTGAAGCGCTGAGGGGCGGAAACAGATGTCGAACTTCGGATCGGGCCTGCCCGACATGAACCTGCGCCCGGGCGGATCGGCCGGACGGATGATCTCTCTGGTCCTGCTGATCGGCCTGCTGATCGTCATCTCCACCGTGACGGTGACCTCGTGCAGCGTGACGGTCGAGAGTGGCTACATGGGCATCAAGACGACCAAGTTCGGCCCGAACCCCGGCGTCCAGCGCAGCGAATTGGGACCCGGCTTCCACTGGGAAGGCATCGGCGAGAAGATTCGCACCTATCAGACGCTTCAGCGCACCTACAGCTACACGCGCGAGGCCAACAACGACGGGCGCGAGAATGAGGAGATCACCTTCTCGGACGTGCTCGGCCTGCCGATGACGGCGGACGTGGCCCTGACATTCCGCATTCGCGAGGACAAGGCCGCCGACCTGTATGCGACCTGGCGGCAGGAGTTCGACGCCTTCATCGACGGGCCGCTGCGAACCTCCGTGCGCGCCGCCATCGCCCGGGAAACCGAAAAGCTGCCCGTCGCCTGCAACGCCCAGCAGTCGGCCACGCCGAACGTTCAGCCGATCGCGCCCGGCGCCGCCCCCGCCGCCACGCCCGGCACCCCCGATGCGGACGACTGCCCCGGACAGCTCATCGGCCCCGGACGCCAGATCGTGCTGCAGCGGGCCATGCAGGCGCTACAGCGCGAATGGTCGCCGCAGGGGCTGGAGATCATCCGCATGGAGTGGGTCGGCTCCATCCGGTACCCGGAGACGGTCCTCGCCGCGATCCAGTCGCGCACGACCGCGGAGCAGAACACGCGCGCCGCCCTTGAACGCGTCAACCTCGAAAGGGCCAACGCCGAGGCCCGCATCGCGCAGGCCCGGGGTCAGGCCGAGGCGAACCGGTTGCTGGCCGAATCGATCCGTTCGAATCCGGAGGTGGTGAGGCTGCGCGAGATCGAGCGGACGCTCGGGATTTGCCCGCTGAGCGCCGACACCTGCGTGGTCGGCTCGGATATCAACGTGTCGGCGCTGATCGCGGCTCGGGACGGTCGGGCCGGCAGCGGCAACTAGTTAGCGGCCGGCGGGGGCGCCATGGAGGCTTGGGCCGCGCTCCCCTCGGGCGGTGAGGCCTGTCAGGCCAGCAGCGCCCGCGCCAGATCCATAACGACCGGATTCACGGGCGCGTTCTCCCGGTTGCTCAGGGCCACGACGGTGACGTCCTGATCCGGGAACCTGGCCATGAACCCGACGAATCCGACCATGCCGCCCGCGTGGGACACCATCCGACGGTTCTCGAAATCACCGATGGTCCAGGCGAGCCCCACGGGCCCTGGCCCTGGCGTGAACATGCCGCTGTCGCGGGCAAGGCCGGCGAGGGCGCCGGTTTCGAGGACCGTCAGCCAGCGGTGCAGGTCATCGACGGTGGAATACTCCGCCGCCGCGCCCAAGGTGACCGACATGTCGATGAAGGGAGCGGGCGCCGCCACCCCGTTTGTTACGCGGTAGCCGACGGCGAGGCCGGGGATCGAGGCGTGCGAGTCGGCGTAGCCGGTGTCCGACAGTCCGTGAACGTCCAGCACCAGCGACCGCAAGGCGTCGGGATAGGCCATCGCTGTAACCGACTCCACCAACCGCCCGGCGACGGTATGGCCCGAGTTGCCGTACTGGAAACGTGTTCCAGGGGTGAACGCCAGCGGCAAGGGATGAAGAAGGGCGACCGTGCCCTCCAGGGTGTTGCGTTGAGCCATCCTCTGGGCGTGGCCCGGCACCTGCATGATTTCGGGCAGACCGGAGCTGTGATTCAGCAGGTGCCGCACCCGGATCTCGGCCCAGGCGGCGGGCGCGTCAACGATGTGACGGGTGATTGGATCGTCGAGCCGGACCTTGCCCTGCTGGACAAGCGCCAACACCGCCCCGGTCGTCAGAGCCTTGCTGATGGAGCCGATCTTGTACCGCGTCTCGGGCGTGTTCAGCAGTCCGCGCTCGATATCGGCCTGCCCGTAACCCGCGCGGTGCCTGACGGCGCCCCCGGAGACGGCGAGCACGGCGCCGTGGAAGTCTCGAGCGCGAACGAGCTCATCCAGTCGGGCGTCGGCCATTGCTTCGGCCTCGGCCTGGTTGGCCAGAACGCCGTAGGCGAACCCCGCTCCAATGAACAGTCGACGATCGATCATGAGAGTCCTCTGGGGCGGTTCCGGGATGCGCCAGCAGACCGGGAAACGCCCGCGCGGTCATCCGGCATGTCACCAGCGCGGCTCTTCCTGCAATCGCTGCCGCTGGATCGTCCGGGGTTCCGTCCCGCGGCCCGGACGGTTAAACGCGGCGCATGAACGAAGAGATCGACACCTGGACGGTCGCCGGCCGGACCTTCTCAAGCCGGCTGATCGTCGGCACGGGCAAGTACAGGGACTATGCCCAGAACGCCGCGGCCGCAGAGGCCGCTGGAGCAGAGATCGTGACCGTGGCGGTGCGGAGGGTGAACCTCAGCGATCCGTCGCAGCCGATGCTGGTGGATCACGTCAAGCCCGA
>NZ_DASWNO010000297.1:0-8182 GCF_036399195.1 Brevundimonas sp.
GACCACGGCGGCCGTCGCGCGCGACAGCGCCAACTCGATTACCGGGCCGATCCACGAGGGCGCGACGAGCGCTCCCGTGACCGCCTTCCAGGGTGATGTGAAGTTCAACATCACCATCCGGGTCCCGGTCGGTCTGACCGATTCAAAGACGACCACGGTTCCGATCGACCTGGCCGCCATGGGTGGGACGCCCCGGACGCTCGACAGCGTGCTCAACCACATCAACGACCAGCTTGAGGCGGCCGGGGTCGCCACGCGGATCGGGCGCGAGCAGATCAAGGCCGAGCCGAAGACCCTGCAGGTCAACGGCAAGACGGTTACGCTGCCTGCCGGTGCGGACAAATGGGCCCTGGCCATCCGGGGCAACTCGACCGAGACCGTCGGCTTCACCGCCGCGGACACCTCCGACGCGGTCTATGTGGTCCAGTCCGCGGGCACGGGCGCCGGGATGCAGCTGCTGAAATTCCAGAGCGACGGAGGGGCCGCTCCCGCGCCCGTCGGCGCCAACGTCGGAGAGACCCACTGGGTCGAGGGCCGGCTGTCGCAGGAGGCGCTGCCCGACGGCGTCGAATCTGTCCGGGCCAGCGCCGTGGCCGCGGACGGAACGCTATGGCTGGTCGCCGACGTGATCTCCGGTCCCGACACCCAGCCGATCAAGGGGGTCAAGGACGTGGCGCTGATGCGGTACGACACCGCCGGCCGCCTGATCTCCACGCGCACGATCGGCGCCGCCTCGACCGCCAGCGGTTACGCCATCGCGATCAGCGCGAATGGCGACGTCGCGGTGGCGGGCTCGGTCACGGGCTCGCTCAACACCTCGGCTGCGGACGCCGGCAAGACCGGCGAGGCCGCCGGGGTGGCCGACAGCTTCGTCACGGTCTTCAGCAAGGACGGCGAGGAGCAGTGGACCCAGCGCCGCGGCGCGCGCGGGGCCGACGAGGCCACGGCGGTCAGCTTCGGAGCGGACGGGACGGTCTACATCGCCGGTCGCGCGCAATCCGCCATCCCGGGCGCCTCGGCGGTCGGCGGCTGGGACGGCTATGTGCAGGCGTTCAAGGCGGGCGAGCCGTATCCCACAGCGGGCATCGTCGCCAAGGCGACCGCCACCACGCAATTCGGAACGGTCGGCGGCGACAGCGTCGACGCCATGACCATCGACGGCTCCAACCTGTACACAGCCGGGGTCGAGAGCGGCCGTGCGGTCGTGCGCCGGTTCACCCTCGACGCCGCGGGCGTCCCGACCCTGGCGTCGACGCGCGACCTGGGCGAGATCAGCGGCGATATCGCTGGCGTGGCGGTCTCGGGCGGGCGGGTCATCCTGACGGGGGCCAGCCGCGACAGCGGCCTGTCGGCCGGGACAGTCACGGCGGCGCATTCGGGCGGCAAGGATGTCTTCATCGCCACCCTGTCGGCCGACCTGGCCGCCGGTCCGGCGGACCGGCTGACGTGGCACGGCGGCGCGGGCGACGACACCGCCGCCGACGTGAAGGTCCACGACGGCAAGGTCTGGATCACCGGGGTCGCGGACCGCGGCGTCGCCGCCAAGGATACGGATCCGACGCAGGGCTATCTCGCCCGCCTCGACCCGCTGACCGGCGCGGTGGAGTACGAGCGGACCTGGTCCGGCCAGGGGGACCAGGCCAAGCCCCTGACGCTGGCGGTGGCGGCCGGCGGCGCGAGCGTGCTCGACCGGTTGGGTCTGCCCAAGGGCGAGATCGACCAGAGCGATTCGAAACGACTGATCGACGCGACCTCGGCGCGCGTCGGCGACCGCTTCTACATCAGCCCGCCCGACGGCGGTCGAGCGATCTCGGTGACCATCGAGGCCAAGGATACGCTGGCCACACTGGCGCGGAAGATCGAGATCGCCTCGGCGGGCAAGCTGAAGGCGTCCGTGGCGTCCGAAGGCGGCGCGGTCACCGGCCGGGAAGGGGAGATCACCACCACCACCGGCGGCTTCCAGCGCCTGTCGATCACGGCCCGCAACGGCAAGACCGGCGCCGTTCTGACCGCCGGCGAGACGGGCCGCGACGCGCTGGCGGGCCTTGGGCTCTCGCCCGGGTATGTCGGCGCTTCGTCGGGCGACGATGTGGTGAAGACCTTCGGTCTGGACCTCCCCGCGGGTCTGACCCTGAACGACGCGGTGTCGGCCAAGACGGCGGGTGAACGGCTTCAGGGGGCGATGAAGGCGGTGCGCGACGCCTATCGGGCGCTGAATCCCGCAACCAACGCGCCCGGCGCCGGCGGGCCGGTTCCCGCCTATCTGACCAATCAGCTCGCCAACTACCAGGCCGCGCTGGCTCGCCTCGGCGGCTAGTCCCGGACAAGGTCGTTGACGGCCAAGCCTCGCGCGGGGTTATTGAGTTCTCCACCCACGCGAGCGGTTCATGCCTCAGGACAATCGTCTTCTCATCGTGATCGGCGCCGGACTGGCGGTGATCGCGGCCATTGTTCTGGCGCTGGTGTTCAGCAGCGGCCGGGATCAGGACGCGGGGCCGCCGCCCGCCGCCCGGGGCGGTCTGACCATCGACGTGTCCGACGCGCCGGAATTGAATACGAGCCGTGAACTGCGTTGTTTTGTCGACGGCCAGTACGTCGGCATGGCGACCCTGTCGGACTGCGCGCGCCGCAACGGCGTGGCCACGGACGCGCTTGACGTCGGTCTGGACGAGACCGGCGCCCTGGCCGCGGCCCCGACGGCCGCCTTCGACCCGCCGCCGACCCTGCCGCCGGTTGAACTGGCCGAAATCGAACCGCCCCTCCCGGCCGAGCAGCCGTCGCAGCCGAGCGTGCAGCCGGCCTCGGGCAGCGCGTGTCTGAGACACACCGGCTCCGAGTGGCGTTCGCTCTCGGCCGGCATGAGCCTCAACGCGTGCGTGCAGGCGCTCTACGCCGGCACCTGCGTGCGGCCGGGCGAGGCGCAGTACGGGCGCTGGGGCGAGACGACGCTCAGGCTGGTTCCGCGGCGCGTGGAACAGTCCTCCGACAACACCCGTTTCCGTACTCTGGTCGAGCAGGACCGCGGCTGCCAGTTCCCGGGATTGCGCTGATGAGACCCTCCACCCTGATGTCCGTCGCCTTTGTTGCGAGCTCGTTGACCGTGGCGGCCTGTCAGAAGAGCACCGAAGCCCCGTTCGACGTCGGCGTCTGCTACGCCGTCGAGCCAGGCGCGGAAGGAGAGGCGCCTCAGTTCAACAAGGTCGCCGAAGCCCAGCCGCAGATCGAGTTCTGCGCGGCGCGTCTGGAGGAAATGCGGATCCGGTTCCTGCGGCTGGGAGGGAGCCGCCAGGAAGTGACCGGCTCCTACCAGGGGCAGTTCATCTTCATCGACCGCGCCGGCGTCTGGATTTCCCGCTCGCTGGAGGGATCGCGGTTCATCCTGTTGGCCCGCACGGGTGACGGGCGGCTGGCCATCCCCGGCGCCATTCAGCGAGCGATCGACGGCACGCCGATCGCCGTAAACGCGCCGCCCGAGGAACCGGCGGCGGGCTCCGCGCCCTAGACGGCGCGGAACAAACGTGGAACAAAGCGGCTGTGGATGGCGCGAGAAAGCTGACGTACAGCCGGCGCAAGCGCGCTAGTCAGGTCTGAAAGCAACCGGCACGAACGGCGCGAAGCGCGGCGGGCCAGAACGAAGAAGGAGCTCGGCGATGGCGGGCAGCGTCAACAAGGTCATTCTGGTCGGCAATCTGGGCAAGGACCCGGAGATCCGCACCCTCAACTCCGGCGAGCGGGTCGCGAACCTGTCGCTCGCGACGTCCGAGCAGTGGCGCGACAAGTCCACCGGCGAGCGCAAGGAGAAGACCGAGTGGCACCGCGTGGTCATCTTCAACGAGAACATCGTCAAGGTGGCCGAGAACTATCTGAAGAAGGGCTCGACCGTGTACATCGAGGGCTCGCTGCAGACGCGCAAGTACGAGCAGGCGGGCGTCGAGAAATACACCACCGAGATCGTGCTGCAGAAGTTCCGAGGCGAGCTGACCATGCTGGGCGGTCGTGACGGCGGCGGCGGCGGCGGCGGCGGCGGCCAGCGCGGAGGCGACGACGATTATTCATCCGGCTTCTCGACTGGCGGCGCCAACAAGCCGAGCGGGCCCAAGGAAAGCTACGACCTCAACGACGACATTCCGTTCTGAGGGCGAAACGCTCCGTTACCCGCTTTGAGACCCGCGCCTGTTCATCCTGTGCCATAGGCGCGGGGTGATCACGCCAGACAAGCCCCGCAGCCCGCTGACCCCCGTGGAGATCGCCGCCATCGTGGCGGTGGTGGTGATCTGGGGCGTCAACAACGCGGCGGCCAAGTACGCAACCGAGACCATGCCGCCGATGATGGTGGGGGCGCTGCGGTTCGCACTGGCCGGCGCCTGTCTGATCCCCTTCGTCCGGCCGCCCTTCCCCAACTGGAAGAGTCTGTTGATCATCGTCGGGCTGGGCGGCCCGATCCACTACGGTCTGATCTATCTCGCGTTCTGGCTGGCCCAGGACGTCAGCCCGGTGTCGGTCGCGGCGCAGCTGTGGGTGCCGTTCACGGCCCTGTTCGCGTTCCTGACCCTGGGCGAACGGCTGTCGAAGGCCGCTTTGGCGGGCATGGCCGTGGCCTTCGTCGGGGTCGCCTGGATGACGCTGGATCCGCACGCCGTCGCCGACTGGAAGGCGATCCTAGTCGGGATCGGGGCTTCGGCGGCCTGGGCCATGACCACGGTGATCGCGCGCCGCACGACATCGATCCCGCCATTGAAGATGCAGGGGCTGCTGGCGCTGGTCGCCCTGCCAACGCTGGCGTTCGCTTCCGCAGTGTTCGAGGACGGCCAGATGGAGGCGGCGCGCAACGCCGACGCCATGGTCTGGGCCTGCGTGTTGTGGGCAGGTCTGGTGTCGTCGGTCGTGGCCACGACCCTGGTGTTCTGGCTGGTCCAGAAGCGCGAGGCCGGGCGGGTGACCCCCTATCTGCTGGCCACGCCGGTGGTGTCGATCCTGATCGGCTGGGGCTTCATGGGCGATGTGCTGACAGCGCAAATCCTGGTCGGCGCGGCGCTGACCATGGGCGGGGTGGCGATCGTTGCGCTGGCCGAGCGGGGCCTGCGCGCGGGCGCGGCCAAGGCCTGATGCGAAAAAAGGCCCGGAGCCGCGCGGCGCCGGGCCTTCGGAAGGACCGTTCGGGTCCTAGAGTCCGGGAAGCTTGAAGCCCGTGTCGCGGCGCGGGGCGATGGTGATCCCCGCGCGGCCGCCGGTTAGGGCCTGGACCCGGGCGTATTCGCTTGCGGCGTCGATAACGATCGCGCCTTCCGATGTTTGCGCCGTGGTCGCTGCCTGGCTGGCGGGGTCGTCGCGGCGCCAGAACAGCAGGCGATTGGCCCAGCCTTCTTCCTTGTGCGCCAGGTCGCCGAACTCGTCGTCGACCACATAGCGGGCGAGGGGATCGGCCCGGTCGCCGCCGGCCTGGGCGACCAGCTGCTGTTCGCCCGGGGAGCGGGTCACGGACTGGCGCTGGCCCAGCAGGATCTGGCGGGCGGCGGATTCGGGCGCGAGCTCCTGCGGACGCGGCTGGCCGGGGGCCGGGGGACGCAGGCCGTACTCGGGCGGCACGGTCAGCGGCGCCGTGGACACGGTCAGGAACTCGTCGGGCGTGACCTTGGTCAGGCCGACGCCCTGCCGAATGCTCGAGCAGGCGCCCAGCGCCAGCAGCGAGGTGGACAGGGTCAGGACAGCGACGGTGCGTAGGCGCATGAAGGATCTCGGTGGTGATCGGGTGGGCGCCGGACGGGCGCGCGCAGGATCTACAGGAAGCGGCTGATTACGACTTTTCGGCGGCGAGGCCAACCTTGGCCGCCCGTTCCGACAGCAGGCTGTCGAGAATCAGCAGTACGACCCCCACGGTGATCGCGCTGTCGGCGACATTGAAAACCCACGGAAAGACCCCGGTGCCGGAGAAGTCCAGAAAATCAACCACGAAGCCGAAGCGGACGCGGTCGATCACATTGCCGAGCGCGCCTCCCATGATCAGGCCGATGGCGGTGATCAGCAGCCGCCGGTCGGCCCGCAACGCCCACCAGCCAAGCGCGCCGGACACGGCGATCGAGAAGGCGCTGAGGAACCAGCGGGCGGAGCCGTCGCCGAACAGGCCGAAGCTGACCCCCCGATTCTCGACCCATGAGAAGTTGAAGATCGGGGGCCAGATTTCCACCCGGCTGACCTCACGCAGGTCGAGCCCGGAGATGACCCAGGCCTTGGTCGCCTGATCCAGCACGAGCACGATCAGGGCGAAGACGAAGGCCATGACGGCGAGGCGTGAGATTTTCATTCGGACCGCTGAAATGTGGACGCCGTCCGGTTAGCAGCAAGGGAAGCGGGCGCGAAGGGGCAATCGTGTCGCGCGCCGCGGGCCCGGCGGCGGTTGCCTCGGCGGGCGTCAGGCCCCAAATGTGGCGCTTCCAGCCACGGAACGACCCCGCACCCCTTCCCGGAGCGCCGATGCCGCACGCCGACAGCCTGATCATGACCCTCGTCGGCGGCTTCGTGCTCGCCTTCCTGCTGGGAATGCTGGCCAATCGGCTGAAGCTGTCGCCTCTGGTCGGCTATCTGGTCGCGGGGGTCATGGTCGGGCCGCATACCATCGGCTTCGTCGCCGACAGGGAGTTGGCGCCGCAGTTGGCCGAGGTCGGCGTGATCCTGCTGATGTTCGGGGTCGGCCTGCATTTCTCCCTCGCCGAACTGATGAAGGTCCGGAAGATCGCTGTGCCCGGCGCTCTGGTGCAGATCGCCGCCGCGACCGCGCTCGGCTGGGGCCTCGGCCGACTGATGGGGATGAGTCACCTCGAAGCGACGCTGACCGGCTTCGCCCTGTCTGTGGCCTCGACCGTGGTCCTGCTGCGGGCCCTGGAGGAGCGGGGTCAGGTCAAGGGACCGGCAGGGCGGCTGGCGATGGGCTGGCTGATCGTCGAGGATCTGGTGATCGTCATCGCCCTCGTCATCCTGCCCCTGCTGGTGATCCAGCCGGGCGAGGTGTTGGAGCCGGCGGTGCTGGCGCGGTCGATCGGCTGGACTCTGTTCAAGGTCGCCGCCTTTACCGGCGTGATGTTGGTCGTCGGCTCAAGGGTGCTGCCGTGGCTGCTGGTGCGGATCGCGCACACCCGCTCGCGCGAGCTGTTCACCCTCGGCGTGCTGGCGATCGCGTTGGGCATCGCCTGGATCGCCTATCAGCTGTTCCACTCCTTCGCCCTCGGCGCCTTCCTCGCGGGACTGGTGCTGAACAGCTCCCCGCTGGGGCACAACGCGGCCGAGCGGTCGCTGCCGTTGCGGGACGCCTTCGCCGTGCTGTTCTTCGTCTCCGTCGGCATGCTGTTCGACCCAAGCATTCTGGTGCGTGAGCCGATGGCGGTGCTGGGCGTCCTCTTCATCGTCATCGTCGGCAAGTCGCTGGCCGCGCTGGCGATCACCACGGCGTTCAAACTGGACCGCGCGACCAGCCTGACGGTCGCGGCCGCGTTGGCGCAGATCGGCGAGTTCTCGTTCATCCTCGCCGCGCTCAGCATGCAGTTGGGCGGCATGCGGCAGGAGACGCACGATCTGATCCTGGCGGCGGCCCTGCTGTCGATCTCCCTGAACCCGTTCGTCTTCGCCGCCATCGACCGCATGGGCGGTCGGCCGCGGCCGCCGTCCAGCGGCTCCCCGGAAGGCCTTGCGCTGGCCAGGGAAAAGGCCGCCGCCGGCAACCCGGCGACGGCCTGACCCCGGGGGCAGCCTGTCAGGGCGTCAGAGGACCCCGATCATCGAGGCCACGAGCGGGTGGCGGACGATGTCGCGCTCGGCGAGGGTCACGACCGAGATGTCCGGCACCGGCGCCAGCCGCGCAGCGATGTCCGACAGCCCGGAAATGCCGGGCAGAAGGTCCGACTGCTGGGGATCGCCGGTCACAACCATGGTCGAATGCCAGCCGAGCCGCGTCAGCAGCATCTTGAGCTGGACGTAGGTGCAGTTCTGGGCCTCGTCGACCACGATGAAGGCGTTGTTCAGGGTCCGTCCCCGCATGTAGCCGATCGGGGCGATCTCGATCAGCCCCTCGGCCATCAGCGCCTTGACCCGCTTCATGCTCAGCCGGTCGGACAGGGCGTCGTAGAGCGGCCGCAGATAGGGGGCCAGCTTGTCCTCCATGTCGCCGGGCAGGAAGCCGATCGATTCCCCC
>NZ_DASWNO010000298.1:0-6719 GCF_036399195.1 Brevundimonas sp.
TCCGGCTATGCGGGTTCTACTTCTTCCATCGGCGTCATCTTGCCCGCGCCCGGCCCCGCCCCGAGGTCGGCGCCCGTGACTGGATTGACGGCGGGATCGGACAGTGTCCGGCCAGCCATGGCTGCCAGCAGCTTCTTGTCCGCCGGAGTGACTTTTACGGTCGCCTGACCGTCTCCGCCGTCAACGGCCGCCTGCGCCTCGCGATCATCGACGAACTCCCACTGCTCGCCTTCATTCCACGGCCCGCGCAGGTTCTCGGCGCCCTGCGACATGTCGTAGTATTTGTCGGTGAACGCTGGCACGCCCGGAAGCTTGCCCGTGGGGAAATTGTTCTCGATCGAGTAGAGCGCCTTTTCGAACGACTTCTGGTGCGCAATCTCGCGCGTCATCAGGAAGCCGAGGGCGTCCTTGATGCCGGGATCGTCGGTGATGTTGATGAGGCGTTCGTAGACGATCTTGGCGCGGGACTCGGCGGCGATATTGGACCGCAGGTCGACGGTTGGCTCGCCGCGGCTGTCGACGTAGGCCCCCGTCCACGGGACGCCCGCGGAGTTGGTCACGGGAACGCCGGCGCCATACAGCAGGCTGGTGATGTGACTGTCGCCGCCGGCGTTGAGCTGGATCAGCAGATCCGCTTCCTTATCAACGCCCTCGGCCAGACGACCCTTGGCGCCCTTGTTCAGCATGGCGACGATGGACCCGATCACCTCGAGGTGGCTCAGCTCTTCCGTCGCGATGTCGAGAAGCAGGTCCTTGCGTCCCGCGTCGTCCTCGGCGAGCGCCTGGGTGAAGTACCGCATGGCCGCCGCCAGTTCACCGTCCGCGCCGCCGAACTGCTCCAGCATCATATTGGCAAGGACAGGATTGGGCTCCGCGACCCTGACGGTATACATCAGCCGCTTGTTGTGCATGAACATTTGGGCGCTCTCATTATTGGACGATGCCCGTTGAAGCGCGAGCTGCCCAAGTCGTTCCCAAAGCGAAGCTAGTTGAGCGGCGTTCTCATTATTGATCTGATCTCCTTACCTTGGCCCTTTAGTGGAAATCCCGCGATCCCGGCAGCACCCGCACATCCCGCGGATGCCGTCCCCGCGCCGGGGCATGGCCTGATCCGGGAGTCTGGTCCTGACTGAGATGGCCCAGCAGCGGGGTCCAGTCGTCGAGCTGGTCGACCACCACATGGGTGACGCCCTCGGCGGTCTGGACCTTGCCCCGCGCCAGCACCATCCGCGCGCCCATGGCCGCCGGGCGGAAGCGTTCGAACACGTCAGGCCACAGCACCAGATTGGCCACGCCGGTCTCGTCCTCGATGGTCATGAAGCACACGCCCTTGGCCGTGCCGGGCCGCTGGCGCACCAGCACCACCCCGCCAACTGCGACCCTGCGCCCGTTGCCCAAATCGGCGCAGGCCGAGGTCGCCACCGCCCCCTCCCGCTCCAGCCGCTCGCGCAGGAAGCGGACCGGGTGGCCCTTCAGCGACAGCCGGATCGTCTGATAGTCGCCGACCACCTCTTCCGAAGGCGACAGCAGCGGCAGGGCCTCGGGCGGGCGGCCGTCCGCCTCGATCAGTCCCATGGCCTCGAACAGCGGCGCCGGCGAGTCCGCCGCCACGCCCCGCGCCGCCCACAGCCCCTGACGCCGGCTGAGGTCCAGCGAGCCGTAGGCGTCCGCCTCGGCCAGCCGGTCCAGCGCCCGGGCCGGCAGGTCGGCGCGGCGGCGCAGATCCTCCAGATCGGCGAAGGGCCGCTGGGCCCGCGCCGCCATGATCTGCTCCGCCCACGCCTGACGGAAGCCGTCGATGGAGCGCAGGCCCAGCCGCAGGGCGCGGCGGCGGCGGCGCGGGCGCGGTTCCAGCGTGGCGTCCCAGTCGCTGGCGTTGACGTCGGGGTGGCGCACCTCGACCTTGTGCTCGCGCGCGTCGCGGACGATCTGGGCCGGGGCGTAGAACCCCATCGGCTGGCTGTTCAGAAGGCAGGCGGCGAAGACGTCCGGATACATCCACTTCACCCAGGCCGAAACATAGACCAGGTGGGCGAAGGCGCAGGCGTGGCTCTCGGGGAAGCCGTATTCGCCGAAGCCCTTGATCTGGTCGAAGCAGCGTTGGGCGAACTCGGGCTCGTAGCCGCGTGCGATCATCCGCCCGACCATCTTCTCCTCGAAATTGCCGATGGTGCCGTTGTGCCGGAAGGTCGCCATGGCGCGGCGCAGGCCGTTGGCCTCGTTGCCGGTGAACTCGGCGGCGACCATGGCGATCTTCATCGCCTGCTCCTGGAACAGCGGCACGCCGAGGGTCTTGTGCAGCACCTTGGTCAGCTCGTCCGGATCGTCGCGCGAGCCGGGCATGGAGAAGCGATAGCTGCCTGCCCCATGCCGGGCCTCATACTCCCGCCGCTCCATCCGGCGCTGCAGATAGGGGTGCACCATTCGACCCTGAATCGGACCGGGCCGGACGATCGCCACCTGAACCACCAGATCGTAGAATTCGACCGGGCGCAGGCGCGGCAGCATCGACATCTGAGCCCGGCTCTCGACCTGGAACACGCCAAGCGAGTCGGCCCGGCGCAGCATGCGATAGACCCCACGCCGCTCCGCCGGCACGGCGGCGGTGTCCGGCAACGCCCGCCCATAGGTCTCGCCGATCATACGGAAGGCGCGCTTCATCGCCGTCAGCATCCCCAGCGCCAGCACGTCGACCTTCATCAGCTTCAGGAAGTCGATGTCGTCCTTGTCCCACTCGATGAAGGTGCGGTCCGCCATGGCCCCGTTGCCGATCGGGACGATCTCGATCAGCGGCGTCCGGCTCAGCACGAAGCCGCCGACGTGCTGGCTCAGGTGGCGCGGGAATTTGATCAGCTCGGCGGTCAGCTCCAGCGCCATCCGCAGGCGCACGTCGTCGCGGCTCAGGCCGGTGCGGTCGACGTGCTCGTCCTCGACCTTCGCGCCCCACGAGCCCCAGACGGTGTCAGCCATGCGCGCCGTCACATCCTCGGTCAGCCCCAGCGCCTTGCCAACGTCGCGGATGGCCGAGCGCGGGCGGTAGTGGATGATGGTGGCCACGATCCCCGCCCGGTCGCGCCCGTAGCGGTCATAGACGTACTGCATCACCTGCTCGCGCCGCTCGTGTTCGAAGTCGACGTCGATGTCCGGCGGCTCGGACCGCTCGGACGAGATGAAGCGCTCGATCAGCACGTCCTGCCGGGTCGGATCGACATTGGTGATCCCGAGACAGAAGCAGATCACCGAGTTGGCCGCCGAGCCGCGGCCCTGGCACAGGATCGGATCGGGCCGGGTCCGGGCCCAGTCGACGATGTCGTGGACGGTCAGGAAATAGGGGGCGTAGTCCAGCTCCCGGACCAGCTTCAGCTCCTTCAGGATGGTGGCGCGGATGTTCGGCGGGGCGCCGCCCGGCCACCGCATGCGCGCCCCCTTCAGCGTCAGCCGCGCCAGCCAGCCCTGCGGGGAGTAGCCCCGCGGGACCGGTTCGTTCGGGTAGTGGTAGCTGAGCTCCCGCAGCGAAAACGCGCAGGCCCGCGCCACCTCCATGGTCCGCGCCAGCGCCGCCTCGTGGCCCTTGAACAGCCGCGCCATCTGGGCCGGCGGCTTCAGATAGCGTTCGGCGTTGGCCTGCAGCCGCCGGCCCGCCGCGTCGATGGTGGTTCCCTCGCGGATGCAGGTCAGCACGTCCTGCAGGGTGCGCCGGTCGGGGTGGTGATACAGCACCGCATTGGTGGCGATCATCGGCGCCCGGGTGCGGCTCGCCATCGCCGCCAGCCGGTTCAGCCGCCGCCGGTCGTCGCCGCGCCACAGCGGCGAGGCGGCCAGATACAGGTCGTCCGGCCACGCCCGTCGCCATGCCGCGAGCCGCGCCTCGAAGGCGGCGTCGGGCCGCTCGGGCGCGGGAACCAGCGCGATCATCCCCGCCCCCAGCCCGACCGCCTGTTCGAAGGTCAGGCGCGTCTCGGCCTTGGCGATGCGGTCCGCGCCGTCTTCCCCCTGCGGGGCGAACACCTCGCTCTTGCCCAGCGACAGCAGGCGGCACAGTCGGCCGTAGGCGGCGCGGTCGCGGGGGAAGACGATCAGCTCGGTCCCGTCGGTGAAGCCCAGGCGCGACCCCACCACCAGCGGCAGGTCCACGTCCTCGCCGCCCATCAGCGCCCGCACCATCCCGGCCAGGGTGTTGCGGTCGGCCACGCCCACGGCGGCCAAGCCGAGCGACTTCGCCTGATGCATCAGCTCGCCGGGATGGGACGCGCCCTCCAGAAAGCTGAAGTTGGTCATCGCCCCCAGTTCGGCGTAGTCGCCGTTCCAGCCGCTCATGGCAGCAGCCCGTGCATCCACCACGAGGGCGCGCGTTCGTCCGCCGCGCCGGTGTATTCCCAGCCGTACAGACCCTCGCGGAACAGCCAGTAGCGGCCGCCCTGATCATCCTCGACGCGATAGTAGTCGCGGGTGCGGGCCTGCCGCCCGTCGGCGCGGGGCCGCCACCATTCCGGCGACAGCCGCTCGGGCCCGTCGGAGCGGGTCACGCGCCGCGACAGCCTGCGCCAGGTGAAGCGGGCCGGGGCTCCGTCGGGCAGTTCGGCGATGGCGTCCACCGGTTCGGGCGGGTCGAGCATCAGGATCGGCCGCCGCCCCGACCCGGCGTCCAGCGGCGCCGGTCGACGGCCCAGCGCCGGCTTCAATCGCTCGGCGCGTTCGGGTATCCAACTGTCGACCGGTTCGGGCGTCAGCACCCGGTCCTCGCCCAGGCGCGCGCTCAGCCGGTCGATCAGGGCGGCGAGATCCTCGGCCTGTTTCGCCGCCGCCTCGCTCTCCAGCGCCCCTTGCGTCGCCGCGATCGGCTCGACCGTATCGGCGGTCAGCATCAGGGCGTCGAGGCCGAAGCCCAGCTCCAGCCGCCCCAGCCCGGCCTCGCGGAACAGCCGCATCCACACCCCGGCGTCACGGCCCGGCCGTCCCATCCGCACCGCCAGGCTGGTGGTCAGGCCGTCGGAGCGGAAGCCGGTCGCGGTCAGGGCCTTGGCCCCCTGCCCGTCCCGCTCGAGCGCCACGGCCAGATCGGCGGCGAGGTCCGGCAGCCGCGCCTCGACCCCGGCCAGATCGCCGATGGGCTCGGCCCAGGTCTGCCACACGCGATAGCGCGGCGGCGGCCGCACCGGGGTCAGGGCCTCGGCGGCGTAGCCGCGCGCCTGATCCAGCCGCCGCACCAGCCCGACGGCGTCCTCGTCGCGGAACCGCCGGGCCAGCCCCGCCCGGGGCATGGCGTAGAGGCTGCCGATGGTCTTGAGCCCGAACCGCCGCGCCGCCGTCAGGGTGCGGTCGTCGATCCGCAGCGCCTCGACCGGCAGATCGGCCAGCGCCTCCGACAGATCCTCCTCGCCCACGATCAGCGCGGACCCGTCGCCCCAGCGCGCCAGCGCCCAGGCCGCGCCCGGCGTGGGGGCCATGGCCAGCCGCGCCGGAACCTCCGCCTCCGCCAGGCGGCCGCGCATCTGCTCCAGCAGGGCCGCTTCGCCGCCGAACAGGTGGGCGGCGCCGGTCAGGTCGAGGAACAGGCCTTCCAGCCCGTCCTCCGACGGATCGACGCTGACCGAGGGCGACCAGCGCTCGGCCCACACCGCCAGCGCGGTCAGCGCC
Organism: Brevundimonas sp.; assembly: GCF_036399195.1. Classification (GTDB taxonomy): domain Bacteria; phylum Pseudomonadota; class Alphaproteobacteria; order Caulobacterales; family Caulobacteraceae; genus Brevundimonas. The sequence goes on from NZ_DASWNO010000298.1 coordinate 5,638, forward strand.
CGCCGGTCGGCCGCCGGATCTGCGGGCCTGCAGATCAGATGCGGGATCATGGCCAAGGCGTCCGCCTGGGTCTGGCCGCGCCGCAGCCCCGCCCGCCGCGCCGCCGGAGTCAGGGCGTGGATCACCGCCGCGCCCCGGCTGTTCTTCAGGATCAGGGCGAACGGAGTGTCGGGATCGAGCGCGGGGTCAGGCGGCGAGGCCGGACGGCGCGCCCGTCTGGCCGATCGACGCCAGACCGCGATCGGCCAGTCGATCAGCCAGACGGAGACGATGCGTCTCATCATCCTGCTCCAGCATCCACGCTCCGGGCCGTTCGCCGCGCCCGCGCACCAGTTCGGCCTCCAGCCGCGCCCGCCCCGGGGCCCGGGGATCGTCGGCGTCGACCGCGCTGGCGAGGGTGGAGATGCGCCAGCGACGACGCGCCGCGCTGAGCCCGTCCAGCCCGCGCGGCAGCACCAGCCCCACAGACCCGCCCTGTTTGGCCGCGAAATCCAGCCGCCGCGTCTGCGCCAGCGTCGCCCCATCGACCGCGCCCAGCGCCAGAGACACGGCCCCCGAACGCAGCGCCTGCTCCAGCGCCCACAGGGCCTCCGCCGCCGTCGTGGCCGGCGCCAGTACGATGGAGGCGCCGCAAAGACCCGGCCCATAAGGCCGCCCATGCTCGGCGAACCAGCCCCGCGTCGCGGTGATCAGCACCGGCCGCGCATCCTCGTCCAGCCGCCGCGACAGGGCGAACCGCATCAGCGCCCCCATGTCCCGCGGCCCCGCCGCGCACGCCTCCTCCAGCGGCGCGGGCCGCTGGGGAAACAGGTCGGGCGATGACGGCTGCAGGGCGTTCATGAGAGTCCGAAAATCCAGATGTTCACTCTTTGTTCCTGATGGAAGGAGAGTCAAACGGAGAATCGGTTATGTGGTCTGCGGCGCGCCTGCGCCGTAGGAAAATCTTCAGAGACCGGCGGATCGGGAAATCAGATGACAGCGCCTCACCGGACCCTTCGATGGGCGCAAGCGGCCGACTATGGGGCCGTGGCGGACGTCATGTTCGACGCGGTGCGAAACGGTCGGAGCCGCTACACCGACGC
>NZ_DASWNO010000299.1:0-18494 GCF_036399195.1 Brevundimonas sp.
CCGCGCGACGCTGGAGCAGACGCTGTCGCGCGCCGGCAAGGCCTTGGCAGAGGTGTCGCTGAAGGCGGCGCTCGAGACGCTGTCGTTCGGCGGTGAAGACGATCTGTACGAAGCCATCGGCCGCGGCCGTCTGTCGGCGGCCAAGGTGGGCGAGACCCTCTTCCCGGCGCTGAAGGGGCGGCTGAAGGCCGGGCCGGATCGCAAGCGGATCGGCGACGAACAGGCGCGGCTGTTTGTACGAGGCGGCGGCTTGACCCCCGGCGTCAGCGTCCATTTCGGCCACTGCTGCTCGCCCGTGCCGGGCGACCGGATCGTGGGCATCCTCGAACCGGAGGCCGGGCTGACGGTTCACACCATCGACTGCCAGAAGCTGGCCGAGTTCGCCGACGACGATTCGGTTTGGCAGGACCTGCAATGGACGCCGCAGGCGGAGCAGGGGGCGGTCGCGGCGGCGCGCGTGCGGGCCACGATCAAGAACGCCCCCGGCGTGCTGGGGCAGGTGGCGACCATCATCGGCGAGGCCGGCGGAAACATCCTGAACCTGGTCATGAGCCACCGGCAGCAGGACTTCTTCGACGTCGACATCGACATGGAGGTCGAGGACGCCAAGCACGCCACGGCCATCATGGCGGCGCTGCGGACCAATCCGTCTGTCGATACCGTCGAGCGCGCCCGCGGCTAGGCGGCGCCTTCTCCCATCGCGGGAGACGGGATATGAGCGGCGCATGACCTCAGACGACGTCCTGAACGAGTTCCGCGGCGTGGGCGCCCTGCGCGAGGGACATTTCGTCCTGTCCTCGGGCCTGCACAGCCCGGTCTTCCTGCAGAAGAACCTGGTGTTCATGGACGCCGAGCGCTGTGCGCGGCTGTGCAAGGCGCTGGCGCAAAAGATCACCGCCGCCGTCGGTCCAGTGGACGTGGCGATTTCGCCGGCGGTCGGCGGCATCATACCCGGCTACGAGACCGCCCGCTGGCTCGGCGTGCCTTCCATGTACGTGGAGCGCGAGGGGGGCGCGTTCAAGCTTCGCCGGGGCTTCCACGTCGAGCCCGGGCAGCGGGTGGTGATGGTGGAGGACATCGTCACGACCGGTCTGAGCTCGCGTGAGTGCATCGCCGCGATCGAGGCGACGGGCGGGACGGTGGTCGCCGCGGCCTGCATCGTCGACCGCTCGGGCGGTCGGGCGGATGTCGGCGTTCCCCTGGTGGCGCTGGCGACGCTGGACGTGCCGGCCTATGCGGCGGACGCCCTGCCGCCGGAGCTTGCGGCGCTGCCGGTCGAGGATCCGGGCAGCCGCCGGCTCGCGAGCAAGGGGTAGGGCGATGGTCACGCCGGTCAGACTGGGCGTCAATATCGACCATGTCGCCACCGTTCGGAACGCGCGCGGCGGGGTTCATCCGGACCCGGTGCGGGCGGCGCGGGAAGCTCTGGCCGCCGGAGCCGACGGGATCACCGCTCACCTGCGCGAGGACCGGCGCCACATCACCGACCGCGACATCGAGGCCCTGAGCGCCCTTTGCGCCGAAGCCGGGCGGCCGCTGAACCTTGAGATGGCCGTGACCGACGAGATGCTGGACATCGCCCTGCGGCACCGTCCGCACGCCGCCTGTCTGGTGCCTGAGCGGCGCGAGGAGGTGACGACCGAGGGGGGGCTGGCCGTCGCCGGTCACGAGGCCCGCATCGAGCCGGTCGTGCGCCGCCTGGCTGCTGCAGGCATGCGGGTGTCGCTGTTCGTCGAACCCAGCGCTGACCAGATCGCAGCCGCGCACGCCGTGGGGGCCCAGGTCGTCGAGCTTCATACTGGCCGCTACTGCCATCTGGGCGGCGACGACCGCACGGTCGAGTTCGCCCGACTGGAGTCCGCCGCAGCCCAGGCCGCCGACCTTGGCCTGGAGGTCCACGCCGGTCACGGGCTCGACTACGTCACCGCCGCGCACATGCTGGCGATCCCCGAGGTCCGCGAACTGAACATCGGGCACTTCCTGATCGGGGAGGCGGTGTTCGTCGGGCTGACAACCGCCATTCACCGCATGCGGGCGGCGATGGAGGCGGCGACGTGATCATCGGCGTGGGCGCCGACCTCTGCGACATCCGCCGCATTCAGAGCTCGCTCGACCGCTTCGGCGAACGGTTCAAGGCGCGCTGCTTCACCGACCTCGAGCGCGCCCGCTCAGACCGTAAGCCGGACCCGGCCTGGAGCTACGCAAAGCGCTTCGCAGCCAAGGAGGCCTGTGCAAAGGCGCTGGGCACCGGCATGCGGGCGGACGTCTACTGGCGCGACATGGGCGTGGTGAACCAGCGATCCGGCCGGCCGACGCTTGTGTTGACTGGGCACGCCGCCGAGCATCTGGAGCGTCTCATGCCCGAAGGGCACGCGCCGAACATCCACCTGACCCTGAGCGATGAGCATCCGTACGCCCTCGCCTTCGTCGTGATCGAAGCCTTGCCGAGGTCTTGATCACGTTATACCGCTGGCGCAGCAAGACCGCGGCCAGCGGCGGGGAACCGAAACCGACATGAGCGACGACCACAAGCCGCACGACTCCGCGCCCGCAGACACCCGCCGCGACGCGCCGTTCAAGGATGTGAAGTCCACGCCGGTCTACGGCGCCGACGGTCCCAAGGGGCGGCGCACGAAGAGCAAGGACGGCGGCGGCAACGAGACCCTGGAGTTCGTGAAGACGATCGTTTTCGCGCTGCTGATCGCCTTCGTCCTGCGCGTCGTCCTGTTCCAGCCCTTCACCATCCCGTCCGCCTCGATGGAGCCCAACCTGTACGAGGGCGACTACATCGTCGTCTCGAAGTGGAGCTACGGCTATTCGAAACACTCGATCCCGTTCAGCCCCCCGCTGTTCGAGGGCCGTATCATGGCCAAGGAGCCGAAGCGCGGCGACGTGGTCGTGTTCAAGCTGCCGCGCGATAACAACACCGACTACATCAAGCGTCTGATCGGTCTGCCGGGCGACCGGGTCCAGATGATCAACAACGTGCTGCACATCAACGGAGCGCCCGTCCGCGATGTCGTGGTCAGCCGCGGGGACGCGGCCAACATGTTCGGCATGCCGGTCGTGAAGATGCGCGAGACCCTTCCGGGCGGGAAGACGATCACGGTTCAGGACTTCGGCCCTGGCAACGATCTGGACGACACGCCCGTGTTCGAGGTGCCGGCCGGCCACTATTTCATGATGGGCGACAACCGCGACAACTCGATCGACAGCCGCGTCGATGAATCCCAGGGCGTCGGCCTCGTCCCCTCCGAGAACCTGATCGGCAAGGCCGAGATCATCCTGTTCTCCTGGCAACCCGGCGCCTCGCTGTGGAACCCGGTCAGCTGGTTCCAGAAGATCCGTCCGAGCCGGTTCTTCACCGTCCTCGACTGATGGCGGACCGGCGGGCCGAGGCTGTTCGCGCGCTGTCGCGTCGGCTCGGTCACGAGTTTCGCGAGCCCGCCCTGCTGGAACTGGCCCTGACCCACGCCAGCGTGGGGGAGGGGGCCGAGCGCGACGCGCGCGGCCGGCCCTTCGCCGACAACCAGCGGCTGGAGTTCCTCGGCGACCGGGTGCTAGGCCTGCTGACCGCCGACCGGCTCATGCGCGACTTCCCCGAGGCCGATGAGGGCGACATGTCCGCCCGCCTGCACGCGCTGGTCGACAAGGCGGCCTGCGCCCGCGCGGCGGAGACCCTCGGCGTTGGCGAAGCGCTGCGCCTTTCGCCCGGAGAGGCCAAACAGGGCGGCCGCAGGCGGGAGGGCGTTCTCGGCGACGCCATGGAGGCCCTGCTGGCCGCGGTCTGGCTGGACGGCGGCTATGACGCCGCCCGCACCGTGTTCGAGAAGGCCTGGGCGGAGGAGCTGGCGGCGCCGCCGCGCAAGGCGCTCAGCAACCCGAAATCGGCGCTGCAGGAGTGGGCGCTGGGCCAAGGCAAGGCGCTCCCGACCTACCGCATCGTCGACCGCAAGGGCTCGGATCACGCGCCGACGTTCAGCGTTGAAGTGACCGTGGCCGGATATCCGCCCTTGACCGCACAAGGCCGTTCGCGTCAGGACGCGGAGAAGGCGGCCGCGATCGGCCTGCTGCAGCGTGAAGGCGTGATTTGACCGAAGCACAAAACCAGCGGGCCGGCTTCGCCGCCATCATCGGCGCGCCCAATGCGGGCAAGTCGACGCTGGTCAATCGCCTGACCGGGACCAAGGTCTCGATCGTCACGCAGAAGGTCCAGACCACGCGCTTCCCGGTGCGCGGGATCGCCATGGAGGACGACTCCCAGATCGTGCTGGTCGACACGCCCGGAATCTTCACGCCGCGCCGGCGGCTGGATCGCGCCATGGTCGCCTCGGCCTGGGGAGGGGCCGACGACGCCGACGTGGTGGTGCACCTGATCGACGCCGCCTCCCACATCGCCGCCGAGGGCAAGGAAGGCCAGGCCGCCGATCGTCGTTCGGCCGAGGACACGGAGACGATCATCGCCGCCCTGAAGGCGGCGGGAAAGCAGGTCATCCTTGCGCTGAACAAGATCGACGGGATGCGCCGCGACACCCTGTTGGCCCTCTCTCAGGCCATGTTCGATACGGGGGTCTACTCCGAGGTCTATATGATCTCGGCCCTTAGCGGAGACGGCGTCGACGATCTGAAGCAGCGGCTGGCCCGCGCCATGCCGAACGGGCCGTGGCTATACCCTGAAGACCAGTCCGCGGATGTGCCGATGCGAGTGCTGGCGGCCGAGATCACCCGCGAGAAGGTCTATCTGCGGGTCCACGAGGAGCTGCCCTATTCGGCGGCGGTGGAAACCACGGCCTTCGAGGACCGGCCGGACGGGTCCGCGCGGATCGAGCAGACCATCTATGTCGAGCGCGAGAGCCAGCGGCCGATCGTGCTCGGCAAGGGCGGTCAGACGCTGAAATGGATCGGCCAGAAGTCGCGTGAAGAACTCACCGAACTGCTCGACCGGCAGGTCCACCTGTTCCTGACCGTCAAGGTCGATCCGAAGTGGCAGGACTCCCGCGCGCTCTACGCCCAGTTCGGGCTGGACTTCGACGTCTAGCGGCAGCGGTGTTCCACGTTCCCAGACATTCCGGCGGCCATCCGCGGCTGACCATCGTGGTCCTCGTCACGGTGCTGCTCGTCGCCGTCGCGGGGCTGATCGGCTGGATCAGCGTCCGACCGTCCGCCGCCGCGCCCGAGGCGGAGGCGGCGGCCCCGCGTCCGCCTGTCGAGGTGGTCGAGACCCTGCCGATGCTGAAGGAACAGCTGGACCGCTGGGGCGCCTCCGGCCAGTTCACCGGCGGCGTCCTGGTGGCCCGCGGCGACGAGGTTCTGTTCCGACAGGTCCATGGCTACGCCGACCGTGCGACCGGCGCGACGCTGCAGCTGAACTCCCGCTTCCGGCTAGCCTCGGTCAGCAAGCAGTTCACGGCGGTGGCCATCATGAAGCTGCAGGACGACGGCGTGCTGTCGGTCGACGATCCCCTGTGCAAATGGATCCAGCCATGCCCCGCCGCCTGGGAGCCGATCCGGCTGCATCACCTGCTGTCGCATTCCTCGGGCGTGCCCGATCTGATGGCGCGGCCGGCTTGGGGCGTCCGCCGCGTGACCCCGGCGACACCTGCTGAACTTACAGAAGATTCAAAGAAGTACGGGCTTCAGTTCCCGCCGGGAACAAAGGTCCGGTACAACAACGCGGGCTACAACCTGCTCGGCGCGGTCGTCGAGGCGGCGACGGAGCTGACGCTGCAGGACTATCTGCGGCAGGCGTTCTTCGATCCGCTCGGCATGAACGACACCGGCTACGACGACGGCGCCTCAGACGTCGTGATGGGCTACGCCAACCTGACCCGCGGCGCGCCCTCGCCTCAGCCCGACGCCAACGTCAGCATCATCTTCGCCGCGGGGGCGCTGTACTCGACGCTGGACGACCTGCTGGTCTGGGAACGGGCCCTGCACGGCGGAAAGATCCTGAGCGAGCGCAGCTACGGCATGATGATCGCCGACCACGCCCCGGCCGATACGCCCTCCGAACGCGGGCGGCCCCGACGGGACTGGGGTTTCGGCCTGTTCTCGAACAGCCTCGGGCGGCAGGTCGATCCGCCGTTCGAGGACCGCCAGATCTATCACACCGGCAGCTGGTCGGGCTTTCGCAACATGATGACCCACCAGCCGGACGCGGACGTGACGGTCATCGTCCTGTCCAACAACTATCACCAGCGCGAGCAGGTGTTCCTGCTGTCGCAGCAGGGGATGGCCGAAGCGCTGGGACGACCCTTCCCGACGACGATGCTGCGGCGCTAGACGTCACCGGCCCAGCGTTCGCGCCGCCGGAGTTCGGCCTTGCTGGGATCACCGTTGGCGAACGAGCCGACGGGCACCTCGCCCCCGAGCCGATAGGTGGCCACGACAACGCCGGTGGACGACACGTCGCTGCTCTCCACCGTCCAGGCGTGAGGCCGGGAGCCCTGGTCGAACAGCCGTCGCCCCGTGCCCAGCACAACCGGGAAGGTGAGGATCGTCAGCTGGTCGATAAGGTCATGGGCCAGCAGGGCGTGGATCAGCTCGCTGGACCCCTGGATCAGCAGGTCGCGGCCTTCGGTCTCCTTCAGCCGCCGGACCGCCTCGATCACGTCGCCCTCCAGTCGGTGGCTGTGAGCCCAGTCGAGCGGAGTCTCCGCGCCGGCCGCGACGTACTTGTTCACCGCGTTGAAGGTGCGGCCGATCTCGTCGTCCTGATGCGGCCAGAAGGCGGCGAAGATCTCATAGGTGCAGCGGCCGAGCAGCAGGTCGTAGTCCTCGCCCATGGCCCGATCCATCAGTTGGCCGAGCTTTTCGTCCCAGAAGGTGAAGGTCCAGCCGCCGAAGCGGAACCCGCCCCGCGGGTCTTCCGTCGGCCCGCCGGGCGCCTGCATGACTCCGTCCATCGAAACGAAGGTGGCGGTTCTTATCGTGCGCATGTCACGTCTCCAAAGGGAGGCGAGGGGACGCGGCGGCGCGCCCCCTCCTTGAGCGTCAAGCCTTGGGCGTCCAGCCTTCGCCGGGGATGGTGTTGACCATCCATGGCACGCCGAACCGGTCCACCAGCCCGCCGTACCCGGGCGACCAAAAGGTCTCGCCGAAGGGCATGGTGACCTTGCCGCCCTCCAACAAGGCATCGAACCAGCGGCGGGCCTCCGCCGGGTCCTGACTGTGAAGGCTGACATCGAAGCCGTTCTTCGGCTTGTCGATGTTCGGGGCCCACTCGACGTCCATGTCGGCGCCCATCAGCGACTGGTCGCCAATGTCCATCCAGCAGTGCATCAGCCAGTCCTTGTAGTGCGGCGGCACGGGCATGTCTGGCGGTCCGTCGCCATAGGGCATGGCGGCGGTGATCTTGCCGCCGAGAACCTTGGCGTAGAACTCGAACGCCTCGCGGCACTGGCCGCGGAAGCTGAGGCTGGTGACGATCTTCATGGTCGGCTCCTCTCGTGAAATGTGTCGCGTCAGCCGGGGTTGGCGGCGAGCCAGGCTTCCAGCCGGTCCAGGGTGGAGTTCCAGCCGTACTCGTGGCCCGTCCGGCTTCGCTCGGACTTCAGGCCCTCGTGGGTGAAGTCCATGCGAGTGCGCCCGTCGGTCGTCTCGTGCAGTTCGACGGTGACCAGGGTGTCGGCGGGCGGGCCGTCCTCGTGGCTCTCGTCCCAGCGGAAGGTGAAGACCAGCCGCGACGGCTCCACGACCTCGCGGTAGTGCCCGCCCTGCCACAGGTCCTCGCCCGTCTCGACGGATCGGAGACAGGCCCGCCACTCGCCGGCGACGCGCAGATCGTTGCTCCCGCAGACCATCGGCCACTCGACCGGACCCATCCAGTTGACGCGCATCTCGGGCCGGGTCCATGCGGCCCACACCAGAGCTCGCGGCGCCGCGAATGTTCGCGTCATGTGCAGTCGGTGCGGCAGCAGCGGCGGCAGGTCCGGCAGGGCGATCTCGGCCAACGACATGTCAGAGCGTCTTCAGCAGGGCGTTCAACTGGTCGGCGACCGTGCCCCAGCCGTCCTGGAAGCCCATGGCCTCGTGCTGCTTCATCGTCGCCTCGTTCCAGTGCCGGGCGGTGGCGACGTAGCGGGTCCTCCCGTCCGGCAAGGGCGTCAGCGCGACCTCGGCGGACATGAAGGGCAGGCCGGCCGGCAACCAGCCCTTCACGAAGGCGTCGGTGGTGATCCAGCGGCGCTTCGGCTCGACCAGCAGGAAGACGCCGTCGTTCGGCATCACCTCGCCGTTCGGCCCATGCATGGTGAAGGCGAAGCGGCCGCCGACCTCGGGTTCGATCACGGCATCGGTTATCGACCAAGGCTTGGGACAGAACCACTGCTGTAGGATTTCGGGCGTCGTCCAGGCCCGCCAGATGTTCTCCGGCGCGCCATCCAGCGTGCGCTCGAGCACCAGCTCATGACGGTGCGCGCCAGTGGCGACGCAGGGATCGGGCTCGCCGCCCGAAGGGCGATGAGAGGTTTCAGTTTCTTGGGCCACGGGGGTCTCCCTTCTGGATGTTCTTCAGGTAGGCGTCGAGGCGGTCGAAGCTCTTGTCCCAGTAGCGGCGGTAGTGTTCCAGCCACTCGGCGATGCCCTTGAGCGCCATCGGCTCGAGCCGGGCCGGGCGCCACTGGGCCTCTTTGCCGCGGCTGATCAGCCCGGCCTTCTCCAGCACCTTCAGATGCTTCGACACGGCCGGCAGGCTGATGTCGAAGGGCGCGGCGAGTTCGTTGACGCTGGCCTCGCCCTGCGTCAGCCGCGCCAGGATAGCCCGACGGGTCGGGTCGGCCAGGGCGGCGAACTGGGCGGAGAGGGGGTCGGATTCCATCGGGCGCTTCTTATGTAACCGTCCGGTTAAATGAACGACAGAGTGGTCGTTGTCAACCTCGCGGTTAAACGTGCCGGAACGAGGCCGCGGCGCAACCGTTCGGTCTGCCACCCGACACAAGGATCCGCCGATGCGCGCCGTCATCCTGAGCTGCACCCTGAAGACCTCCCCGGAGGCGTCGAGCACGGAGGCGCTCGCCAGGGTGATGACGGCCGAACTGGAGAAGGGTGGCGCGAGCACGGAGCTGATCCGGCTGGTGGACCTGAACATCAAGCCCGGCGTGAAGACCGATCAGGGCGAGGGGGACGACTGGCCGGCGGTGCACGACAAGATCGTCGACGCCGACATCCTAGTCGTCGCCACCCCGACTTGGCTGGGTCAGCAGTCCAGCGTCTGCATGCGGGCACTGGAGCGGATGGACGCCATGCTGTCCGAGACCGACCAGGACGGCCGAGGCGTGGCCATGAACAAGGTCGGGGGCGTGGTCGTCACCGGGAACGAGGACGGCGCCCACCACATCGTCGGCACGGTCTGTCAGGCCCTCATCGACATCGGCTTCACCGTGCCGGGGCAGAGCTGGACCTACTGGCACCTCGGACCGGGTCCGGGCCCGGACTATCTGGAGACGGACCGGGCCCACGACTACGCGGACCGGCTGGCCCGCAACGCCGCGCGCAACCTGCTGGCGGTCGCGAAGGCGCTGAAGCCGGGCGTGTTCCCGCCGCAGGAAACCGGAGACTAGCCGCAGCAGCGAGCCCCCCGCGACCGCCCTGGCTCTGGCGACTTGGTTATGCCGGCCGAAGGAGTAGGGTGCCGCACATGATCGGTTCCCTCCTTGCCCTCACCCTGCTGATCCAGACGCCCGGAACCGCCGAGGCGGAAGTCGCCGATGTTCTGGATCGCCTCAACGCCGCCTCGACGGCCGCCGACGGCGCGGCTTATTTCTCCCTGTTCACCCCTGACGCGCGGTTCGTCGGAACGGACGCGAGCGAGCATTGGCCATTGGCTGAGTTCCGCGCCTATGCCGAGCCGCACTTCGCGCGCGGCAACGGCTGGTCCTATCCGGCTGCCGAGCGGACGATCACGATCGCCCCGATCGAGTGCAGGTGCATCGCCTGGTTTGAGGAAAAGCTGACGAACGCCAACTACGGCCAGACCCGCGGCTCCGGCGTGCTGCGGCTCACGCCCGAGGGCTGGAGGATCGAGCAGTATGTGCTGAGCTTCGCAGTGCCCAACGAGAAGGCGGACGCCGTCGTGGCCGCTATCCGCGCCGCTGACTAGTCCGGCCGACGCGGAACATATCGCCAACACGCGCCCGACGGGCTAACGGAAGCGATGGATTTCACCGACGACGCCTTCGTCCTGTCCGCGCGGCCGCACGGCGACACGGGCGTGGTGGCGGAACTGCTGACCGAGAATCACGGACGCCGCGCCGCCTATGTCGCCGGCGGCGCGTCCCGCAAGATGAAGCCGTTCCTGCAGGCCGGAGCGAGGGTCTCAGCCGACTACCGCGCCCGGACCTCCGACCACCTTGGTTCGGCTCGGCTGGAGCCGATGGGTGAGGGGCCCAGCGCCTTGTTTGATGATCCCCTCGCTCTGGGCGGCCTCGCCGCCGCGGCGGCCGTGGCGCAGGGCGCGCTTCCGGAGCGGGAGCCGCACCCGGGGGCCTTCCTGGCCTTCGAGGCTTTGATGGGAGCCTTCGCCGTGCCGGACGTCTGGCCGGCGGTGTTCGTTCGGTTCGAGGCGGGACTGCTGGAGGACCTCGGCTTCGGCCTCGACCTGAGCCGCTGCGCGGTCTCCGGGGGCATGGACGAGCTGGTGTGGGTCAGCCCACGGACTGGCCGGGCCGTCTCGGCCACGGCGGGCGCGCCGTATGCCGACAAGCTGCTGACCCTGCCGCCGTTCATGCTTGGGGCGCAGGCGGGGCTGAGAGCGGGCGATGTTCGCGCAGGCTTCGACCTGACCGGCCATTTCCTCGAGCAGTTCGTCTTCCACCCCCTGAACCGGCCGCTGCCGTCGGCACGGGTTTGGATGCTGGACAAGCTGGCCGAAGCGGATCGCCTTTGATCGCCGGCCCTGCTAGCCATCGGCGACCATCGGAGGGGAATCCATGAAGCGTCTCGTCGTCTCCAGCCTCGCGCTGGCCCTGAGCCTGAGCCTCGGCGCCGCCGACCTAGCAGCGGCTCAATCGCCGGCGGCGATCGCCGACGCGGCCGCGGAAGCCCGTATCCGGGCCGATGTCGCCTTCCTGGCCGACGACGCGGTCGAGGGCCGGGAGGCAGGCGAGCGCGGCTATGATCTGGCCGCGCTCTACGTCCGCACGCGGATGGAGGCCATGGGCATGGTCCCAGGCGGCCCAGACGGATCGTGGCTGCAGCCGGTCACCGTCACCGCCACCCGCGTCGCCGAACAGGGCGCGACCGTGACCTTCACGCCGCGGCGCGGACAGCCGGTCGTCTGGACGCACGGCCGCGATCTCGCTGTCACGCCCGGACGGGACGCCGGCCATGTCGTGAAGTCCGCTCCTCTGGTGTTCGTCGGCTACGGCCTCGACGCCCCGGAGCTGGGCATGGATGACTATCGGGGCCTGGACGTGCGCGGGAAGATCGTGGTGGTCCTGTCGGGCACGCCGACCGGCATGACGGGCGAGAACGCCGCCTTCCTCGGCGACAGCAAGCGGCGCATGGCGGCGGCGCGCGGGGCGGTCGGCTTCATCACGATCGCCAAGTCGGACGCCGGGATGAACGCCTTCAGCAACGGCGTGGCCATGGCCGCGCGGCAGGCGTCAAGAAGCTGGGCCACGCCCGAAGCCGCCCCCTATGACGAAGCCGACGGCCTGGTGGTCGGTGGGTATCTTACCGGAGCCGCCGCCGACGCGCTGTTCGCGGGCGCACGCCGCTCCTACGCCCAGCTCCGGGCCGAGGCCGCCGCCCCCGACGCCCGCCCGCGCGGCTTCCGGCTGAACGGCACGGCTGCGTTCGACGTTCATACGACGCGCGAGGACATCCAGAGCGCCAACGTCATCGGCCTCATCTCCGGCTCCGATCCGACGGTGAGGGACGAGGTGGTGATGCTGACGGCCCACCTCGATCACCTCGGTCTGGAGGAGCAGGGGGACGACCGCGTAAACAACGGCGCGCTCGACAACGCCGGGGGCGTGTCGATCATGCTCGAAGCGGCGCGGTCGTTGATGGCCGACCGCCCGCGCCGCTCGGTCATGGTCGTGGCCCTGACCGCGGAAGAGATGGGCCTGCTGGGTTCGGAATACTTGGCGGAAAATCCGGTCGTCGCGGCGAACAGGGTCGTGGCCAACGTCAATCTCGACATGCCCATCCTGACCTACGCCTTCACCGATCTGGTGGCGTTCGGATCAGATCACTCGACGCTGGGACCCCTGGTGGATGCCGCCGCCCGCGCCGACGGGCTGACCCTGTCCCCCGATCCCATGCCGACCCAGGGCGTTTTCACCCGCTCCGACCACTATTCCTTCGTCAAGGCCGGGGTTCCATCGGTCATGCTGGCGACCGGCTACGCGAACGGCGGCGAGGCGGCGTGGGGGCAGTTCTTCCAGAACGGCTATCACCGCCCGGCGGACGACCTGCGGATGCCCTTCATGTGGGAGTCAGCGGTCCGGTTCGCCCGAGTGAACGGGGCGATCGCCCGCTCGATCGCGGACGCGCCGGAGCGGCCGCGCTGGTACGCGGGCGACGTCTTCGGGAACCAGTTCGCGCCGGATGCATCGAAGGCCCCGAGACCGTCCACGGAATAGGCGCGGCGCGGCCACGGCGAGGCTAGACTTCGGTCTTCCGTTCGCCGATTCGCTGGATCATGACCGTTCACACCCCGACGCCCGAAGGCGGACGCATCGTCGACGAGCCGATGAGCGAGGCGCTGTCGCGCCGCTATCTCGCCTACGCCCTGTCGACCATCACGAACCGGGCCCTGCCGGACGTGCGCGACGGCTTCAAGCCGGTGCATCGGCGCATCATGTACGCCATGCACCAGATGCGGCTGAACCCGCAGGCCGCGGCCCGCAAATGCGCCAAGGTCGTCGGCGAGGTCATGGGCGGCTATCACCCGCACGGCGACGCCTCGATCTATGACGCCCTGGTGCGGCTGGCGCAGGACTTTTCCCAGCGCTATCCGCTGGTCGACGGCCAAGGCAACTTCGGCAACATCGACGGCGATAACGCCGCCGCCATGCGCTACACCGAGTGCAAGCTGACCGCCGCCGCCGTCCTGCTGATGGACGGCATCGACCAGGACTCGGTGGACTTCAAGGCCACCTATGACGACCAGGACGAAGAGCCGGTCGTCCTGCCCGCCGGTTTCCCCAATCTGCTGGCCAACGGCTCGTCGGGCATCGCGGTCGGCATGGCCACCTCGATCCCGCCGCACAATGTCGGCGAACTGATCGCCGCCTGCCATCTGCTGCTGGACCGGCCGGACGCCACGACGCAAGAGCTGGCGACCATCGTCCCGGGCCCGGACTTCCCGACCGGCGGCGTCGCGGTTGAGGGCCACGCCTCCATCCTCGACGCCTATGAGACTGGACGGGGAGGGGTGCGCCTGCGCGCCCGCTGGGAGACCGAGGATCTGGGCCGCGGCGTCTGGCGCATCATCGTCACCGAGATGCCGTACCAGGTGCAGAAGTCGAAGCTGATCGCCGACCTCGCCGACCTGATCGAACACAAGAAGGCGCCCCTGCTGGGCGATGTCCGGGACGAGTCGGCCGAGGACATCCGGCTGGTGCTGGAGCCCAAGTCGCGCACTGTGGAACCCGAGGTGCTGATGGAGAGCCTGTTCAAGCTCTCGGACCTCGAGATCCGCTTCCCCATCAACATGAATGTGCTGGACGCCACCGGCACGCCGCGCGTCATGGGGCTGAAAGCCTGTCTACAGGCCTTCCTCGATCACCGGCGCGAGGTGCTGGTGCGCCGGGCGGCATGGCGGATCGAGCGCATCGAGAAGCGGCTGCACCTGCTCGAAGGGCTGCGGATCGTCTTCCTCAACCTCGACGAGGTCATTCGCATCGTCCGCGAGGAGGAGCATCCCAAGGCGGTGCTGATCGCCCGGTTTGGTCTGTCGGAGCTCCAGGCCGACTTCATCCTCGACACCCGACTGCGCCAGCTGGCGCGGATCGAGGAGATGACGATCGAGAACGAATACAAGGCGCTGGCCGACGAACTTGCCGCCCTGCAATCGCTGTCGTCGTCGCCGGCCAAACAGTGGAAACAGATCGGCAAGGACCTGGAGGGCGTGCGCAAGGCGCTGGTCTCGCCCCGACGCACCACCATCGCCGAGGCCGTCTCCGCCTCGGCCTTCGTCTCGGTCGAGGCCTTTATTCCGCGTGAGGCGATCACCGTCATCCTGTCAGAGCGCGGCTGGATCCGCGCCGCCAGGGGCAAGGTCGAGGACCCGTCGGAGCTGAAGTTCAAGGAGGGCGACAGCCTCGCCTTCCTCGTGCCCGGCTATACGACCGACAAGCTGCTGGTGGCGGCCTCGGACGGCCGCATCTTCACCGTCGGCGCCGACAAGCTGGCGTCCGGGCGCGGCCACGGCGAGCCACTGCGCCTGATGATCGACCTCGACGAGAAGGCCGAGATCGTGAACCTGCTGATGCATCAGCCGGGTGGCAGGCTGCTGATCGCCTCCAGGGCCGGCTACGGCTTCATCGCCCCCGAGGACGAATTGCTGGCCCAGAAGCGGGGCGGCAAACAGGTGCTCAACGGCGAAATGCGCGCGGCCCTGCGGGTCACCGGCGACCACGTCGCCGCGATCGGGGACAACATCAAGGCCCTGATCTTCCCCGTCGCCGAGCTGCCGGAGATGGGCCGCGGCAAGGGCGTCAAGCTGCAGTCCTACAAACAGGGCGGGCTCGCCGACGTCACCCTGTTCGACGGCGCGCATGGCCCCGAGTGGGTCGACGGCGGCGGACGGCGGCGGAACTGGCCGGATTGGAAAGACTGGCTGGGCAGACGGGCTGGAGCCGGACGGCAGGGGCCGCGGGGCCTGCGCAAGTTCCGCTAGTTTGACCTGATGCCATCCCGAGCGGCTCTTGCCCTAAAATTCGCGCTACCGGTTCCGAGTGCGGACGCTCACCTGCCCAGTCGCAAAGCCGCGCGATGCGGCAGCTGGGTTATTTACCCCATGCCAGAGCACTCCGTGGCGGACCGGCTGGACGATTACAATGACGGCTGAACGGCGCGACTAACCGATCGCCGATCCGTGTCAGCCGTCGCAGATTGGTCTTGGACCCAATCCGACGGCGCGCAGGGCCAACTGCACCGCCGCCGTAATCGCGAACGGCAACGCCACGGATCAGACCAGCGCTGCCGCATTCCTGAACGGCTTCACGCCAACCAATGCGGCCTTCACCGGGCTGATCTCCGGCACCCAGGATCTGATCCCGAGACGGGCGATTCCTTCACCTATGGATTCGTCGCCACGCCCCGGTTTCTGCCGAACCTGATCGTGGCGGCGGACTATCTCGAAATCACGGTGACGGGAGCCTTGGGGCCGCTGCTCGCCCAGCCGGCAGCCGAATTCTGCTACGACAGCGCCAGCTTCCCCGACAACTCGGCGGATATCGGCGTGAACAGCTGCGCTGGTATTCGCCGCGACGCCACGTTCAACTTCACCAACGGGTTTGAGCTGCCGTTCTTCAACCTCGGCGGGACGCGCGTCCGAGCCATCAGTTCCAACGTCAGTTATTCGACGGATCTGGCTGACCTGCTGAAGCTTGATGGCGATCTGGGTACGCTCGCGTTCCGTGCGAACATCTACCACCTTCTTGAATACACGGTCTCTGGAGACGACGAGTTCACGGCGCCGCAAGCGGCGGAGAATACGCTCGCAAACCCGACCTGGTCGACGCAGCTGACGGCGCTGTACAATATCGGCCGCTACAGCATGCGGTGGACCACGTCGATTCAGGACGACACCATCATCCTGAGCGCCGGCACGCCGATCACCTCCGAGGTCCAGCCGATCCGGCGCTTCGACGGCTACGCCCGCCACGACCTGTCGTTCGGGGTGGACCTTACCGACAACACCCACCTTCAGTTCGTGGTCGACAATGTGACGAACGAGAACGGCGTCGACGGCGTCAACGGCGTGCTAACCGGCAACTATATCGACAATGTCGGTCGCCGCTGGACTGCGTCGTTGCGCCACAAGTTCTAGCGTTCCGACGACCTGAGGCGGGTCAGACGACCCAGTCTGGCCCGCCTCGCTTCTCCGGCAGTTGTTATCGACCGTTCGGGGCCCAGCGCCTCAGCTCATGCTTCGCCTTGAGCGAACGTGGCGGATGGCGCCGTTGAGCCCATGGCGACAGATCCACGCGCTGCTCAGCGCCTCCCCAACCATCGCTCCCTCCGCGAACCGACGTCCATCGCGGCGTGGCGGGAGCACAGCGCGCCAGCGGCGTCCGGAGGTGACGCCGATTTCACTTCGCAGCGTGGCCGTATCGGGCGATAGTCCATTGGTGGCCGGAGGTCCGGCCGAGGTTGGAGATCGATATGCTGACCACCCTGATCGTCATCGTCGTCATCGTCGCCGTCGTCCTGTTCGTCATCGTGGGCGCCTACAACAAGCTGGTCGCGCTGGATCAGCGCGCGGACCAGTCGTTCGCCGACATCGACGTGCAGCTGAAGCAGCGGCAGGACCTCATCCCCAATCTGGTCGAGACGGTGAAGGGCTACGCCTCGCATGAGCGCGGGACGCTGGACGCCGTCACCCAGGCCCGCGCCGCCGCGGCAGGCGCCACCTCGGTCAACTACAAGGTTCAGGCCGAGAACCTGCTGACCGGCGCGCTCGGGCGACTGTTCGCCGTGGCCGAGGCCTATCCGGACCTGAAGGCCAACACCAACTATCTGGAGCTGCAGCGCGAGCTGTCGGACATCGAGAACAAGCTGGCCGCCGCGCGCCGCTTCTTCAACAGCGCCGTCGGCGAGTTCAACGCCGTGCGCCGCCAGTTCCCGACCGTCCTGTTCGCCGGCATGGTGGGCTTCGGCTCCGACAAGCCCTTCTTCGACGTAGGCGAGGGCGAGCGGGCCACGATGAACGCCGCGCCGCCCAAGGTCAGCTTCACGGCGTAAGGGACCGGATTGATGGGCGCCGTCGGGCTGCAGACCCACATCTGGGCCAACAACACCCGTTCGATCCTGCTGCTGGCCGCCTTTCCCGTGCTGATGATCGGCATCCTGTATGGGGTGCAGTTGATCCTGATGGGGATGGGGTTCCTGCCCGGCACGGGCCGGGGGCTGGGAGACGACATGGCCCTGGCCGCCAGTTGGCTGGGCGGCACCGTTCCCCTGGCCTTCGGCATTGCAGCCGTCTGGTTCGCGATCTCCTACTTCGGCAGCCAAGCCATGATCGACGTCATGACCGGGGCGCGGAAGGTTGAGAGACGGTCTGAGCCTGACCTCTACAACCTGCTGGAAAACCTCGCCATCTCGCGCGGCTTGAGGACCCCGGCGCTGCGGGTCATCGAAAGCGACAGCCTGAACGCCTTCGCCACCGGCCTGCACGAAGGCCAGTACAGCATCACCGTCACCCGCGGGCTGGTAAACACCCTGACCCGCGACGAACTCGAGGCCGTCCTGGGCCACGAGTTGACCCATGTCATCAACAAGGACGTGCGGACCATGGTGATCGCCTCGATCTTCGCGGGGATCATCAGCGTCATCGCGGAGCTGGTGTTCCGGGGCCTGATCTATTCGCGCGGCGGCGGGCGGCGAGACAACAAGAACGCGATGCCGCTGATCCTGATCGGGATGGCCTTCGCGGTGATCGGCTTCGTGCTCGCCATCGTCATCCGGATGATGCTGTCGCGGAGCCGTGAATATGTCGCGGACGCGGGGGCGGTCGAACTGACCAAGAACCCCGACGCCATGATCTCGGCCCTCCGCAAGGTGGAAGGGCGGTCCTCTCTGAAGGGGCCCGACGAGCTGCAACAGCTGTTCCTCGACAACCAACCGAACGGTGTGGGGCTGGAAGGCCTGTTCGCCAGCCATCCCCCGATCCAGAAGCGGATCGAGGCGCTGGTGAAGTTCGGCGGAGGACGTGATCCAGGGCCCTGGTTGGGCGAGGACGTTTTGGTCGATGACTACTCTACGTCCGTGCCCGCGGCCGGCTGAGGCAGCAACCGCCAGCCCAGCTTCGTCAGCTGCTCCATGGGCTGGAACTCGGCCTTGTAGTCCATCTTGCGCGAGCCCCGGACCCAGTAGCCCAGATAGACGAACGGCAGCTTGACCGCCGCGGCCTGACGCACATGGTCCAGGATGGCGAAGCGGCCGAGGCTGCGCGCCTCCATGGTCGGCTCGAAGAAGCTGTAGACCATCGACAGCCCGTCGCCGAGCAGGTCGGTCAGGCAGACGCCGACGAGGTCGCCGGGGCCGCCGTCGCTCGACGGCAGGCGGTATTCGATCAGATGGGTGCGGACCGCCGTGTCCTCGACCATGGCGACATAGTCGAGCCAGCTCATGGCGCTCATGCCGCCGCCGGGATGGCGATGGTTGAGGTAGCGACGCAACAGGTCGAACTGCTCGGTCGTGGCCTCGGCCTCCACCAGATCCCGCGAAAGATCGCCGTTCCGCTTCAGCACCCGCCGCTGGGACCGCGAGAAGACGAACTCTGGAACCGGCAGCCGCACCGAGACGCAGGCGTCGCAGGC
>NZ_DASWNO010000300.1:0-1915 GCF_036399195.1 Brevundimonas sp.
AGGGCCGGGCCCCGACATTCGCCAGCACGGACCGTTGCACATCCACGGCCGGAATCGGCGCCAGACCCTCCCACCAGACCGGGGGGCGGCGCACCTCGATGATTCGCGCGGGGCTGGTGGTGTAGCGGCCGAACATGCGCAGCGGCTCGCCGACCTGATCCACGGCGATGTTGTCGCGGCCGTAGTATTCCACGTCGCCTGCCCCGCCGATCATCATGAAGGCGAGATGCTCGGTCGGCGTCGAAGGCCCGGCGCGCAGGACGTTGCCCACGACCGTCATCTTGCCGACCTCGAACGGTACGGTTCCCCACTCCTCCGGGGCGAGGTTGTAGTGGATGGCGCGCGGGCCCGGATTGTAGATCAGATTGTTGGCGATGATCCCGTGCACCCCGCCCTTGAACAGCGGGCTGCGCTCGTAGTTGTGGGCGTAGAGGTTGCCGACGATCAGCAGGCCCGTGACGTTGTCGTGGATCAGCGACCCTTTGGAGTGCTCGCCCTTCGAGTGGGTCGAGTAGGCCAGGCTCTCGCCGATCAGGTTGTTCGAGAAGGTGATGTCGTGGCTGGTGCCCTGGCGCCATTCGGCGGGCGTCGAGCCGGTGAAGCGCGGACCGGAGGCGGACAGGTTTTCGTCGGTGCCCCAGGTCAGGCTGCAATGATCGACGATGACATTGTAGGCGCCGACGGTGGCGATGGAGTCCTCGTCCCAGCCGCTCATCCACTCGCCGCCCGCCGATCCGGGGCGCACGCGGATATGCTGGACGATGACGTCATGCGTGGTGATGTCCATGCCGCCCTTGATCAGGGTGACGCCCGGCGACGGCGCGGTCTGGCCGGCGATGGTGATGAAGGGATTGCGCAGCCGCAGCGTCTTCTTGCCCAGGTCGATCACGCCGCCAACCTCGAACACGACGATACGAGGCCCGTCGGCTTCGATGGCTTCGCGCAGCGAGCCGGGCCCCTCGCTGTTCAGATTGGTCACCCGGATGATCCGACCGCCCCGGCCGCCTGGCGTCTTGGACGCCCAGCCCAGAGCGCCGGGGAAGGCCGGCAGAGCGGCTTCGGCGACAGCGGGCGCGGGCGTTTGCGCCATCGCCACCGAGGCGGGGAGCGGAACCAGAAGGGCGGCGGCGAAGGCGGCGATGCGGGCGAGCGTCATGATTCCATCCTGTCACAGGGTCGCCTGCGGGCGCGACCTTCAACCGGCGCGCCGCCCCGAGGGGCTGCGCCGGATTCAAATTGACACCGGTTTCCTTCCTGCGCAATGTCTGACGCAACAGGGGGGCGGCGTGAGCCACGCACACGACAATTCAACGGTTTCGCCGATCGCCCGCGCCTTCGTGGAGGCGCGCCGCGCGGGCCGTTCGGTCAAGGACTATCCGGGCCCGGAGCCGGTGTCGCTGGAGGCCGCCTATACCGTTCAGGACGGCGCCATCTCGGCCTGGCCCGATCGCGTTGCGGGCTGGAAACTGGGCCGCATCAACGCGCCTCACGACACACGCTTCGGCGCCGGGCGGCTGGCGGGCCCCATCTTCGCCCACAACATCTCGACGGCGGGCCT
Organism: Brevundimonas sp.; assembly: GCF_036399195.1. Classification (GTDB taxonomy): domain Bacteria; phylum Pseudomonadota; class Alphaproteobacteria; order Caulobacterales; family Caulobacteraceae; genus Brevundimonas. The sequence goes on from NZ_DASWNO010000300.1 coordinate 1,559, forward strand.
GACGCCCACGGCTTTCCACGTGATCGACGGCGGGTTCGCGGCGGTCGAGGCGGAATATGTGCTCGAGATGGCCGAGGATGCGCCGGATCGCGAGGGCTGGACGGCCGAGACGGTCGCCCCGCTCGTGGGTCGCGTCCTGACCGGGGTCGAGATCGCCGGCAGCCCGTTCGCCGGCATCAACGACCATGGGCCCGCCGTGACGGCCTCGGACTTCGGCAACAACGCCGGGCTGATCGTGGGCTCAGAGGTCGCCGACTGGCGCACAAGACTGACGGATCTGACCTGTACCATGACCATCGACGGAGTGATCGTCGGACAGGGCGGGGCCGCGTCCATTCCCGGGGGACCGCTCGATTC
>NZ_DASWNO010000301.1:0-4105 GCF_036399195.1 Brevundimonas sp.
GCCAGGCGCTAGAACCCGAAAGGATCAGGCACATGAAACTGAACGAAATCCGCGACAACGAGGGCGCCCACAAGAAGCGCATGCGCGTCGGCCGGGGCCCGGGCTCGGGCAAGGGCAAGACCGCGGGTCGCGGCGTCAAGGGTCAGAAGTCGCGTTCGGGCGTCGCCATCGGCGGCTTCGAAGGCGGTCAGATGCCGCTGTACATGCGGATGCCCAAGCGCGGCTTCAACAATCCGAACGCGCTGAAGCTGGCCGAGGTCAACCTGTGGCGTCTGCAGGACGCCATCGACGGCGGCAAGCTGGACGCCAAGAACGAGATCAACGGCGACGCCCTGGTCGGCGCGGGCGTCATCCGCCGCACCAAGGACGGCGTGCGTCTGCTGGGCACCGGTGAATTGAAGGCCAAGCTGAACCTGGTCGTCTGGTCGGCCTCGGCCGGCGCGGTCAAGGCCATCGAGGCCGCCGGCGGTTCGGTGACGCAACAGCGCATCGCCGCTGAAGCCAAGGCCGCGGCCCGCGTCGAGAAGCGCAACGCCGCCAAGGGCAAGGCTCCGGCTCCCAAGGCGCCGCGCGGCGACGCCAACAAGATCTCGGCCCGCACGACCCGCACGGCGGCCCGCGCGAAATAAGCTTGAGGGGCGCTCTCGCTAAGGGGGCGCCCTTCGCCTATCTGGACGCTGGCGCCGGATTCACGTCCGATACGCCGCTTTCTGATCAGTCGGGGTGACGACACATGGCTTCGGCCGCCGAACAACTCGCAGCAAACATGAACATGGGTTCGTTCGCCAAGGCGACCGAGCTTCACAAGCGTTTGCTGTTCACGATCCTGGCCCTGCTGGTCTACCGCATCGGCACCTATGTGCCGGTCCCGGGGATCAACTCCGAAGCCTTCCTCGCCTTCTTCCAGAACCCTGACAGCCAGCGCGGCATCCTGGACATGGTCAACATGTTCTCGGGCGGCGCCGTCGAGCGGTTCGCCGTCTTCGCGCTGAACGTGATGCCCTACATCTCGGCGTCGATCATCGTGCAGCTGATGGGCGCGGTATATCCGCCGTGGGAGAAGCTGCGCAAGGAAGGCGGCGAGAGCGGCCGCAAGCAGCTGAACCAGTACACCCGCTACCTGACCGTGGTGCTGGCGCTGTTCCAGTCGGCCGGCATCGCCATCGGTCTGAACGCCCAGCAGGGCTTCGTCGACAACCCCGGCATCTTCTTCATCATCTCGACCATCACCGTCCTGACCGGCGGCACCATGTTCCTGATGTGGCTGGGCGAGCAGGTCACCGCCCGCGGCGTCGGCAACGGCATCTCGCTGATCATCTTCGCGGGCATTGTCGCGGTGCTGCCCGGCACCGTCGCCCGCCTCTTCGGCCTGGCCCAGCAGGGCCAGATGTCCGCCTTCACCCTGCTGTTCATCACCGCCATGATGATCGCGGTCGTGGTCTTCATCGTCTTCATGGAGCGCGCCCAGCGCCGGCTGCTGATCCAGTATCCGAAGCGTCAGGAAGGCAACCGCATGGCCGGCGGCGAGCGCAGCTTCCTGCCGCTGAAGGTCAACACCGCGGGCGTGATCCCGCCGATCTTCGCCTCGTCCCTGCTGATGCTGCCGACGACGGTCGCCCAGATGACCGCCAATGCGAACCTGCCGCCGTGGATGGAGTGGCTGCCGCTGGTCACCGCCCAGATGCAGCACGGCCAGCCCGTATTCATGGTGCTGTACGGCGCGCTGATCATCTTCTTCTGCTTCTTCTACACCTCAATCACGTTCAATCCCGAGGACACGGCCGAGAACCTGCGCAAATACGGCGGCTTCCTGCCCGGCATCCGGCCCGGCAAGCGCACGGCGGAGTATCTGGATTATGTCCTGACGCGCCTGACGACGATCGGCGCGGCCTACATCACGGCGGTCTGCCTGCTGCCCGAGTTCTTCATGGCCAACTCCGGCATGGGTCAGGCGATCATCGGCGGCACGTCGATCCTGATTGTGGTCTCCGTGACCATGGACACGGTCGCGCAGATCCAGTCTCACCTGCTGGCGCACCAGTACGAGGGCCTGATCAAGAAGGCCAAGCTGCGCGGGCGGGGTCAGACCCGCGGCAAGGGCGTCACAGCCCCGGCCCGGCGCTAGGAACCGGTTGGGGGAGGGGCGGCGATGAACCTGATCCTGTTCGGGCCCCCCGCGGCCGGCAAGGGCACTCAGGCCAAACGGCTGGTGGACGCCCGCGGCATGGTCCAGCTGTCGACCGGCGACATGCTGCGCGAGGCGATCGCCTCAGGCTCCGAACTGGGGCGGGAATGCCAGGCGATCATGTCCCGGGGCGAGCTGGTGTCCGACGCCATCGTCATCGCCCTGATCGAGGCCCGTCTGAAAGAGGCCGAGGACGCCGGCGGGGCCATCTTCGACGGCTTTCCCCGCACCGTGGCTCAGGCCGAGGCTCTGGACGCCATGCTGGCCAAGCTCGGCAAGAGGATCGACCGCGTCGTTCGGCTGAAGGTCGACGACGCCGCCTTGCTGGATCGGGTGGCCGTGCGTTTCGCCGATCAGGGCCGTCCCGACGACAATCCCGACAGCTTCAAGGTCCGGCTGGACGCCTACAACCGCAACACGGCGCCGCTGCTGCCCTATTACGCCGACAAGGGCCTGCTGACCGAGATCGACGGAATGGGGTCCATCGCCGCCGTGGCGGCCGAGATCGACGCGGCTCTCGACGACGTCGCGTAACTGTCAGGCTGAACCGTCCCTGACCCTTTGCCGCGCCCGCGCGTTCATGTCCCCGTGATAAGGACGGGGTCGTGAGGATCGAACAGCCACTGCTGACGAAGAAGCGCATGCGGACCGCGGGGATCGCCGCCGGCGTGTCCGCGGCGCACCTGGTCGTGTTCGCCCTGATCGCCAACAGCGCCGCGCCCGTGCCCTTCCTGCCGCCGGCCCCGCCGATCGACGTCGTGCTGTTTCGCCCCACGCCGCCGCCGCCCCCTCCACCCCCGCCGCTCCAGCCCACGCCTGATCCGGGCGGCGGCGCGCCCGCGGCTCCGTCCCGCGTCCATGTCCCGCCGAAGCCCCCAGTGAACGTCCCCCGGGAAGTGCCGGCCCCGCCGGTGCAGGCGCCCGAGCAGCCTCTCGTCATCGGAATGGCGGCGGACGCCAGCCCGACGCCGGGCATGGGGCAGGGGGGCACTGGCGCCGGCACGGGCACGGGCGACGGGGACGGCGAGGGCTCAGGCTCGGGCGGTATCGGTCCGCGCTTCATCCGCGGCGCCACCCAGGGCGAGATCTTCAGCGTCGTCCCCGCCAATGCACGTCGGCGCTCCGGCCGCGGCTCGGTCAACTGCGTCATCCGTCTGGATGAGCGGCTCGACAACTGCCGTGTCGTCGAGGAGACGCCCCCGGGGATGGGCTTTGGCCAGGCCGCCATTCGCGCCGCCGAGGGCTATTTTCGTTTCCGGCCGCCGATGAGCGCCTCGGGCCGTCCGGTCGAAGGACAAAGGGTCACGGTTTTCGTCCAGTTCGGCCGCTGACAGCGCCGCGCCCGCCCCGTGAGCCGTTGACGCAGCGGGAATCCCCTGTATAAGGCGCGCTTCCGCGAAGGGCGTCGACGCTCCTGGTCTGTTGACCGGAGCGTTTGTTGCGTCCGCACACGCGTATCTGGAGAGCTTCGTGGCCCGTATCGCTGGCGTCAACATCCCGACCAACAAGCGCGTCGAAATCGCGCTTCAGTACATCCATGGCATCGGCGCTCACGCCGCCAAGGAAATCACCACCAAGGTGGGCATCGAGCCGGCCCGCCGGGTGAACCAGCTGACCGACGCCGAGGTCCTGCAGATCCGCGAGACCATCGACCGCGACCACACCGTCGAGGGCGACCTGCGCCGCGAGACGTCGATGAACATCAAGCGTCTGATGGACCTGGCCTGCTACCGCGGCCTGCGTCACCGCAAGGGCCTGCCGGTCCGTGGTCAGCGCACCCACACCAACGCCCGCACCCGCAAGGGTCCCGCCAAGCCGATCGCCGGCAAGAAGAAGTAAGACAGACACATGGCCAAGGAACCGGGTCGCGTAAAGAAGCGCGAGCGCAAGAACATCACCTCGGGCGTCGCCCACGTGAAT
>NZ_DASWNO010000302.1:0-8699 GCF_036399195.1 Brevundimonas sp.
TCCGGGATGTCCGGATCGCCGTACTCCGCTCGCCAGGAGGCGCCCGCCAGCAGCTTGTGGAAGCGCAGCATGTCGAACAGCGGCACCTGGATGACCGCCGCGTTGATCAGCTCCGGGCGCTGGGTGAGCATCGCACCCATGAACAGCCCGCCCTGCGAGCCGCCCATGATCCCCAGCTTCGGCTGCGAGGTGATGTTGCGGGCGATTAGGTCTTGGGCCACGGCCTGGAAGTCCTCGTGCGAGCGCTGCCGGTTCTGTTGCAGCGCCGCCTGGTGCCAGTTCGGGCCGAACTCGCCTCCGCCGCGCGTATTGGCGACGACATAGACCCCGCCCCGCTCCAGCCACAGCTTGCCGACGGTGGCCGAATAACCCGGCAGCTGCGACACTTGGAACCCGCCGTAGCCGTACAACAGGGTGGGGTTGGACCCGTCCATCGGCATGTCGCCTCGGTGGACGACGAAATAGGGGATCATCGTGCCGTCGGCGCTTCGCGCCTGGAACTGTTCGACGGTCATGCCCTCGGCGTTGAACTTGGCCGGCAGCGAGCGGATTTCGGACACGTCGGCGGTCGCGGCGTCGGCGAGCAACAGGCTCGACGGGGTCAGATAACCGGCGACGGTGACGAACACGCGGTCGTCACGGTCCGAAGCGGACCCGACGCCGACCGAGACGTTCTGCGGCAGATCGAGCCGCGTCCGGCTCCACTCGCCCGAGGCGTTCGGCTCATAGACATAGACCCCGCCGCGCACGTTCTCGTACAGGGCGACCACCAGCTTGTTGCGGGTGGCGCTGATGCCCTCGATCGCCTCGCGCTCGCCCGGCCGGATCACCAGTTGGGCCGGCGTCGCCGGGTCGGCCAGCCAGCGGTTCAGGTCCCAGGCGATGACGTCGCCGGTGCGGAACTGCTGGCCCGAGGGGGCGGTCCAGTCCTGGTCGGTGGTGACCACCATCTGGCCCCGGACCAGCGCATTGATGTTCGACTTGGCCGGCAGCTCCAGCTTCGTCGTCGTGCCGTCGGGGTTCAGGCGGTGGGTTTCGCCCTCGTAGAAGCTGACGCCGCGGTTGATGAGGGTCGCCTGCACCACGCCGTCGGCGTCGCGCAGCGTATAGCCGTTGACCTGCACGTCCGACGGCTGGCCCGTGAACACGGTCCGCGCCTGATCCAGCGTCTGGCCGCGCTTCAGCACCTTGACGATCATCGGATAGCCCGAGCTGGTCAGGGTGCCGGGGCCGAAGTCGCGGGCCACCAGCAGGGTGTCCTGATCGACCCATGCCGCGCCGCCCTTGGACTCCGGCAGGACGAAGCCGCCGTCGACGAAAGTGCGGGTGGCGCGGTCGAACTCGCGCACCGTGACGGCGTCCTTGCCGCCGTCCGACAGGCTGATCAGGCAGCGGGTCTCTTCCGGCGGCAGGCAGGTCGCACCCTTGTAGACCCAGTTCTTGCCCTCGGCCGCCGCCAGCGCGTCGAAGTCGAGGATGGTCTCCCACCGGGGCGCGTCGGTGCGGTAGCTGTCCAGCGTGGTTGTGCGCCAGATGCCCCGGACGTGCTGGGCGTCCTGCCAGAAGTTGTCCACCGATCCATCGCGGTTGAACGAGGGCATCGGAATGCGGTCGCGCGCCTCGACGATGGCGAGCGCCTGCTGGTGCAGGGTCTCGTAGCGTGGGTCTCCCTGCAGCACGCCCAGCGAGCGGCGGTTCTGCTCCTCGACCCAGGCCATGGCGCGCTGGCCCTCGACCTCTTCCAGCCAGAGGTAGGGGTCGGTGGCGTCCGAGGTCGCGAACCTGCCGCCCGCCACTTCGGCGGGGGCCGGCGCGGGCGCGGATGTCTGGGCCATGGCGACACTCGAGAGGGCGGTTGAAGCGAGAAGGGCGGCGAGCGCGGCGGTGCGGATCATGGATTGTCCCCGATGGTGTGGCGACACCTTACCCGCCGCCACTGCACCGGCAAGCGGCCTGACCCCTTCGTTACCGACCGCGGTCAGTTCCCCTCGTCGGGGATGCAGAGGGTCGTGCCGCAGGCCTTGCAGTGGACGGCGTCGGGCTCGTGCTTCTGCAGGCCGCAGATCGGGCAGGGAAAGCGGATCTTGTGCGGGCGGAACAGCGTCTGGGCCAGCCGCAGGAAGAGGGTGATCCCCGTCAGCATGACCACGATCGACAGCACCCTGCCCCAGTTGCCCGGCAGGGTGATGTCTCCGAATCCGGTCGTGGTCAGGGTTGCGACAGTGAAATAGAGGGCGTCGAGGTAGCCGGAGATTCCTTCGTGACGGCCCCGGAAGGTCGCGTAGACGAAGCCCGTGATGACGAAGATGAAGGTCACCAGCGCGGCCAGCGCGCGCGTGATCTCCTCGACGCGGGTGTCGTCGTACCGGCGCCCGACGGTGCGCCAGAAGAAATCCGAGTTCAGCAGCGTCCACAGCCGCAAGAGCCGCAGAAAGCCGAAGTTGAACAGCCAGGCCGGGAACAGCAGGGTGGCCAGCACGAAAAGATCGACCCAGACCACCGGCTTCTTCAGCCAGTCCTTCCAGTCCGTATGCGCCCACGCCCGCGCCGCCAGATCGAGACCGAGGATGGCGGCGATCAGATAGTCCACCAGATAGAAGACCCAGCCGGCCTCGTGCAGGATCGGGGCCGCGAGGAAGAAACCGATGATGGCGAAATCGATGACGATGACCGCCAGCCGGAAGCGGACCGCCACGGGCGATGAGCCATGGTAGAGATAGCGAAGCCGGGCCCGTATCCGCAGGCCCCCGGCGCGCGGGGCGGCGGGGGCTGACGCCGTGCGAGGATCGGGGGGTGGAGGATCGGGTGGTGCGCGATTCATGGCCCAGCTTAACGCGGTTCTCTCGCGTCAGGTCCAGCCGATCTCTATATCGGCCATGACATGACCCTTTCCTTCGTCAAGATGAACGGCGCCGGCAACGACTTCGTGGTCGTCAATGCGCTGGAGACGCCGTTCGCGCCGACCACGGAACGGGTGCGCGCCATCGCCGACCGGCGGACCGGAGAGGGCTGCGACCAGCTGATCGCCATGGAGCCGTCCGACACGGCCGACGCCTTCATGCGGGTGTGGAACGCGAACGGTGGGCAGGTCGAGACCTGCGGCAACGCGCTGCGCTGCGTCGGCTGGCTGTTGTTGCAGTCCAGCGGCAAGGACCGGGTCATCATCGACACCCTGGCGGGACCGACAGCCGCCCGACGCGGGGCGGACGGCCGGATCACCGTCGACATGGGCGCGCCCCGCCTCGACTGGGAGCAGATCCCGCTGGATGAGGCGATGGACACCCGCGGCATCGAGCTGCAGGTCGGCCCCATCGACGCCCCTGTCCTGCACACGCCCGGCGCGGTCTCCATGGGCAATCCGCACGTCGTCTTCTTCATGGATCACGCACCCGACGACGCCTTCGTGCGCGGGACCGGTTCGCTGATCGAGCATCATCCCCGCTTCCCCGAGGGCGTGAACGTCGGCTTCGCCCATGTGGTCGCGCCCGACCGCATCCGCCTGAGAGTTTGGGAACGCGGGGCCGGCCTGACGAAGGCGTGCGGCACCGGCGCCTGCGCGGCGCTGGTCGCCACGGCGCGCCGCGGCCTGACGGCCCGTCAGGCTGTGGTCGAGGTTGACGGCGGCGAGCTGACGATCGAGTGGGACGAGGCCTCCGGCCATGTCTTCATGACCGGACCCGTGGAGGTCGAGCGGGTCGGCGTCCTGGCCCCCTGACGCGCGGAGCCGAGGTTGTCCCGCGCGGTCGCCGGCCTTAGGAACGGTCCATGGCCGACCTGACCGACAAACAGACCTTCTCCGACGAAGACGCGCTGGAGTTCCACCGCAGCCCGACGCCGGGCAAGATCTCCATGGCGCCGACCAAGCCGATGGCCACCCAGCGCGACCTGTCGCTGGCCTATTCGCCCGGCGTCGCCATTCCGGTGCTGGCGATCGCCGCCGACGTGGACAAGGCCTACGACTACACCTCCAAGGGCAATCTGGTCGCCGTCATCTCCAACGGCACGGCCATCCTCGGCCTCGGCAACCTCGGGCACATGGCGTCCAAGCCGGTGATGGAGGGCAAGGCTGTCCTGTTCAAACGCTTCGCCGACGTCGACAGCTTCGACGTCGAGGTGAAGACCACCGACCCGGACGAGTTCATCACCGTGGTCAAGAACATCGGCGACACCTGGGGCGGCATCAACCTGGAGGACATCAAGTCCCCCGAGTGTTTCGAGATCGAGAGCCAGCTGCAGGACCTGCTGGACATCCCGGTGTTCCATGACGACCAGCACGGCACGGCCATCATCTCGACCGCCGGCCTGATCAACGCCGCCTATATCGCCGGGAAGAAGCTGGAAGACCTCAAGGTCGTGCTGGCCGGAGCCGGGGCCGCGGGCCTTAGCTCGATCGGCCTGATGAAGGCCGCCGGGGTGCGGGCCGAGAACACCGTCATCGTCGACCGCGACGGCGTCGTCTACAAGGGCCGCGCCAACGTCGACCAGTGGAAGGCCGCCCACGCCACCGACACCCCGCACCGCACCTTGGCCGAGGCCATGATCGGCGCCGACGTGGTCCTGGGCCTGTCCGCCAAGGGCGCGATCACAAAGGACATGGTCGCTTCGATGGCGCCCAACCCGATCATCTTCGCCATGGCTAATCCGGACCCCGAGATCACGCCGGAGGACGTGCTGTCAGTGCGCTCCGACGCCATCATGGCGACCGGCCGATCGGACTACGTCAACCAGGTCAACAACGTCCTCGGCTTTCCCTACATCTTCCGCGGAGCGCTGGACGTGCGCGCCCGGCGCGTCAACCACGAGATGAAGGTCGCCTGCGCACAGGCCCTTGCCGCCCTCGCCCGCGAGGACGTGCCCGACGAGGTCGCCGCCGCCTATCGCGGGCGCAAGCTGAAGTTCGGCCGCGACTACATCATCCCCACGCCGTTCGACCCGCGCCTGATCTGGTACATTCCGCCCTTCGTCGCCCAAGCGGCGATGGACACCGGGGTCGCGCGCAAGCCGATCGAGGACATGGACGCCTACCGGACCCAGCTGCGCTCGCGGCTCGATCCGTCGGCGGCCCTGATGCAGAACATCTCCGGCGCCGTCCGCGCCGCGCCGAACAAGCGGGTGGTCTTCGCCGAGGGCGAGGAGACGGCCGTGATCCGCGCCGCCTGGGCCTTCAAACAGGCCGAGCTGGGCACGCCCATCCTGATCGGGCGCGAGGAGCTGATCCGCAAGAACGCGGCCGAGGCGGGCCTGAACTTCGACGAAATGGGCATGGCGATCGTCAACGCCCGCGTCAGCGAGCACAACGTCGAGTACACCGACTGGCTCTACGGCCGGCTGCAGCGCCGCGGATATCTGCGCCGCGACGTCCAGCGGATGATCAATCAGGACCGCAACTATTTCGCCGCCGCCATGGTCGCCCGCGGTCAGGCCGAGGCGATGGTCACGGGCGTGACCCGCAACTTCAACATGGTGCTGAAGGAAATCCGCCGGGTCCTCGACGTCAAGGAGCGGATGATCGGCCTGTCGATCCTGCTGGCGAAGGGCCGCACCCTGTTCGTCGCCGACACCTCGATCCATGAACTGCCCAACGCCGAGGAACTGGCCGAGATCGCGATCCAGGCCGCCCAGACGGTGCGCAAGTTGGGCAAGAAGCCGCGCGTGGCCTTCCTCAGCTACTCCACCTTCGGCAACCCGCCGGGAGACCGGGGCGAGAAGGTGCGCGAGGCGATCCGCATCCTCGACGCCCGCGGCGTGGACTTCGAATACGAGGGCGAGATGCCGCCCGAACTGGCGCTCGATCCCGAGGCGCGCGCCGCCTATCCGTTCATGCGCCTGACCGGCCACGCCAATGTGCTGGTCATGCCGGCGATCCACTCGGCCGCCATCTCGACACGGCTGGTCCAGCAGCTGGGCGGCGCCACGGTCATCGGGCCGCTGCTGGTCGGCTTGGAGAAGTCGGTCCAGATCGTCAGCCTCGGCGCCTCAGTCAGCGAGATCATGACCGCCGCCACCTTCGCCGCCTACGACGAAGGGGCCATCGGCGAGGAGTAGGCGCTCAGCCGATCCCGGCCGCCGCCTTCAGCCTGCGGTTCCGGCGATCCAGCAGCCAGCACAGGATCACCGCCGGGATTCCGATGGCCGCCGTTCCCGCGAAGAACAGGGCGAAGGCCGTCATCTGCTCGTACGTCTGCTGCAGGCCCTCGACCACCACGCCCGAGAAGCCCTTCAGGAACTTGCCGAGCAGGGCGTAGAACGAACTGAGCAGGGCGTACTGGGTCGCCGTATAGCCGATGCCGGTCAGGCTCGACATGTAGGCGACGAGGGCGGCGCCGGCCAAACCCTCGCTGAAATTCTCGACGAACAGGACTCCGGCGAACATGGGCGTCGACAGACCCACCATCGCCATCAGCGTATAGCCCAGGTTGGACATCGGGCCGATCAGCGCGCCCAGCAAGAGCGTCCGCCCGAAACCGAAGCGCAGGGCGCACAGCCCGCCCGCGGCGATGCCGGCGATCGACCCGGCCAAACCAAAGCTCAGCCGCATCGCCCCGATGGCGTCCTTGGTTAGCCCCAGCTCGATATAGAACGGGCCCACCATCGGCCCCATGACGAAGTCCGGCAGCCGGTACAGGCTGATCGCCGCCAGCATCAGCAGGGCGGCGGTCTTGTGGGTCTTCAGGAAGTTGAGGAACGGCCCGACGACCACGTCGAACATGCCCCGAGGGGTCCAGGGCGCGGCTCCTCCGGTCGCCCTGGCGATCTCCGACCGATCCAGCGGCTCCTTGGCGAACAGGGTGGCGATGACCGCGATGGACATCGCCGCGCCCCAGATCGCATAGGCCGCGTTCCACCCCAGCCGGGTCGCGAAGAACAGGATCAAGGCGTTGCCCGCCAGGATCGCGAACCGGTAACCCAGCTGATAGGCCGAGGTCAGCAGAGCCAGGTCTTCGTCGTTCTCGGCCGTCTCGATCCGCCAGGCGTCGACGACGATGTCCTGCGTCGCCGAAGCGAAGGCCGTCACAAGGGCCGCGGCCCCAAGGATCGTCAGTCCGCCCTCCGGCCCGACCACGGCCATGGTGATCAGCGCCGCACCGACCAGCGTCTGGGACAGCAGCATCCAGCCCCGTCGCCGACCGAGCCGACCGAGGATGGGGACGTCGAACCGGTCGACGACCGGGGCCCAGAGGAACTTGAAGGAATAGGCGAGACCGACCCACGAGATGAACCCGATGGTCGAAAGGGCCACATCGCCCTCGGCCAGCCAGATGCTCAGGGTTGCGCCGGTGAGCAAGAACGGCAGGCCGGAGCCGAAGCCCAGCAACAGCGTGATCAGTACCCGGCCACGACCCAGCGCCTTGAAGACATCCTTCGCGCTCGCCTTGCGCGGCGCAGGCTTGGCCGATTGGTCCGTCATGGGCGCGTCCCTTGAAGCGACGCCCCCGCGTCCCTTATCCGACGGCGACCTTGGCGCGCTCCGCACGGTTCGTCCAGCGGGCGAGAGAGGCGCGCAGGGTTTCAAGCTCCAGCGGCTTGACCAGATGGTCGTTCATGCCCGCCTCGAGGCAGGTGCGGCGGTCCTCGGCGAAGGCGTGGGCGGTCAGGGCGACGATCGGGGTCTGGTCCCCGCCGGCGCGGATGGCGCGGGCGGCGGTCGGGCCGTCCATACCCGGCATCCGCATGTCCATCAGCACCAGATCATAGCGGGCGCGCTTCATCGCGGCGACGGCCTCGTGACCGCTGGCCGCGGTTTCCACGGCGCAGCCCTCGCGCCGCAGCAGGGTGGCGGCGAGCAGGGCCCCGACCGGATTGTCCTCGACCAGCAGCACGCGCGTGCCCGAGAACCGCGTCAGGCCGACGCGGTCGTCCTCGGGCGGCGGCGGCGGCGGCAGGCCGGGCTGCAGGCGCGCGCCGGCGGCGGCGAGAACCCGCTCCGCCACAGAGGCGCGGCGCAGCGGTTTGATCAGATAGCCGTGAAAGCCCACACCCTTGTAGCGGGCGATGAGGTCGCGCTCGTTGGGCTTCAGCAGGATGACGCCGCGGCCGTGCGCCGGACGGGCGGCCAGTCCGGACCCCGCAGCCCGCGCCGCGTGATCGATCTACACCCCCTCGGCGTCGGCGCTGCAGCGTCCGCCGGAGGCCTCCACCTGGGCGACGGCCGCCGCCTCGACGAAGGGGTCGGGGCTGACGACGTGAACCTTGTGGCCCGCGAGCGGGCGGCCGCGGTCGGCGCCCTTGACGGCCGGGAAGGCGGCTTCAAAGCGGAATCGCGCGCCGGGGCCGTCGGGGCGGTCGCCGACCGTGACGGTCCCCTTCATCGCGGCGGCCAGTTTGCTGACCACGGCCAGCCCCAGGCCGGCGCCGCCGAAGCGGCTGGCGTCCGAGGCGTCGACGTGGCCGAACTCCTCGAAGATCCGCTGGCGGGCCGCGGCGGGCACGCCGGGCCCGGTATCGTCGATGATGAAGGCCAGCTTCGGCCGGCCGGCCGCGCCGCCGACGCGCTCGACGGTGATGCGGACGCCGCCCTCTTCCGTGAATTTCACCGCGTTGCCGGCGAGGTTGAACAGCACCTGCCGCAGGCGGCCCTCGTCGCCGATGATGTCGATCGCCTCGGCGCCGACGGACCAGACGATCTCCCGCCCCTTGTCGTGCGCCCGCGGGCTCAGGAGTTCGGCCACGCCGCGCACCAGCGCCTCCAGATCGACCGG
>NZ_DASWNO010000303.1:0-2077 GCF_036399195.1 Brevundimonas sp.
CCGATGCTCCTGATCAGGCCCCGGTCCTCGCGCCCGACGTTGACGCCGTCGCGGACGCCCCGCCCGAGGGCGAAGCGTTCGCGGATCATGCGCTTGGCCGACACCGTGGCGTCTCCGAAGGGGTAGGCGAAGGTGGTCATGCGATAGCCGCCCAGCCGCTCGGCGACCCAGGCGGCGTTGGCGTCGAGGCTGAGCCGCAGGGCCTCTTCGCTCATGCGCAGGACGCTGGTGTGGCCGAAGGTGTGGCAGCCGACCTCATGGTCGGCCGCGTGCAGCGCCTGCAGGTGCGCGACCTCGAACTGGTCGCGGTCCATGTTGCGCCGTCCGGCGAGGCCGCCGCAGACGTAGTAGGTCGCCTTGACGCCGTGCTGCGCCAGGATCGGGCCCGCCTCGGTCCAGGCGGTGGCGGGGATGTCGTCGAAGCTGAGCGAGAAGATCCCGCGCGCGGGCGCGACCGTCACCGGCGCGATGTCCAGATAGCGGGCGGCCCGGCGGCGCAGCTGGTCGATCTGCTTCATGGGACGGTGTGTAGCGGAGGGCGCTTAAGGAAGCGTAGGCCGGGCTTCGCCTTGCCCGCCGAAACCGCCACGTCTAGGGTCCGCCGCCTTCTTTCCCGGACGAAAAAACCCCGTGACCACCGAGCCGCTCTCGTTCCAGGACCTGATCCTGACGCTCCACCGCTACTGGGGCGATCAGGGCTGCGCAATCCTGCAGCCCTACGACATCGAGGTCGGGGCGGGGACGCTGCATCCGGCGACGGTGCTGCGGGCGTTGGGCCCGCGTCCGTGGAAGGCGGCCTATGTGCAGCCGTCGCGGCGGCCCGGCGACGGTCGCTATGGTGAAAATCCCAATAGATTACAGCACTATTACCAATATCAGGTGATCTTGAAGCCGAACCCGGCGGACCTGCAGGCGCTGTATCTGGGATCGCTGGCGGCGATCGGGATCGATCCGAAGCTGCACGACATCCGCTTCGTCGAGGACGACTGGGAAAACCCGACGGTGGGCGCCTGGGGGCTGGGCTGGGAGGTCTGGTGCGACGGCATGGAGGTGACGCAGTTCACCTATTTCCAGGGCGTCGGCGGCATCGAGGTCGACGTCGTCTCCGGCGAGCTGACCTACGGGCTGGAGCGGCTGGCGATGTACGTTCAGGGCGTCGACAACGTGTACGACCTGAAGTTCAACCGGGACGGCCTGACCTATCGCGAGGTCTTCCTCGAGAACGAGCGCCAGCAGTCGGAAGCGAACTTCCACGGATATGACGTCGACGGGCTGAAGCGCCGGTTCGAGGACATGGTCGCCGAGGTCTCGCGCTTCCTCGAGATGAAGGGACCGCAGGGCCAGGCGCTGGTCCTGCCGGCCTACGATCAGGTGCTGAAGGCGTCGCACCTGTTCAACCTGATGGACGCCCGCGGGGCCATCGCCGTGGCCGAGCGCCAGAGCTACATCGGGAGGATCCGGGACCTGTGCAAGGCGTGCGCTGTCGAATGGGTCGAGCAGGAAAGGGGACGGGCGTGACAACCGACGACCGCCACATCGCGCCCTTCCCCCTGGAGGGGGGAAGGGTCGGGGATGGGGGTGGCGGCCTGTCCGCGTCTCGCCCTCCGCAGCGCATCGCGCCCGGCGGCACGGACCGCGCCCGTCGCCTGCGGCAGGAGCAATCCTTCGCCGAGCGGCTTCTTTGGGAAGCGCTGCGCAAGCGCAAGATGAACTTTCGCCGTCAGGCTCCCATCGGCCGCTTTGTCGCGGATTTCGCTCATCTGGCCTCGCGGTTGGTGATCGAGGTCGACGGTCCGTTTCATGACCTGCCGGATCGGCAGGAACGCGATGCCGGGCGCACTCGGTGGCTCAATGCTGAAGGCTATCGTGTCATCCGCTTCCCCGAAAAGCGGGTCCGCGACGACCTGATGGCCGTCGTCGAACAGATCGTGGCTGAAACAGCGCCACCCCCATCCCCGACCCTTCCCCCCTCCAGGGGGAAGGGAGCGAAACGATACGATATCCGGTAGATGCCCCAACTCCTCCTCGAACTGTTCTCGGAAGAGATCCCCGCCCGCATGCAGCAGGGCGCCGCGCG
>NZ_DASWNO010000304.1:0-6523 GCF_036399195.1 Brevundimonas sp.
CGTCGCGTCGGCGGAGGACGCCGGCCGGCTGGGCCGGCTCGAACAGGCGTGGCGGCTCGCCCGGGCCGAGGCCGAGGACAAGGGCTTCGCCGCCGAGGTCGAGGCGCTGGGGCCGCTGGTCGATCCCAACGCGGGTCAGACCGGCCGCCTGCAGCCGCCGCCGGGAAGCTACCGCTGCCGGGCGATCAAGCTCGGCTCGAATGGACCCGGCGGGCTCGGCTACCTCGCCTATCCCTTCTTCCGCTGCACCGTCGAGCTGTCCCCGGGCGGCGACCTGGTCCTGACCAAGACCACCGGCTCGCAGCGTTCGCGCGGCCTTCTGTACCCCGACACCGACGGCCGCCTCGTCTTCATCGGCGCCCAGGCCTGGGGCATTGATGAGACGAGCTTCCCGCGATACGGCGAGCAGCCGATCCGCGATCAGGTGGGCGTGTTCGAGCGCATCGGCTCCGACCGCTGGCGGCTGGTGATCCCGTGGCCGCGGGTCGATTCCAAGCTGGAGATCCTCGAGCTCATCCGCTGACGCTTGACCGCCGTCGCCGGTCCGGCGAGGCTGTGCGCCTGCGGCTCAGGGGGAAGACATGCGCGGTCTCGGCGTCACCATCGGTTCGGCCATCGCATTGCTCGTCGTCGCCGTCCTGATCCTTGTCGGCATGCCGACCTACAACGTCTATTCCAAGCAGATGCAGGGCAAGGCGGCCTATGAACAGGCCGTTCAGGACCGCCGCATCCGCGTGCTCGAGGCCCAGGCCGCGCTCGACTCGGCCCAGTTGACCGCCCAGGCCGAGGTCGCCCGCGCCCGCGGCACCAACGAGGCGAACCGGATCATGGCGCAGAGCCTCGGCGGCCCGGAGAACTACCTGCGCTGGTCCTACATCCACATGCTGGAGGAGACCGCCGGCAAGCAGGGCCGGGAGGTCATCTACATCCCGACCGAGGCCGGCATGCCGATCCTCGAGGCCGGTCGGCGACCTGCCGCTCAATAGGGAACGGCAAGGCCTGTCGCGCGGTTTGACAGGTCTGATCGGAGAACCTTCATGTCGACCCTGCTGAAGACCGGCCTCGCCGCCCTCGCCCTGAGCGCCCTGCTCGCCGCCTGCAACGATCCCGTCGCCGCACCCGAACCCGCCAACGAAGGCGTCGCGGCCGAGATGCCGCAGACCCCTGACATGGGCGCCGCATCCGAGGCGGCGGCCGGTTCAGCGCCCGCCGCCGCCGGGGCTGCGCCCGCTGGCTCACCGGGTTCGCCAGACGCCGCCGCCCCCGGCTCGGCCGTCAATCAGCCCGAAACGACGCCCGCCCCCGCCGGCTGACCCGGTCAGACCCGCGTCAGCCGCAGATCGTGATAGTCGTATGAGAAGTCGGCGTCCGGGCTGACCGCCTTCATCGTGGCCGTCTTCGGAGCGCCGCCTTCCAGCGCGAAGGTGATGAACAGGTCTTCCTCGCGCCGGTCGGAGAAGCGGGTCCGCATCGTCTCGCCGTCGTAGGGCTCCAGCGGTCCCTTCAATGCGGGCGTCCTGCTGAACGACAGCCACAGAGCCGTACGGCGGTTCCGCCCGCGGCCCGTGGCGCGTTGCTCGATCATGATGTCGCCGTACCACGGATCGCGCCACGTTCCGGCGTATGCGTCCAGCGGCAGCGAGGGCGGCGCCCCAGCCGCCTGTTTGGCGTCGATCTCCGCCGCCGCGGCGACCGATCTCGCGTCGCCTTCCGTCTTCAGCCGCACACTGTCCGCGACCCAGTCGAAATCGGCCTTGCCCATGACGATGTCGGTGATCCCGCTGCGCAGGGCGCGCGTCAGCATGCCTTCCTCGGCGTTGGTGAAATAGCTGAAGCCGGCGTTGCGGCCGGGGATCAGAACGGTGCCGGAGACGAAGCCGGGTGCGCCGCCGCCGTGGGTGACCATCCGCTCGCCGCGATAGTCCTGCACCTGCCAGCCGGTGGCGTAGGTCGAGGCGATGGCGCGCCCCGGCAGCTCCGCCGTCGGCCCCGCCGAGTTCGAGATCAGGATGTTGGGCCGCCACATCTCGTTGGCGCGCGCCTCGGAATACAGCCGCGTCCCGTCCGGCAATCTTCCGCGCGCCAGCTGCACCGCGATCCACTTGGCCCAGTCGACCGGCGTGGTCACGAAGCCGCCCGCGGCCCCGGCCGCGGCCCAGTCCCAGACCTCCTGGATCGAGCGGCCGATGGTCTGCATCGGGCCCTGATAGCGCAGCGGCGGTCCGATGCGGCCGTGCGGCAGGGCCGACTTGGTCGGGTCGGCGGCGGTCATCACCGGCAGGGTCTCGGTCATGCCCAGCGGGTTCAGGATGCGCGTCTGGACGAACGCCTCCCACGGCATGCCCGAGGCGGCGGCGACCACCTCGCCCGCGGCCACGAACATCAGGTTGCAGTAGTGGTAGCTGGTGCGGAAGCTGTCCTCGATCGGCACGTGCGGGATGGCCGCAATGATCTCGGCCCGCGTCCGGTCGCTGTTGGGCCAGAACAGCAGGTCGCCCGCGCCCAGTCCGAAGCCGATCCGGTGGCTGACCAGATCGCGCACCGTCACCACGTCGTTCAGCTCAGGCTTCGACAGCGAGAAGCCGGGCAGGTACGCCCGCACCGGCGCGTCCCACTTCACCTTGCCCTCGTCGATCAGGATGGCCAGCGCCGTGCAGGTCACCGCCTTGGTGTTCGAGGCGATGGCGAACAGGGTGTGCTCGTCGACCGGCGCCCCGCCGATGGCGCGGACGCCATAGCCGCGCGTCAGCACGGCCTGCCCGTCCTTGACCAGCGCCACCGACACCGCCGGCTGATCCGGGAAGGCCGCCATGGCGCGCCTGACGAAGGCGTCCACCTGATCGTCCAGAGACGCGGCGTCGTTCGCGGCCTGCGCCCATCCACGCGAAGGCAGGGCGGCGGCCCCGGCGGCGGAGGTGACCAGCGCGGCGCGGCGCGTGAGGCGGATCGACATGAATTGGGCTCCCGACGAGGCGGAAAAACTAGCCCGGCCGCGTGGGGCCCGCCAGCGCCAAAGCAGGCGCCTCGGCCCGTTCCCGGGTGACTTTTCAGCGATTGCTCACTCGTCGCTCATGCGGCTCACGCGCTGGCCTGCGTCTCCTCTAACCAACGGCGGGCCGCCCGCCCGCTCAAGGAGATGTTCCCGTGCCCCAGCCCATGTACCCGTCGCAAGATGACACCGAAGTAACTGTCAAGTCGCAGAAAGCGCTGATACTTGCACCGCTACAACCGGATCGCCTTTGTGCGCCGCTTTTACATGGTCGTGGGCTCGTGAAATCAGTTAAACTTTTGTTAATGGTCGGCACCGCGCTGTCCATGCCCGCCGGCGTCGCCCTGGCCCAGACCGCCACCCCCCCGGCCCAGCCCCGGCCCCCCGCGCAGGCTCCCGCGCAACCCGCCCCCCAGACCCCGGCCGACGAGCCCGCCCGCGTCGGCGACGTGGTCGTCAGCGGCCGCGCGTCCGACGTGCGCTCTTCGATCGACTCGACCAGCTACAGCCTCGCCAACGATCTCCAGGCCGCCAATGGCACCCTGGCCGAAGCCCTGCGCAACGTTCCCTCGGTCGAGGTCGACCCCGACGGCAACGTCAGCCTGCGCGGCGACGCCAACGTGACCATCCTCGTCGACGGCCGGCCCTCGGCCGTCCTGTCCGGTCCCAACCGCGGCACGGCGGTCCTGCAGTTGCCCGCCGACCGTTACGCCCGCATCGAGGTGATGACCAATCCGTCGGCGGCCTACAGCCCCGAAGGCTCGGGCGGCGTCATCAACCTGATCACCAAGCCGGTTCCCGCCGGCGCCTCGGCGACGCCGCAAGGCACGCAGACCACGGGTTCAGTGCGGCTGAACGTCGGTCCCGACGGCCGCTGGAACGGCGGCCTCAGCGGATCGTGGCAAAAGGACAAGCTGACCCTGACCGGCGATCTGAACGCCCGCCGGGACGCCTTCGACATCGAGTTCGACACGTTGCGCGAGCAGCTTGATCCGGTTTCCGGCGCCGTCGTCTCGACGACGACCACGACGTCGGACGGTTTCGACACCGCCAACGAAGGCGCCTTCGGACGGGTGTCGGCTGAGTACAATCTGACGTCCCGGACCCAGCTCACCGCCGAACTGCGCGGCGCCCGGTTCCAGGGCGAGAGCGGCGGCCGCACCCTGTTCGAGACCCGCGACGCCGCCGGTGTCGTCACCCGCGCTTTCGAACGTGACAGCCAGGCGGAGTTCGAGGGTTTGAACTACGGCGTCACGGGGCGCGTCCTGCATCGCTTCGACGACGCCGGCCACGAATGGTCGAACGAGCTGCGGATCGATCGGGGCTCCAACGAGAACCAGTCCCGCACCGACACCGTCTTCACGACGCCGGCCGGCGCCCCTCAATATCAGGACACGCTCGGCGAAAGCGACTTCACCGTCATCGGGGTGACCAGCGCCTATGTCCGTCCCATGGGCGAGGCGAAGCTGCGCGCCGGCTACGAGCTGGAAATCCGCCGGCCTGAGCAGAGCAACCGCTACCGGTCGGGGCCGTCGGAAGGCGCGGCGGTCATCGACCCCGCCTTCACCAACCGGTTCGCGGCCGAGCAGACCGTCCACGCCCTGTACGCCACCTACGAGCGGCCGTTCACCGAAAAGCTGTCCGCCCAGTTCGGCCTGCGGCTGGAACAGGCGAACATCGACCTCGACCAGATCACCACCGGCGTGCAGGCGTCCCAGGACTATTTCCGCGCCTATCCGACCACCCACCTGTCGTATCAGCTGACGGAGAGCCAACTGCTGCGCGCCAGCTATTCGCGCCGGATCCAGAGGCCCCAGCCCTTCCAGCTGAATCCGTTCGTCTCCTATCAGGATCCGCTGAACCTGAGGTCGGGCAATCCGGATCTGGAGCCGCAGGAGACTGACAGCTTCGAGGCCATGTGGCAGCTGCGCAGCGGCCCGACCTTCTATCAGGCGACGGCCTACTACCGCGACACCCAGAAGGCCTTCACCGACGTCGCCCGCGACATCGGCGGCGGCGTCTTTCTGACTCGCCCCGAGAACGTCGGCGCGCGCCGAGACGCCGGTGTGGAGCTGGTCGCCAGCGGCGCCCTGCATCCGACCCTGCGCTACAACGCCAGCGTCAACCTCTTCCGCCAGGAGATCGACGCCTCGGGCATTCCGGGCGCCGTCGATCGCGAGGCCGATCTGGTGTCCGGCCGGATCAATCTGAACTGGACCCCGACGCCCAGGGACTTCCTGCAGGTCTCGGCCTTCTGGCAGGGCGAGCAGCTGCTGGCCCAGGGCACGCGCGACTCCGGCGGCATGGTCAACCTCGGCTACCGCCGCAAGCTGAACGACAAGCTGTCGTTGAACGTGACGGTCCGGGACGTGTTCGACACCTTCCAGAACGTCACCACCTACGACACGCCCCTGTTCCGCGAGCGGTCCGAGCAAAAGATCGGCCTGCGCGCCGCCTTCATCGGTCTGACCTACACCTTCGGCTCCAGCCCGCGACGCCAGCCGGAGCAGTTCGACTTCTCGACGGGCCAAACCGGAGGCTGAGGTCTTGCGTGGCGTTTCGGCCACACCCACCTGATCGGCAACGGGGTCGCGTCGCTCTATACGAGGACGCGGCCCCACGATCCGCCTTTCAGGGGACAGCCGAACCATGAACCTCGACCTCTATTCCGACCGCGCCAAACAGGCCGTCCAGTCGGCCCAGTCGCTGGCGCTCGCCCGCCGCCACCAGCAGTTCGCGCCCGAGCACCTGCTCAAGGTCCTGCTGGAGGAGCGTGACGGCCTCGCCCGCAACCTGATCACCGCCGCCGGGGGCGACGCCAAACGCGCCGAGACCGACGTGGAGAAGGCGCTCAGCAAGCGCGCCCAGGTCTCCGGCGGCTCGGGCCAGCTGTATCTCGACGGCGACACCGCCCGGGTCTTCGCCGCCGCCGAGGCCGCCGCGAAGAAGACCGGCGACCAGTTCGTCACCACCGAACGGATCCTCTCGGCCCTCGCCCGCGAGGGCGGCGTGGCCGCGACCGTGCTCAAGGCCGCCGGGGCCGACCCCGAGGCGCTGGACGCCGCCATCCTGCAGGTCCGCAAGGGCAAGACCGCCGACAGCGCCGGGGCCGAGGACGCCTACGACGCCCTGAAGCGCTACGCCCGAGACCTCACCCAGGCGGCCCGCGACGGCAAGGTCGACCCGGTCATCGGCCGCGACGAGGAGATCCGCCGCACCATCCAGGTCCTGGCCCGCCGCACCAAGAACAACCCCGTCCTGATCGGCGAACCCGGCGTCGGCAAGACGGCCATCGTCGAGGGCCTGGCCCGCCGCATCGTCGAGGGCGACGTCCCCGAGGGGCTCAAGAACCGCCGGGTGATCTCGCTCGACATGGGTGGCCTGGTCGCCGGGGCCAAGTACCGCGGCGAGTTCGAGGAGCGGCTCAAGGCCGTCCTCAAGGAGATCACCGACGCCGACGGCGAGGTCATCACCTTCATCGACGAGCTCCACACCATCGTCGGCGCCGGCAAGGCCGAGGGGGCGATGGACGCC